>NZ_CP145903.1:1261507-1576884 GCF_049569215.1 Salinimicrobium sp. TIG7-5_MAKvit | reverse complement strand
CACGCGCATTTGTGGAAGATCACCCGGAAATTGTAGATAATATTCAGGCGGTATTCAACCAGGACAATGGAACCGGAAGAGTGGTGCGTATCACCGGGAATGGGTTCTTGCACGCTTATGATTACCTGGAAGACTGGCTTTCAAAAGTGCCCGATACGGTTGCCGATCATGTACAAACTACCTTCCCCGGAAGACCGGGTCGTGGCGGGTCAGATTATGCTTCTTTTCTTGCAGCAGGAGCCCCGGCTTTTAATCTAACTGCTTTAGACTGGGCTTACTGGAACTATACCTGGCATACAAACCGTGACACTTACGACAAGATCGTTTTTGACGACGTGAGAAATAACGTTATTCTTACGGCTGTACTTACTTACATGGCGAGTGAAGACGACGAAAAGGCATCGAGGGAACAAATCAAACTACCAATCAATACCCGTACGGGAGAACAGGAGACATGGCCTGAGCCACGATCTCCAAATCGCCGTGGCGGAGTGGAATAAGAAAAAAGATAATCAGGAAAACAGGTTTTCCTGATTATCTGTATTAAGCTGCAGAAGGTCCTTTCACCTAAGGTGTCAAAAAGGGGATTTTCTGTAGCTTTTTTATTTAAGGCCTAAAGCCTTTTTTCCTTCAGCCACCTCTTTTCTGGCTTTTTCAAAAAGAATTGGATCACCGCCAATGAGTACCTGCGTTAGCTTTTCCATTTCCCAAAGATATTTGCGGCCAAAACCGGGGTCATTTCTCACAATATCGGGAGTGTTGTCAATAACATCGGCTAATTTAATGGTTTTTGCCTCTTTGCTTATGTTGGCCTGGCGTTGCACTTCCCGCTCTTTACGGGCCCTGCGGTTGAGGTGAGGGTAATTTACCTTCATGTATTCATCGGTTAGTTCTGCAATTAGATTGGCTACTTTTTGACCGAATTTCTCTCTTATTTCTTCGATTTTCACAGGAGTATCTTCCACGACATCATGAAGATATGCCGCGCAAATCATTTCTGCGGAATGCGGTACGCTTTTTACGATTTTTGCCACCCGCTTCGGGTGTTCTATATAAGCTTCTTCTGAATATTTCCGTTGCTGCTCTCCGTGAGCTTTAGTTGCGAACTCCAAAGCTTCCTCTTCCATTTTTTTCTTCTGAAAATAAGAATTTTTCCGAAGTAAAAAGGAAACAATTTAACTTCAGTCATATTTCAAGTTCATCAAACAGAATAATTCAAATTTTCTTTTTTCTGAAGAGGTGACTTAATGCTGAAGCAGATTCAAAAATGCCATTTTTGATAAACTTTTTACGGGTGTCAAAAATGGCATTTTAGGAAACTATTTTTGCAGCGGCGCTCCAACCGGGATAGTACAGTCATGGCCCGGTTCCCCGTGTGGCGGATTTACCTGTGGCGTTTGGTCTACCCTTACCGGCGAAACTGATGTAGAAGGTGCCGGGCTCGAAACAGCAGGGCTGGTAGTGCCTGCGGAATTTGCCGTTAATGGCGCTCCCACCGGAAGATCGCACCTGTGGCCGGGAAGCCCGTGAGCAGGATTCACTTTTACTTCTTCACTATTAGCTGCCTGCGTACTGGTTTCGGCAGTTTGTTGTGGAGTAGATTCGGTTGCAGTCTTTTCATCTTTACAGGAAGACATTAAAACCAGTCCGAGGGCCATGGTAAGATAGCTGAGTTTTAAATTTTTCATTTTCATCTTATTTTATCAGGTTTAGCAGTTGTTGTTGCGGTATGTTAAGAAGGCCGGCCGAGGGTAACCTGCGGGTCATTTCCTTCCAGTTCTCATCTTCTTTAAAAATAGCTTCAAAAATGGGTTTTGCTTCGTCCATTCTTCCGCTGTTGGCAAGGGCTACAGCCGTCCAGTACTGCATTTCGAGGTTGTCTGGGAAAAGCTTCATGGCATTGCCGTATTCTTCAAGTGCTTTGTCTACATTACTTTCTTCCATGGCAAGGTCTCCGCGGTTCATAAATTCATAAGCCCGGGCAACTTTGAGCAGGCGTTCCAGCTCTACCAGTGGCTGTTGATGATCGTCTACCCGCAGGTCGATCTTCTTTTCTTCCCATGGATTTTCAACTTCTTCGGGACCAACAACAATGATGGCGGCCGATTGGCTTCCGCGAAGGTCACCGCCGGCAGCTTCGGCAGCCTGTAGTACTTTTAGCACCCTTTCGGCCAGTGGTAATTTAGCATTTTCAAGAAAAGCCTTTTGCATAGCGGGTACTATAGTGGCATTGAGCATCATGTTAGCCTGTACCGAATAATTCTCACCGCTAATATGATCTGCAGCTTCTACACAATTTTCACCGGTGTGGGCAGCAGTATTTCCTGAAGTATCCAAAAAGGCCACCTGTCGGTATTCTTTTCCTTCATCTTGCGCCAGCAAAATCCCCAATGCTTCGGAAGGATTTTTTCCCTGTTGCATAAGTTCTAAACCCTGTGGGCCATAAGCCGGGCTTACGAATGATTGTGTGGCTACAACGCCCACTCCCGATTTTCCCCAGGAAACGATAGAACCCACAGAAAACCAATGGCTTTGAACTCCCACAGCCATCTCGCCTGTCTTTGCATCTCTTGCCACAATAGAATAGGTGTGTGCAAAGGCGTCTTTCATGATCCCGGGATTTCCCGATTGGGAAAAGAGTGTAGTGCAGCAAAAAATGGCAAGAAAAGAAAGGCTCTTCATGATCAAAATATTTTTTTAAAAGTAATAAATATTCCTTTAGGAGGTTTTATGAGCTTTAGCCTCAAAAAATCTGTATTTCGGGCTTAAAACTGAAAGGAAGTTTTTAAATTTGCGCCCACATGGCCTCGTAGTTCAATGGATAGAATAGAAGTTTCCTAAACTTTAGATCCAAGTTCGATTCTTGGCGAGGCTACTTTTAACATTTTAAAAGAAATCAAAATCCTGTTAATCTTATGATTATCAGGATTTTGCATTTTATTTGATATCAACTGATATTAAATAAAATGCACTTAAAAGTTCACAAATCGTCAACATATTTTCGGTTTGAATTCTTATCTTGATACTCTGTGAAGCAGCACAATTGGTGGTTTGACTTTCGTGAAATTGTTCAACTTAAAGTCATCAATTATGCGTACTCTGTCAACATTTTCGGTTTTATTCTGGATTTATTCTCAACGAGCAAAAGATAACCTGGCTGTAGTTTACGCCAGGATCACTGTGAACGGAAGGAAATTAAATATAAGCCTAAAGAGAAAGGCCGAGGTAGACCTGTGGGATTCCAGAAAACAAAGACTCATAGGTAAAGGTTTCAAATCTAAAGAACTGAACCAGTTCCTGGATCAGGAACATTCCAGGCTCTTCCAGTGTTATCAGGAATTAAGGGTAGAGGGGAAGGTAATCTCTCCGGAAAATATTAAAGCCAGGTATTTTGGTGATATGGAGCATCTTTTTTCTTTGGAAGACATGTTCAAGTATCACAATGAAAATATGTTTTCAAAACTGAAATATAATACCTCTCGTCTTTATATCACAAGTCAAAATTATATCAGAAAGTTTATAAAGAAGGAATATGGGAGAAAAGATTTTTATCTGAAAGAACTGGATTACGGGTTTATCATAAAATTTGAAAACTACCTTAGAGCTGTCCGGCCTCGGCATTACCAAAAACGCCTCCAGCACAATGCAGTAATGAAACATATTCAACGTTTACGAAAAATGGTGACGTTGGCCTTTCATCTTGAATGGATAGACCGGGACCCTTTTGTCAAATTCAAACCTCATCTCGTACAGAAAGAAAGAGGATTCTTGACTTCCGATGAACTGGAGAGAATTGAGAATTTTCAACCAGAATTATCCAGGCTTAAAAAGGTAAAAGATCTTTTTATTTTTAGCTGTTATACCGGAGTCAGTTATGCAGATCTCATGCTTCTTACTCCTCAGAACCTGGTGATTGGAATAGACAAAAAATTCTGGATAATCACCAGGAGAGAGAAAAATGGAAATCAGGTTAAACTTCCCTTACTGTCCAAAGCAATCAGCCTAATTGAGGATTATAAACATGATCAAAGTTGCCTTTTAAATAATAGTCTGCTGCCCACGATTTCCAATCAAAAGATAAACAGTTATTTAAAGGAAATTGCTGAAATATGCCTTATTGAAAAGAACCTGACTTTTCACCTGGCCAGACACACCTTTGCAACGACTGTTGCATTGACTAATGGAGTACCGATTGAAACGGTATCAAAAATTTTAGGACACAAAAAACTTTCTACAACTCAGATCTATGCCAAGGTAATTGAAAGGAAAGTGAGTGAAGATATGGAATTGCTACAGCAAAAGTTGAACAGTAAAGCATCGGGTAACACTCCTGAGTTGCAAAAACATGTTTAGTCAATATTTCAAAAATTTTAATCATTTGGGGCAGTCTGGTGATAATATGATAAATCTATTGATTTTAACCGTTAAAACACTAAACCAGAAAATTAAGGTCCTGGATCTTATGTAATATTTGCTGAACGAAAGTCAAATTGCCAAATACTGTAATTGTGAAATATGAGCTGCAATGGAGCTCTTAAGAGTATTATAATATGTATAGCAGATTTTAAATGGCACCTGAATATTTTCATTCTGGTAGACAATGAGGGAATATAATTCCCTTAAGATCTGATTTGCAAAATACCAGGTGATTCATCATTAAGTGAAAATGGTTTTTTGTACACATGGAACGGGAAGAGGTATACATCAGAGTAGGAACCCAATATTACAAATTGGTAAAAGCACCAAGCATTTCAGGCCATGTGAATGAATCGCTGGTTCCATGGAATATTGAAACGATCAGGCAGGACCATGGGAAAACTTACCTTGCTGCAATTCCAAAATATGATGGCTTCACATGTATCCCGGATCATCTGGATTTTAAATCCTCCTACCACAATTTTTATAATACATATGCTCCATTAAATCATGTCCCGGAAAAGGGAGCATGTACTACTTCCTTAAGTTTTGTCAAACATATATTTGGGGCTCATTACGAATTGGGTTTGGATTACCTGCAACTCCTTTTTATCAAGCCTACACAAATCCTACCTATACTATGCCTGGTCTCGCGGGAACGTTCCACCGGGAAAAGTACTTTTCTTAAATGGCTGAAACTCATTTTTGAAAATAACCTTACCTATCTCACCAATGATAGCTTTACCAGCCAGTTCAATGCCGATTGGGCGAATAAACTTCTGATTTGCATAGATGAAGTCTTGTTTAATAAAGAAGAGCTAACCGAAAGGATTAAATACTTAAGTACCACCAATATCAATAAACTGGAGGCAAAAGGGAAGGACAAGCGGGAAGTGGAATTCTTCGGAAAGTTCATCCTCTGCAGTAACAATGAAGAGAACTTCATTAAGATAGACCATCACGAAACCCGCTTCTGGGTACTACAGGTTCCTGTGATAAAGAAAGAGCAGACAGAATTCCTGGAATCCCTGGCCAAAGAGGTTCCTGCATTTCTGTTTTACCTAAAGAATCGAAAGCTTTATTCCAGGCACCAAACCCGGATGTGGTTTTCTGCTGATCAAATAGAAACACCTGCCTTGAAAAAACTGGTGCAGAATAACCGGAACAGGGTGGAAAGGGAACTTGCTAATATTCTTTTAATGGTGATGGAAAATCAGGATATGGAGGAGCTGAATCTTTGTCCGATGGATGCCTTTAATGCCATTAGTAAATCCCGACTTCGAACCGATCTTACCCAAATCCGGAAAATCCTGAAGAAGGATTGGAAGCTGGAGAATCAGCCCAATTCCAACCGCTACCAAAAGTTCCTGCTCTGGGGAGATGGTTCTACATCTTTTATAGAAGCTAAAGGACGCTATTTCACTATAAAGAAAAATTTCCTTCTGGAGAATTTCGAGGATGATAAAATCAGCTGAATTCTCTCTTCCGAAGTGAAAAATGATGAAATGATGACAAAACGATGACAGGGAATCTCCAGTGTTTGCGGGAGGTTTCAGCTGCTGTCATCATTTCATCAAAATGGAAGCTGCTATTGAGGGTAAAACTTTGAAATACTATTTATTTTTTGATGAATTGATGACAAAGTAAGATAAGACCAATAATAGTAAGGGTTTCAGCTGTCATCAAATTGTCATCAAATTGTCATCAAAAATTTATTTGATGACAAAAGAAGGAAAAGAAAGGAGAGTTGTAAAACATAGCAAACACTACCAAATAAAAAGCTGATGAAAACAAAAGGAATGAACTGTGAAACAGCCCGTAGCATTTGCATCGTCAAAACGCTGGCAAAGCTAGGGCACTTTCCCAGTCATAAATCGGAAAAAGAAGCCTGGTTTCTGAGTCCCCTGCGGTCAGAAACTCAGGCCTCTTTCAAGGTCTCTATGGGGCTCAACAGATGGTATGACTTCGGAATAGGAAAAGGAGGTAATGTGATTGACCTGGTATGTTTAATTTCAGGCTGTTCGGTGGGAGAGGCACTTGGCTATTTATCAGAGGGATTACCGGTTTCTCCATCCAATCTAAACTTTAGGAAAAAGAGCCAAATAAAGGAACCAAAAAACAAGATCCTTAAGGTCCTGCCTATAGAACATTATTCACTAAAAGAGTATCTGTCCTCCCGAAAGATTCCACTTCATGTAGCAGCAACCTATTCTAAAGAGATCTGGTATGAATGCCATGGAAAGACGTTTTTTGCTCTTGGCCTTAAAAATCATTTAGGGGGCTGGGAATTGAGAAATCTTTATTGTAAAAGTTCTACTACACCTAAAAGCTACTCCTACTTAAAGAAGGGGGGAGAAAAGCTAATTGTACTTGAAGGAATGTTTGACCTGTTATCATTGGCAGTAATAGCTTCAGAGGAAATAGAGAGAGCAGATCTTCTTATTCTAAATTCCCTCTCTTTTATTCCTGAAGTGCATCCTATTTGTAAAAACTATAAAGCAGTAACCTTATACCTGGACAGGGATCCATCTGGAAGAACAGCAACGAAAAACTTGCTTAAAAGTTATTCTCACATTAAGGATGAGAGTAGTCTTTACAAAAATTTTCAGGACTTGAATGAAATGCTTGTAAGTAAGCAGATTGTTCAAATTTTGAATGTGTATAAAAAAAGAAGTAGCACAACTTAAATTAATTAAAGCTACACATGATTATCGTTTTGAGAAGCAAAGCAAGATGTGTCATTGTCATGACAATCTTGCTTTACTCCCGGAGGTCGCAAAGGCTAACAAGAAAAATAGATGAAAAGGGAATTCATTCAAATCCGATGCTCAATTTATGAGAAAAAGCTACTCAAAAAAAGAGCAGCCAGGGCAGGAATATCCCTTTCGGAATATATTCGCTCCACTGCCTTTGAAAGAAACATTGTGGAAAGGTTAACACCGGAACAATTAGAATACTATCGGATGTTGGTGGAGTATAAGAACAACTTTACCCGAATTAGTAATATGTTCAAAAAACGGGATCCAAAGTTAGCAGCAACGGTGGAGCGGCTTGCTGAGGAAATTAGAACTCACTTACAAAATTTCAAGAAATGATAGGTAAAGGACACGCCATCTCAAGAACAAAGGCATCGTTAGCCTATGGATGGGATCAGGAAAAGGAGGCAGAGGTAGTACTTAAAGAACACCTTGCGGGAGACAATCCCCGGGAGATCACAGAAGAATTCCAAATTATCCAATCCCAGCATGAAAGATGCTCCAAAAACACTCTTAGTTTTATAGTAAGTCCAACCATAGAAGATGGAAAGAATATGACCTCGGAAGGATTGGGTGAGATCGCTCGAAGGTTCTTAATAAAAATGAATCTTCAGAATCATCAGGCCATAGGTTTTGTTCATCGGGATAAGAACCATACTCACATTCATATTTATGCCAACCGCGTTAGCCTCACGGGGGAAGTTTATAAAGACAGCTTTATTGGAAAACGAAGTCAAATTGCCGCAGATAGCATTGCAAGGGAGTTAGGCCTTAAAAGAGTAAGGGAAGTGCAACAAGCCAGGCTAGTTGAGCTTCAACATCACCGCAAAGAAGTTCAATTCATACATGAGAAAATTCTCCAAACAAAACCTAAATCTCTTGATGAGTATATACAGAAGATGCAGGTACATAGGGTAAAGGTTATTCCAAGTATTAACAGATCCAGGCAGTTGCAGGGTTTTAGATTTGAATACAATGGTATAAATCTGAAGGGTAGTGAAATCCACAGGAGTATGAGTGGCAATAAAATTATTTTGGGAATCAGTCAAAACAATAGTATCACAAAGCTCAAAGAGCCACCACGTTCTCTTCAGCTACTTAGCAGTACCGTACAACTTAGTACCGGCCTCATAAATAAAATAGCCAAAGATTTGATCAAACAGACCATCAAAAGAGCTCTGGATCCAGGAATAGGAATGGGATATTAAAATACAATGAGATGAAGAAAATAGATGAGATCATGGAGCTGATGAGTGATGAAATTCAGGACTTTCAGGTTGCCCTTTTGCAGTTGAGGAAGATGACAAATGAACTTCAAAGTCATAGCATTCCAATAAGTACCGAAGTGATGGAAAGGCAATTAGGTTTTTTCTTTCAGAAGCAACAGGAGAAAGATGCTTTAATGGCAGATAAATTAGAAGCTATTGATAAAAAGCTAAAGAAGGCATATATACTCCCCAAGAGTATGGGCATCCTCTTTGGAAGTGTGCTGGTCCTTTTAATTAGTATAATCTGTTATATGGGTCTTCAATTAGAGAATTCAAAAAATGATAAAAATGATGTTTATCCGGCATTTCAATATGGTGAATATTTAAAGGAGAATCCAGGTCGACGAGAAGCATATAAAAACTGGCTGCAAAACCATAACATTCCGTAATGCGCCCAATGCTGTTTTTATTTAACGCTTAACCACTGTACGCTATAAAAACAGCATCGGATCCCGCGCAGGTAAGTTATGGTAGATATTGGGGCTTGAGAACGAGATCTAAATTACTAACCTGTATGTGCCAAGACCAGAATCCATTGGCGAATCCTGGAAATATTAAGGATAGAAATTCATTTTTGTTTATTATAATTCTCTCACATTTCCCTTTGGATTTTTAAAATATCTTCGGGACTAAAAGAAATATAGTGGGTCTACAGTTATCCCCAATTTATTTAAAAAATGTCCAGTTTTTTTAATAATAAACTGGACAAAATTCCACATTTGAAAAAAACAGTAATTCTTGAAAATAACTGATTACATAGCTAATACCATCAATAGATTCCCTAGGGGCTATGTTTTTACCTATGAAGATTTTAGTGTAGAGGTGAAAAAAATGAAGCTGTGATTAAAGCTTTAAACCGGATGGTAGAAGCGGGTAAAATATCTAAATTATCCAAAGAGAAATATTACAAGCCGGAAAAGACTCCCTTTGGATTAATACAGCCGGATCAGGAACAGGTTGGTAAAGATCTATTGGAAATTAATGGAAAAATTATGGGTTATTTTTTACGGGCTGTTTTATATACAATATATACAATAATTTAGGTTTGACTAGCCTGGTAAGTAATACTATTCAGATAGGGAGAAATCAAATCCGGCCAAAGCTAAAGAGGAAATTCTAGGCGGAGTGTTAGATGAATTAAACCAAGAGTCAATTACTTTAAAAGCTTTCTTGAATCCAATTACCTAATATAAGTTCCCGGGGCTTCTAAAGTATTGTCAAATACCAACATCTGGAATGTGTATGAAACTTCATCAGGACAAAAAGTTTAAAGGTTATCGTATGATTATGAAATAAGACCCTCACCACCAACAGGATTTCTTGCAACATATCCTGAAATTAAAGAGGAGTTTTGCCGGTGGCTGTGTCAGAAGTGGGACTATTTTGATAAACCACTTTTTCATAAACTCATGTCCGTTTTACAATAAGGAACTCACTATTGTAAAATTAGGGGTAAACTACAATAGCACAATCCTTATTGTAATAATAAGTGTAAATCTACAATAAGGCAAAAAATGGATTTTACGGATAAAAAAGAGTGCAGTTATTTTACGCAAGTTTTCTTACAGTTAGCAGAGTGATAATTTGGTTCCTGTACCCCGCATCTCACCTATTTCTTTGATTGGATAAGTATCCAAATTGAATATGGATACACTCATGCTGGGATTGTATGCTTGTAATTCCGCTCGTTATCCTTTTTTTGCACGCGAGATAAAAAGGTCTTGTCGATGTCCTAGTAATTCCCTTCACATCTAAAAGAGTAGGAATTCTATTTTTTTTAAAAAAAAGGTAATTGGCTTACAAGAGATCTTCAATTTATTGATTCGTAAAGAAACTGTATCGTATAAAATTTCCATCCTTCTCTAAAACTATTTGCTGGTTTAAAAAGCTCAAAATTGAATATATATGAAGAAACTATTACCCCTCGCAATTTTATTTTTTAGTTTTACTATTAATGCCCAGGTAGGTATAGGAACGGATATGCCCAACTTATCCAGTCAGCTAGAAATTGTGGCTTCAGATCGGGGAATTCTCATCCCCCAGGTTCCACTTAACAGTCTAACAGACCAAACAACAATTACAAATGGGAATGTTGAAAGTCTATTGGTTTTTAACACCACTAACTCCAGTGGTTTAACTCCAGGTTATTACTACTGGTATGCCGGTATATGGAATAGAATAACATCAACAACACAAACAAATCCTGGTATTCCTGCAAATAATGTTGTTTGGAATATTGAGAATCAATCATTTGTTTATTTTAATGAAGCAGGGGATCAAATAAACATCAAATTAGATGATATTACCAATGAGACTATAACCCGTCTTGTGGATAATCTTGATGGTACATACACTTATATTAGTGAGGATAATTCCCTTACAACAATAGATGTTCCTTCCGATGTTATTAAAAATATCAGTAGTAACGGATCTGTTTATCAGAAGATTATATCGCTTTTAGAAGATAACGTTACCTATTCTTCTATAATCGACAATGGAAACGGAACTTTTACTTTTTCTTCCGGAAGTGGTATAGAGACAATTTTTGATGCAAACACCACGAAATTAATTGATAATGAAGATGGTACCTATAATTTAACCAATACTAACGGGGAGCATATTACAATTAATACCAATGCTGATGCATTGAATTATAATAATGTCAACAGTGGATTGACTGCCGTAAATGTTCAGGATGCTTTAGATGAGATTCAAAATAACCTTGATAATACTACAGATGTATTGGTTAGTAATAATGATGGCACTTATACTCATACCGCAGTAGATGGCACTCAAATAGTTATAGATGCTAATACTACAAACGTGACCGTCCTTGAGGGTGTCTATACATTTACCGATGGTACTGGAGCCACAATTGCCAGTATTGATACTAATGCCGATGCCATTACATTTGATAACACCACTAACAATTTTACAGCCACTAATGTACAGTCAGCTTTAGAGGAATTGTTTACCGAACTGGAAACCGGTTTTGGGAACCTTACGATCGAAGATAATGAAGATGGAAGTTTCTCTTTGCTTGGAGCTGATGGAACAACTGTCCTTGGAACAGTATCTAAGTCGAACTTAACGGATAATGCTGATGGTTCTTACACTTTCACTAATAATGATGGTACTGATGTTGAATTTGATGTGCTTTCAGTTGAAGTGGTTTATGATGCAGCATCTGGTTTGTACAATTTCACAGATTCCACTGGAGCTGTAATTGCTTCAATAGACACTAATGCCGATGCAATTGCATTTGATAACACCACTAACAATTTTACAGCCACTAATGTCCAGGCGGCTTTAGAGGAATTGTTTACAGAACTGGAAACCGGTTTTGGGAACCTTACGATTGAAGATAATGAAGATGGGAGTTTCTCTTTGCTTGGATCTGATGGAACAACCGTTCTTGGAACAGTATCTAAGTCGAACTTAACGGATAATGCTGATGGTTCTTACACTTTCACCAGTAATGACGGTACTGATGTTGAATTCGATGTGCTTTCAGTTGAAGTGGTTTATGATGCAACATCTGGTTTGTACAATTTCACAGATTCCACTGGAGCTGTAATTGCTTCAATAGACACTAATGCAAATGCAATTACATTTGATAACACCACCAACAGTTTTACAGCCACTAATGTTCAGTCGGCTTTAGAGGAATTGTTTACAGAACTGGAAACCGGGTTTGGGAACCTTACGATCGAAGATAATGAAGATGGAAGTTTCTCTTTGCTTGGATCTGATGGAACAACCGTTCTTGGAACAGTATCTAAGTCGAACTTAACGGATAATGCTGATGGTTCTTACACTTTCACTAGTAATGATGGTACTGATGTTGAATTTGATGTGCTTTCAGTTGAAGTTGTTTATGATGCTACATCTGGTTTGTACAATTTCACAGATTCCACCGGAGCTGTAATTGCTTCAATAGACACTAATGCCGATGCAATTACATTTGATAACACCACCAACAGTTTTACAGCCACTAATGTCCAGTCAGCTTTAGAGGAATTGTTTACCGAACTGGAAACCGGTTTTGGGAACCTTGCGATTGAAGATAATGAAGATGGGAGTTTCTCTTTGCTTGGAGCTGATGGAACAACCGTTCTTGGAACAGTATCTAAGTCGAACTTAACGGATAATGCTGATGGTTCTTACACTTTCACTAGTAATGACGGTACTGATGTTGAATTTGATGTGCTTTCAGTTGAAGTTGTTTATGATGCAGCATCTGGTTTGTACAATTTCACAGATTCCACTGGAGCTGTAATTGCTTCAATTGACACTAATGCCGATGCAATTACATTTGATAACACCACCAACAGTTTTACAGCCACTAATGTCCAGTCAGCTTTAGAGGAATTGTTTACCGAACTGGAAACCGGTTTTGGGAACCTTGCGATTGAAGATAATGAAGATGGGAGTTTCTCTTTGCTTGGAGCTGATGGAACAACCGTTCTTGGAACAGTATCTAAGTCGAACTTAACGGATAATGCTGATGGTTCTTACACTTTCACTAGTAATGACGGTACTGATGTTGAATTTGATGTGCTTTCAGTTGAAGTTGTTTATGATGCAGCATCTGGTTTGTACAATTTCACAGATTCCACTGGAGCTGTAATTGCTTCAATTGACACTAATGCCGATGCAATTACATTTGATAACACCACCAACAGTTTTACAGCCACTAATGTCCAGTCAGCTTTAGAGGAATTGTTTACCGAACTGGAAACCGGTTTTGGGAACCTTGCGATTGAAGATAATGAAGATGGGAGTTTCTCTTTGCTTGGAGCTGATGGAACAACCGTTCTTGGAACAGTATCTAAGTCGAACTTAACGGATAATGCTGATGGTTCTTACACTTTCACTAGTAATGACGGTACTGATGTTGAATTTGATGTGCTTTCAGTTGAAGTTGTTTATGATGCAGCATCTGGTTTGTACAATTTCACAGATTCCACTGGAGCTGTAATTGCTTCAATTGACACTAATGCCGATGCTTTAATTTATGACAATACAACCAGCGGGTTAACTGCCGTAAATGTTCAGGATGCTTTAGATGAGATTCAGGAAAATGCATCCATTGTCTCTCCTCTAGAAGATAATTTAGACGGAACATTTACTTACACAAATGAAGAGAACGTTATTACTCAAATAAAATCTGCCATGCCCAAATTTTTCTATATGCCATCTATTATCATCCCTACCGATGCAAGTCAGGTGCCTGCGGGGGAAACATTTGGAGAAATAGATCTACACCAGCGCTATGCCGATCAATTTGGATCTGGCCTGGTAGTGAATCCGGGGTCCACAACAACGCTTCCTGTGCTACCAGCGAGTGAATTAGATTACTATATCACCTGGTATGATACCAATGTTTTTGAGAATGTAAGTGTTTCAGATAGTGGAGTATTAAGCTATGATGTTCTAAATAATGCAGATATAACGGTGGGATCATTTATGAATATTGTTTTTGTTATAAAACCATAACTCAAAATGTTTTTATACAAAACATTTATTTAATCAAAATGCATACAAGAAATGTTTAGAAATATTGAAGTGAAACCTGTTTTTCCATTTATCGTATTTATACTGCTTAGTATTCAGGTAAATGCTCAGTTTACCATAACAGAAAGTTTTAAAGGTAATGCATCAAATGATATTATAATTGGAGACGGTGCTTATCTTACTTCTGGCGTGGCTGATCCTGTGAATGATGGGTGGTTGAGACTAACAGAGGATGTTGGTAACCGTAAAGGTTTTGCTTATGTAAATAAGTCATTCCCGTCAACATTGGGTGTTCTTGTAGACTTTGAATATATCATGTGGAGAAGCAGGAATGATTCAAATAACGGAGCAGATGGTATAGGGGTGTTCTTATTTGATGGAACTGTTGAGCCACAAGATTTTAATTTAGGTGGATATGGAGGATCATTAGGGTATGCGCCTAATACTAATGCAGGTACACAACAAGGAGTAACAGGGGGATATGTAGGAATTGGTTTAGATTCTTACGGAAATTTTGGAAACAATAATGAAGGAAGAATTGGGCGAATAGCTATGGATGGAAACAATGCAGCCGAAGTTCCCAATACTGTTGTGTTGAGAGGTCCAACCACTAACAGCAGTTCCACCACTAACCGTTTTTTAGCAGGAGCAAAAATTGGAGATAGAAGTGGGACAGCAAACACGATTAGAGCTCGAAACGAAATAGATTATAATACTGTTAGGAGCATACGCCCGGATTACTCAACATTTTATCGAAGAATTCAAATCGAAATAATCCCACTTGGAGGAAGTGCGGGTTATGAGATTATAGTGAGGTGGACCAAAACTTACGATGGTAATTTCACACAATTGATTACATACACCACCAGTGATGTACCACCAAATCTATTAAAACTTGGTTTTGCAGCATCTACCGGGGGTTCGTTCAACTTTCACGAAATACGTAATGTGTTGGTAACCACTCCGGGAAATTTGCGAGTTATCAAAAAGACCGATAAAAGTACCTTAAGAAGTATTGATGTAGGGAATAATGAAAATGAGATTTCTTACAATATTGAAATAGTCAACGATACAGATGGAGCATTAGAGAATATTCAATTTGAAGATAAGTTAACAGATGGTGAAGGCAATGTATTGGATCCCTCTGTCTTTGAGATAACCAATATTACAGCTGAAGGTTTTTTAGCCGGTACAAGTTTACCTGTCAATTCTTCAATTAATGAATTTACCGGGAGTTTAAATCTTTCTGCTAATTCTGCTGGTATAATAAAGGTTTCGGGCAGGCTAAAGGAAGTTCCTGCAGGTAATATTGTCACTAACGTTGTAAGTGCTTTACCAACAGATATATCAGATGAGGATTTAGGAAATAATACTTCTGTAGTCAATACTCCCGTAATTGCAGAGGGAATAGATATGGTAGTTAACAAAACTGTAGATCAATCTTGTTTAGATAGCACAAATGGAAATAGATTCGCACTCGAAGTTACTAACTTAGGGTCTAACAATTTAAACTATAGCAGCACCAATCAGGTAGTGGTCACAGAGACACTTCCTCCAGGAGCTACTATTGTTAATCCCAGCAATAGCGGATGGAGTTACACCAACACAGGGAGTACATATACTTTTACCAAAACAGGTAGTGGGGTTTTAAGTTCAGGTTTTTCTTTTCCCAAGATTTATTATACGGTGAATGCCAGTCAGGGTTATACTAATTCAGCTGTGGTGGAGCTTAGAAGCTCGAGTGGCACAAACGCTGAAAATATTGAGCCACCCGAGAATTTAGGAAATAATGAAGATTCTATTGAGATTATTCCGGCACCATTAGTTCCCACAGTAACAAGTCCCGTCTATTATTGTCAAGGAGAAGAGGCACAACCTTTAACTGCAGCAGCAAATGAGGGATTTACTTTAAGATGGTTTTTAAACGAGGGAGGTACGGGATCTAATATTCCATTTACTCCCAGCACCAGTACCCCTGGGTCAACCATTTATTATGTGGCACAAACTAACGGCACCTGTGAAAGTGATCTTGCAGAAATTGAAGTTATTGTATTGGAAAATCCGGAAGCCGGGAGTATAAGTGGGGGAGAGGAAATATGTTCGGGTCGCATTCCAGGGGTAATTACCTCTCAATCATCTGGCAGTGGAAATGGTATTGTTAGTTACCGTTGGCAGTTTTCTACTGATGGAGGAATTATATGGGAAGAGGTGTCTGGAGCATCCGGTGAGAGTTATCAACCAGGTGTGGTTAGAACTTCAACTTTATTTAGAAGAATAACTATTACCGAGACGAACGGGTTTCAATGTGAATCTCAACCAACAAATATTATAGCAGTGACCACTAAGAGATGTGGTATAATAAGTAACCCTATGCTGCCATCCAAAGCTCAAAATAATTAGGTATGAAGCACCTTTATCAGTATTCAACAATGCTATTTTCACTATTGGGTTTCTCAATAAACTCTTCAGCCCAGACTACAAATCTGGGGACACTTTATGTGAATGTGAATACTCAATTTTCTGTAGTTAATAATTTTAACAATGCAGATGCAGGAGAGTTTTACAATGATGGAGAAACTTTTATATACAGGAACTTTAATAATGATGGTATTATCAATTATTATGAAAATACAGGATTAATCCGTTTTCTGGGTGCGGCTAATCAGGAGATCTCAGGGAGTCAGGAAAGTTATTTTTATAATACTGAATTTAACAACCAGAGTCAGTTATCTCCATTTCATTTATCAGGAGACATAACTATTGAGGGAGAGTCCAGCTTCTTGTATGGTATTATCGACAACGATAATTACGGAGGAAGTCTATTTTTTGGAGAAAACTCTAGTCATATCAATACTTCCAATAACAGTCATGTAGACGGTAGGGTAGGACATTACGGTGCCGAAGATTTTATTTTTCCAATTGGAGATGGTGGTTTTTACAGGTATGCCGGAACTTCAGAGTTATCAAATGAAGCAAGTATTATAGAGTCTAAATATATACTGGAAAACAGCGATGCTCTATATCCTCATCATTTACGTCCCGATTTTGTAGAACTTATTAATGACCAGGAATACTGGATAATTGAAAATACTGGAAATACAGAAGATACATTTATTACCCTTTCCTGGAATGAGAATACAACTCCAGCTGGAATACTACATGAACCTCGAGAAGGTTCTATTCACATTGTCAGGTGGGATGTAGAAGAAAATAGATGGATAGATGAGGGAGGAATTGTAAGTAACGACAACCAAACAGTTTCAACTGTTGTTAAAGAGGGGGGTGTTTTTACATTAGCCAGAATGGACGATTCTAATGTTCTCCCCTGCCAAATAACAGTTTATAATGCAGTATCACCCAATAATGATGGCGTAAATGATTATCTCAAAATCAATACAGGAGCTTCAAATACCTGTACCGAAAATCTTCAGGTAGAAGTCTACAATAGATGGGGAGTTAAAGTTTTTGAAACAGATAACTACGGAGAAGATGGGGATTTGTTTGATGGTTTTTCTAATGGCAGATTGAATATTGAGGGGGAAAAGCAATTGCCTACAGGAACTTATTTCTATATACTCAAATTTGATTATACCAATGGGAATGATGAAAAAAATATCTTCAAAAAGGCAGGTTATCTATATCTCAATGGTAACTAATCAGTAAAAAAAAACGAATGAGAATACAATTTAATAAAACACTTTTTTTCTTACTGGGTAGTCTTATTTTTTGCCTTCAGGACGTAAATGCGCAACAAGATTCTCAATATAGTCAGTATATGTATAATACTGTGAACATAAATCCAGGCTATGCAGGTAGTAGAGGAATGCTTAGTGCTTATGGAATGTACCGTGCCCAATGGGTAGGTTTAGATGGTGCACCAGAAACATTAAACTTCTCAGTTAACTCTCCTGTAGGGGTAAAAAGAGTTGGACTGGGTGTTAATTTTGTAAGTGATCGTGTAGGTCCCTCTTCTGAAGATAATATAACTGCAGATTTTTCATATAGCATACCCATTTTTAATACGGACACTAAACTTTCTTTTGGTTTGAAGGCAGGGCTTAATATGTTCAATCTGGATGTGAATAAATTGAGCCTTGAAAATCCTAATGATGTAAATTTTATCAGTAGAAATTTTACTTCACCAATTGTGGGCTTAGGTTTCTATCTACATTCAAATAAATGGTATTTGGGATTATCTACTCCTAATATGCTGGAAACAGAACATTATGATGAAATTGCGATTTCTACCGCCACCGAAAAAATGCATTTATACGCCATTGGAGGCTATATATTTAATCTAAATCAGGATGTAAAACTTAAACCTGCGCTATTAATTAAGGCTGTAAGTGGCGCTCCTTTAGCTGTAGATTTTTCTGCTAACTTCCAAATATATAATGATTTCACTCTTGGGGCATCTTACCGTTTTGACGCCGCGGTAGGAGCTTTAGCTGCATTTAATATATCTGATGAGATCATGGTTGGATATGCATATGATTATGATACCACGTCTTTAACCCATTATAATTCTGGTTCACACGAAATTTTTCTTCGGTTTGAGTTGGGAACGAGGATAAGCAACAAAGTGAATCCCCGTTTCTTTTAAATGTAACAATTAGTTTATGATCAAGAATTTTAAATATCTGTATATAATACTCTTTCTTTTTGCGTTTTTATCAATTGAAGCCCAGGAATCTAAACTTGATAAAGCGGAAAGACAATATGAAAACTATGGATATATTAATGCCCGGGAAATTTACTTAAAAGTTGCTCAAAAAGGTTTTGAGTCAGAAGAGCTATTTCAAAGACTGGGTAACTCTTACTACTTTAATGCAGCCTATGAAGACGCCCTCGTATGGTATAAAAAACTCTTTGCTCTAAATAGTAATCAGGAGGAAGAATATCTAAGGCGATATGCACAATGCCTTCAAGCAGTTGGAGAATCCAAAAATGCCAAAAAAATATATAATTTATTTGAGAAGCATAAAGAACTATCTGTTGAAGATTACGCTTATTTGATCGATCAAAATTCTGGAAGATATTCTATTGATATATTAAGAGGTGTAAATACAGATGGAAGAGAATTTGGGCATACTTTCCAAAATGGTAAATTAATATATGCCTCCACCCAGGATACATCTAATTTTATACAAAGAAATAGTTCCTGGGACGGCCTCAATTTCCTAAACTTGTATGAGGTGCAAATGCAGGAGGATTCCACTCTTAGTAGTCCTAAAAAATTGAAAGGGATTGTAAATGGGAAGTATCACGAATCTTCAGCTGCAATTACAAAAGATGGGCAAACCTTATATTTTACCGGTAGCAATAGAAGTAGTAATAAACCTGAAAACCAGAATTTAAAAATTTACCGAGCTCATTTAAAAGATGGTAAATGGGAAGATCTGGAAGATTTAGCAATAAATATTGAAGGGTACTCTACTGCCCATCCCGCTTTAGATAAGGAAGAGAAACTTTTATATTTTACTTCAAACAGGCCGGGGGGGTATGGGGAGTCTGATATTTATAGAACAAGTATAAACACAGATGGAAGTCTAAACGAACCCGAAAATTTAGGATCAAAAATAAACACAAAGGGAAAAGAAACTTTCCCTTTTGTTTCAGACGAAAATGAACTTTATTTTTCGTCTGATGGACATTATGGGCTTGGAGGGCTGGATGTATTTTATGTGAAAATGGAAGATTCAGGCTTTAGTAATATTCTGAATGTTGGCCGCCCGGTTAATTCTTATGCAGACGATTTTTCTTTCGGAATTAACAGCGATTCAAAAATGGGATTTTTTAGCTCAAATCGTACGCATGATAGAACTTTTGAACTTGACAATATTTACGTATTCAAGGAAGATCAGGAGATTATAGATGGTTATAAATCTATAATTTCAGGAAGAGTTATCGATGAAGACGGAGGAAAACCCTTAATGAATGCAACAATTAAATTATATAATGGAGAGGCATTATTAGATTCTACAAGTACAGATGCGGCAGGGAATTATAGTATTGCCGTTAATTATTTTGATATTTATAGGCTACAGGCGGCTAAAGAAAACTATGACGCTAAAGAGAAGTGGAGTGAAGACAGGGCAAAAAGCCAGGAAATTAATTTCTCCTTAAAAAGGAACATACTTGCCCTTACCCCTGGAACCGATATTAGTAGTCTGCTAAATATAAAATATATACTATTTGATTTTGATAGGACGAATATTAGGGATGATGCTGAAATAGAATTAGAGAAGCTACTAGCGGTTATGCAGGAATATCCAGAATTAAAAATTGAAATTAGATCTCATACAGATAGCAGGGGTGCTGATGCCTATAATAAATTATTATCTGAGAGAAGGGCTCTTTCTACTAAGCAATATCTCGTAGATAAAGGTATAGATAAACAAAGGCTAAGCACTAAAGGATTGGGGGAAGAGAGGCTTCTAAATAACTGTGGAAATGATGAAAATTGTCCTGCCGAAGAACATCAAAAGAATAGACGGTCTGAATTTGTTATAAAAGATTAACTTTTAGATTCTAAATATTACTGTAAGCTTCCCTTAATTAAAACCGCTTGATGGGATAAAATTAATGTTTTTGGTTTATCTGTAGTCGGTAATTGAGAATTAAGACGACACTATCCCGTGAGGTTTGGAAGTTCTAAATAAAAATGAGCTTATTCATCTTTTATCAAAATTAAAATTCAACAGCTTATTTCAAATTTTCCTCTTGGATTCAATTTGGAATCAAATGATTACCTTTATTATGCGATGTGAAAAAATCACCAGTTGGAGTTCACAAATCGTCAACATCATAGGCATTAATCAGGTGAAGCCCTTTAAAATAAGGCTTTCGAAAGAATAGTTCGATTCTTGGCGAGGCTACTTGAGATAAGAAAACCCTGAAAGCACTCTGCTTTTGGGGTTTTTTGGTTATATAGCCTTACAACAGGTTTATTTGACTCCTATATCTCTCCGAAAAAGTAATCGTTAATATTTTCATAATAAACTTATAAATCTTACATTTAATTCCCTCAAAGCCGTATATCTGGTAGCGGTTATTCATATCCTTAGGTGTAGTGACTTAAAGTAATTGGTCGGCGATGGGTTTAATTATTCCTTTCAAATACATGCTTCAAAAAAAGTATATTTTTCTGGCCCTAATTTTATTTTTCAGCTTTTTTTATTCCTGTAAAAACGCTACTTCTGAAGCCCCCAAGGCAGAAAGAAAAATTTCTTTTAATGAAGACTGGCAGTTCTTCTTGGGTGACTCCTCAAAAATGGCTTCTTCGGAAGCTCAATGGAGAACACTAGATGTTCCCCACGATTGGAGCATAGAGGGAGAGTTCAGCCCCAATCATCCGGCAGGAGTTGGCGGCGGAGCATTACCCGGAGGTCTTGGCTGGTATAAAAAGAACTTTACCATTGCAGCCGAAGACAGTACCAAACTAACTGCAGTAATTTTTGATGGCATCTATCAGAACAGTGAAGTCTGGATCAACGGGAATTATCTTGGGAACAGGCCGAACGGTTATATTGGGTTTCAATATGATTTTACTCCGTACCTCAATTACGGGGATGAGCAAAATGAAATCCTGGTAAAGGTCAACAATGCAGATCAACCAAATTCCCGCTGGTATTCAGGTTCTGGGATTTATAGAAATGTATGGCTGGAAAAAACAGATAAGTTACATGTACCTCAATGGGGAACATTTGTTACTACTCCACAAGTATCCAGAGACAGTGCTTTGGTTCAGGTTGAGGTAAGGCTTGCCAACAAATACAGCGGTGTCAAAATTGGCATTTTAGAGACCTCACTGTTTTACAAAGATCAGGAGGTTGCTTCAGCTGTTGCAGAATTTGAGATTCAGGCGCAGGATACTTCAGAAGTTACTCAGCAAATTACGGTTTCACAACCTCAGTTGTGGTCCACAGAAGGTCCGAAGCTCTATTCCGCAGTAACAAGAATTAAGGTGGACGGGGAAGTTGTTGATGAATATATCACGCAATTTGGGATCAGGGATTTTAAATTCGATCTTGAAAAAGGCTTTATTCTGAATGGTGAACAGGTGAAGATCAAAGGAGTAAACAATCATCATGACCTGGGGCCTTTAGGTGCCGCAGTTAATAAGAGAGCCATAGAGCGACAGCTGGAGATCATGAAGGAGATGGGCGTCAACGGAATAAGAACCGCCCACAATCCGCCCGCACCCGAGCTTCTCGAATTAACAGATAAAATGGGCTTTATTGTGATGGCCGAATCTTTTGACATGTGGGAAAGAGCCAAAACAGAAAACGATTACAGCAATTTTTGGGATGAATGGCACGAGCGGGATATGAAAGATATGCTCCTTCGCGACCGCAATCACCCCAGTATTTTTATATGGAGTATTGGCAATGAGGTGCCCGAGCAGTGGAGTGAGCGAGGTGCAGAAATTGGCAGGGAACTGGCTCGTATCACCAAAGAAGTTGATCCTACCCGCCCTGTCACCGCCGGAATGAATCCGCCAGTGCACACAAATGAAGACGACGTGACCTTACAGTTTGATGAGCCGCAACAGCCCAATGCTCTTGCAGGATCGGGAGCTTTAGATCTCATCGGGTACAATTATGCGCATCAAACTTACCCAAAACACCAGGTGAACTTCCCCAATACGCCTTTTATAGCCACCGAAACTACTTCGGCGCTGGCTACAAGAGGATATTATGAATTTCCTTCAGATACTACAAAGATCTGGCCGGTGCGTTGGGACCTGCCTTTTGACGGTGGTAATGCAGACAATACTGTTTCAGCTTTTGACCAGGTGAGAACGCCATGGGGCTCTACGCATGAAACTACCTGGAAGATCATCAAAAAGCACGATTTCCTTTCAGGATTTTACATCTGGACAGGGTTTGATTATCTTGGGGAGCCAACACCATACAGCTGGCCTTCAAGAAGTTCTTACTTCGGAATAGTTGATCTCGCAGGATTTCCGAAGGATTCTTATTACATGTACAAAAGTGAATGGACCAATGAACCTGTCCTGCATCTTTTGCCACATTGGAACTGGGAGGAAGGACAGACTGTTGATGTTTGGGCCTATTATAATAATGCCGACGAGGTTGAACTATTCCTGAACGGAGAATCTATGGGCACTAAGAAAAAGCAGGGAGATGACCTGCACGTGATGTGGCGCTTTCCTTTCAAAAATGGGATTTTGAAGGCTGTTTCCAGGAAAGACGGAAAAGTAGTGCTTGAAAAGAAAGTGAAAACCGCAGGTGAGCCTGCAATGTTGACCATGCAGCCCGACAGGCAAACAATTAAAGCAGATGGACAGGACCTGTCATTTATTACCGTAAATATTACAGATGAAGACGGGACTATAGCACCCCCGGCTAATAATGTTGTTCATTTTGAGGTAACAGGCAATGCAGAGATAGCCGGAGTTGCCAGCGGCGACCCCACGAGTCATGAATCTTTTAAGGGTAGCTCCCATTCAGCTTTAAGCGGAAAAGTTCTGGTGATCATCCGCGCCGGAAAAGAAGCCGGGCCGGTAGAAGTGACTGCCACTGCAAATGGTCTTCAAAAAGCTACCACCACCATAAATTTAGAATAGAAAATGAATCCCCTAAACCATAAAACTATAAAAATGAAGAACGGCTGGTTAAATAAGTTGGGACTTTCCTTACTTCTGGCACTTTTTGGAAGTTTTGGTGCCAAGGCACAAATTCAGGAAGTTGACATTCTCAACGCTCCGGTAGACGTAAGTAAAGACTTTGTCGATTATAATAACACCTTTTATTTTGCAGATGAGCTGGTAGATTTTGATCCCAAAACCGGAAAAGGCACAGTAAAATATCTTCGGCACGATTACCAGACCCGGCAGGCTTTTAACAACATGCTCATGCGGCCTGTTCCTGTTGAAGCTAATGAATTCCCCACAACCGAGTATGAAATTTCTCCGGAATTACCTTTTGAAGTTCAATTTGTGTCGGACAGGACTGTGCGCATAAAAATGGCTTCGGGACCACAATTCCACAAGCAAAAAGAGTCCCTCATGCTAATTGATGGTGTTGCGCCAAACCATCCCGAACTTTGGAAATATTCAAAGATCGAAGGAGGTCATAGCTATTCCAACCAGAACGGGAGAGTTGAGATTCTCACTAAGCCGTGGCACGTAAAATTGTATGATGAAACCGGGAAATTGCTCACCAGTACCTTACATCTTACAGATGTTGAAAACACTTACAAGGTCTTGCGGTTAAAGATCGCAAAGGGAACATTCCTTACGAAGATGCTGTTCTCGATTTCTCAAATCCTGAAACAGTTGATTGGTACCAGGGTAAACTGAAGCATTTATTCGATCAGGGAGTGGGTGTGTTTAAAGTAGATTTTGGAGAAGCTGCGCCCGCAACAGGATTATATCATTCTGGCCGTACTGGCTTCTACGAACACAACCTGTACCCGTTGCGTTATAACAAAGCCGTCGCCGAACTTACAAAAAAAGAAAAAGGATATTCTCTTATCTGGGCGCGAAGTACCTGGGCCGGTAGCCAGCGCTACCCACTACATTGGGGTGGAGATGCCGCAACGACCAACACTGCCATGTCGGCCACTCTTCGCGGCGGACTTTCCTTAGGCCTCAGCGGCTTCAGTTTCTGGAGCCACGACGTGGGCGGATTTGTAACAGCTGCCCCCGAAGATCTTTATAGAAGATGGACTCCCTTTGGGATGCTTTCATCTCACGTAAGAAGTCACGGGGAACCACCAACAGAGCCATGGCTTTACAATGAAAGCTTCCTGAAAGCCTTCAGAAAAGCTGATAATATGCGGTATGAATTAATGCCTTATATCTATGCCCAGGCAAAAGAGAGTGCAGAACAAGGGCTCCCAATGATGCGTGCGCTCTTCGTTGAATTCCCCAATGATCCGGGTTCCTGGTTAATCGATGATCAATATCTGTTTGGATCTGATATGCTGGTGGCACCGCTATTTGAAGAAACTACAGAGCGGAAAGTTTATCTTCCTGCGGGCAAATGGATCGACTATCAATCTGGAAAAGTTTACGAGAATGGCTGGCATACAATAAAGGCTGGTGAAATCCCTATTATCGCACTGGTAAAAGACGGTTCAGTGATCCCGCATATCAAACTCGCGCAGTCAACTCAGGATATGGATTGGAAAAATATACAGCTGAAGGTTTTTGCAAGCGACAATACTACTGCTGCTTCCGGAAAAGTCTTTTTACCTATAGCAACTAGAGCTGAAAGCATAAAGGTGTCAAAAAAGGGAAAATCCTTTGAAGTTCTGGAAAATCCGCTGAAGGGTCAGACCACCTTTAAAATTAAATGGAAGAAATAATCAATAACTAAAACCCGCTGATTTTTAGTAAATCTTTATTCAGAAATCGGCAGCAATGAATAGAATATCATGATAAGGAAATTAAGCATAATTCCTGCCCTGCTTTTCACTTTTGTGGGTTGTGCACAACAGGAAACAAACTACGAACTAAGATCCCCGGGAGGACAGAATAAGATCACTTTTGAACTGGAAAATGAAAGACCTACGTATTCAGTTTCTCATGAAGATACAGAGGTAATAAGCGCTTCAGAAATGGGTTTTGTCTTCAGAGATAATGATTCGCTAAGTAAAAATTTCAAAATAACAGATGTAGATCGCAGCACTTTTGACCAAACCTGGGAACAGGTTTGGGGTGAAAAGTCGAACATAAGGAACCACTACAATGAACTGCTCGTGAACCTTCAGGAGAAATCGGGCAAGCAAAGAAAATTGCAGGTGCAGTTCCGTGCATTTGATGATGGGATCGCTTTTAGATATATTTTTCCGGAGCAGGGAATTAAAGACAGCATTTTTATAATGGATGAACTCACCACTTTCAATCTTAAGCAAGATGGTAAAGCCTGGTGGATTCCTGCTTACCATGAACAACGTTATGAAAACCTTTATGAAGCTTCCCCGGTAAGTACTCTTGATACGGTACATACTCCGCTTACTATTGAAAGTGACAGCGGGCTTGCCTTAAGTTTCCATGAAGCAAACCTTACCGATTTTGCCAGCATGACCCTTTTCCCAACATCGGGTACAGAACTAAAGGCCGACCTTGTTCCATGGTCAGATGGCGTGAAAGTACGCACCACAGGTTCATTCACAACTCCGTGGAAAACTTTGCAAATAGCTAAAGAACCTAAAGATCTTATAACTTCTTATCTGATTCTAAACCTAAATGAACCTAATGAAATTGAGGATTCAAGCTGGATTGAACCATATAAATATATCGGGATCTGGTGGGGAATGCATATTGGAAAATACACTTTTTGGGAAGGTCCAGATCACGGAGCATCCACCAAAAATGCCAAAGAGCACATTGATTATGCAAGGCAGCTGGGTATTGATAACCTGCTCATAGAAGGTTGGAATAAAGGCTGGACTCCGCAGTGGTATGAAAATCATATGCACCAGTTTAATTTCACAAAATCTACAGATGATTTCGATCTTGAGGAAGTGACAGAATACGGTGCAAAGAACGGAGTACGTCTCGTTGGTTATCATGAAACCGGCTCTAATATCGATAATTACCTAAAGCAGCTAGACAGTGCTTTTGCCCTTTACAATAAAGTGGGAGTGCGCAGCGTAAAGATTGGACATGTAGGTTCCATGCTCAATATGAAAGAATGGCACCATGGGCAGTATGGGGTGAATTATTTCAGGTATATCCTTAAAAAAGCAGCAGATTATAATCTTACAGTTTATTTCCACGAGCCTATTAAAGATACAGGGGAACGCCGTACCTATCCAAACATGATGGCGCGTGAGGGTGGCCGTGGTATCGAGTATAACGCCTGGAGTGAAGGGAATCCGCCAAGTCATACTGCAATTCTGCCCTTTACCCGCTTCCTTGCAGGACCAATGGATTTTACTGCCGGAATTCTTGATGTAGAGAATAAACAGGGTTACCCCGGAAGAAGAGTACATTCAACGTCCGCAAAACAACTGGCACTTTTGGTAGTGGTTTTTTCACCTGTACAAATGCTGGCCGATCTGCCTGAAAATTACGTGGGTAAACCTGAATTTAAGTTTCTAAAGGATGTTCCTGTGAACTGGCAGGATACCAAAGTTCTCAATGGTTCAATAGGTGAGTATATCACGATTGTTCGTAAAGATATTGATAGTGACGACTGGTACCTCGGAAGTCTTAGCAATGAAGAAGCACGGGATCTTGAAATAGCTCTCGACTTCCTTGATGCCGATGCGACCTACGAAGCAGAGATCTATGCAGATGCTGAAGGAACAGGAATGAAAAATAATCCTACCAAAGTTGAGATTTCAACAAAAGAAGTGACTTCTAAAGACAAACTTAATCTCAAGTTGGGAGAAAGTGGGGGAGCTGCAATTAGGTTTAAAAAGTTGTAAATTTTCCTTCTGAAGAACAACACCTTAAAATCTCACTTTCTATCAATTTAAACCCAAGGTAACAGTAAGATTGACAAGGGCGCCCCTTCAGGTAAAAATAATCTAACAACGCATTATACGTTCAAAACCAAAATAATATGAAAAACAGATTTATACCATTAGTGGGCATTTTCAGCATTTTAAGCTTCACTGCATGTAATGATAGCAAGGGGGCAGGAGATATGGCTGTTGCAGAAACTTCTCAGGAAAATACCATTTTTGAGGGGAAACCACTAAGCATGGAATACGAAGAGGAGATTACGAATCTCATCTCTCAAATGACATTGGAAGAAAAAGCCGGAATGCTTCACGGTACCAGTATGTTTGCTACTTCGGGCGTACCAAGGCTGGGAATCCCCGAACTAACCATGGCCGATGGGCCGCTGGGTATCCGCGAGGAGATTTCCCGCGATTCATGGGCTCCTGCAGGTTGGGATAACGATTTTGCAACTTACTTACCGGCAGGCGCAGGGCTTTCGGCTACCTGGAATCCACAGCTGGCATATACTTTTGGAGATGTTATTGGCGCAGAGGCACGAGACAGGAATAAGGATGTTCTATTAGCTCCTGCATTTAACATCATCAGGACTCCGCTGGGTGGACGTACTTATGAATATTTCTCTGAAGATCCATTTTTGAATATCCAAATCACTGTGCCTTACATTGTGGGGGTTCAGGAGAATGATGTGGCAGTAAGTGTGAAACACTATGCAGCCAACAACCAGGAAACCAATCGTGGGACTGTAGATGTTCAAATGGATGAACGTACTCTTAGAGAGATCTACCTTCCCGCATTTGAAGCCGCAATTAAAGATGCCCACGCCTATACAGTAATGGGAGCTTATAATAAATTCCGTGGAGATTATTTAAACGAAAATGAATATATGCTTCAGGATGTCTTACGGGATGAATGGGGCTTTAAGGGAATTGTGATCTCAGACTGGGCGGCTATTCACAGCACAGTAAAAGCTTTAAAAGCCGGAGCCGATGTAGAGATGGGAACTCCCGGTCCTTTTAACGAGTTCTATTTTGCCGATCCACTTATTGCAGCAGTAAAATCGGGGGAACTTTCAGAAGAAGAGGTAGATAAACACGTGAGAAGGGTTTTACGATTGATGTATAACATCAAAAGCATTGACACAACAGGTCGTGCAAAGGGAAGTAGAAATACCGAACAACATTTAAAAGATGCTTACAACATTGCTTCAGAATCTGTAGTACTTCTCAAAAATGACAAAAATATGCTGCCTTTAAATCTTGAGGACCTAAAAAGCATTGCGGTAATTGGAGACAATGCAACAAAAAAGAATGCTTTGGGAGGTTTTGGAGCCGGTGTAAAAACAAAACTAGAGGTAACTCCGCTGGAAGGACTTAAGAACAGGCTGCCAGAATCTGTAAAAATCACTCATGCGCCGGGTTACCTGGAGCGCTATTCTAAAACAGATAAAGCAAAATTCGGGGATATTACCTTAGATGGTCCTGTAACCATAAACGAACTTGACCCAAAACTGTTAGAAGAGGCTGTAAATGCTGCTAAAAATTCTGATGTTGCCATCATCTTTGCAGGTTCTAACCGTGATTACGAGACTGAAGCTTCAGACCGTGCAAGCCTTGATCTACCATTTGGACAGGAAGAATTAATAGCGAAGGTAATGGAGGCCAATCCTAATACTATTGTGGTGATGATCGCTGGTGCTCCTTTTGATATTGAAAATATCGAACAACAAACTTCCACGCTCGTGTGGAGCTGGTTCAATGGTTCTGAAGGGGGTAATACCCTTGCAGATGTACTTCTTGGAAAAGTAAATCCTTCCGGAAAACTTCCATGGACAATGCCTAAGGATCTTAAGGATTCTCCTGCTCATGCCAACAACAGCTTCCCCGGAGACGAGGTAGCTACTTATGATGAAGGTATACTGGTAGGGTATCGCTGGTTTGATACTAAAAACCTTGAACCTTTATATCCTTTTGGCTACGGACTTTCCTATACAGACTTCGAATTTGCCAACGTAAAAGCTGACAAAAAAGAAGCCTACAAGGCAGATGAAACTATCCAGGTTTCTGTAGATGTTAAGAACACCGGAGAATTTGATGGAAAGGAAGTAGTACAGCTTTATGTTTCAAAATCAGATTCTAAAGTAGAGCGTGCCGCGCAGGAGCTTAAAGGCTTTAAAAAGGAAATGATCGCCCAGGGCGAAACAAAAACGGTGACTATTGATGTTCCGGTCAGGGATTTGGCGTACTACGACATGAACTCCGGACAATGGACTGTAGAACCAGGGGCCTATACTCTTAAGTTAGGTAATTCTTCAAGAAACCTGCAGCAGGAAGTAGTTGTTGAAATACAATAAAAGCAACATCAAGATAAGGTGTCAAAAATGGCATTTTTGACACCTTATCTTTAAAAGCTTCAACCGGATTTATCCGGAAGTTGGTGTAAGCTCCCCCTAATTAGAACTGCTTGATGATATAAAATTATTGTTTTTGGTTTTATCTGTAGTTGCTATTAGAGAATTAAATTCTGCATATTCTATTGGAGCCATTTTTCCTAATGCATCGTGAGGTCTTTGATTATTGTAATCATCCATCCATACCTGTGTTTGTTCTCGTACCTGATCCAGATCTTCAAAAATGTATTTATTTAAAACTCCTCTTCTATAACTTCCATTGAATCGTTCAATAAAAGCATTCTGTGTAGGTTTTCCTGGTTGGATATATTTGAAGTTGATTCCATGCATCTGACTCCATTCTGAAGCTATTTTAGCAATAAACTCAGGACCATTGTCCATTCTTATTTTCTGAGGTTTTGTTCTTCGATTAATTAGGTGGTTTAATACCCAAATAACTCTATTGCTGGGCAAGGAAAAATCTACTTCTATGTGAAGTGCCTCCCGGTTATAATCATCAATAATAGTAAAGGCCCTAAACCTTCTTTTATTATCCAGGACATCTGTCACAAAATCCATACTCCAGGTATGATTAAGGGTCTCAGGTACTTCTAAGGGTTCTTTTACTCTTGCTGGTAATCTTTTCTTCACTTTACGCCTTAAGCTTAAGCCAAGGTTTTTATAGACACGATAAACTCTTTTATGGTTCCACGGCTTTCCTTCCTTACGCAGTCGCTCATAAGCCATCCAAAAACCTTCCTCACTATACTTCTCTGCCTTTTGCTGTAAGGCTTCTTCTATGGGTTTATCATCTTTAGGGAGAGGTTTATAATAAAACACACTCTTGCTCATTTTTAAAACACGGCACGCCCTGCTTATACCGTAATGAGCAAGTTCTTTAGCTATGGTTCGCTTACGGCAAGGCTTTAGAGCTTTTTTTCGATGATCTCTTTAGCCATCTCATGATCCAAAGAAAGGGTGGCATACATTTGCTTGAGTCGACGATTCTCTTCCTCAAGTTCTTTGAGTCGCTTAAGCTCTTTGCCATTCATTCCGCTAAAACGTTCTCGCCATTTGTAAAAAGCAGCGGTGCTTACACCATATTCACGACTGATCTCGGCAGCTGTTTTACCGTTATCGAATTCTTTGAGGATCTTAGAGATTTGCTGAGGGGAAAATTTACTTTTTTTCATACTGTTTAAAATTAAGAGTTATTATACTTTTAAACAGTTCGGTTTTAAGGGAAGCTTACATTGGTATACATTTGAAAAAAATACTCATCATATTAATTTTAGGTCTGTTCATATCCTGTAGTTCTAAGGAAAATTTAAAAGGAACTTGGATTGGAGCTTACTCCTATTCAAATAATTCGGACTCCAATATGAACCTACCACAACGGATCGTCGTTACTTTCGAAGAAGATAATTATTTTGCGAAAAGCTTTAAATACGACTATAGATCAGAATCAGACTTTGAAAAGGGAACTTATAATTATAATGGCAAAACTATTTTCTATAACTCTGACAAAACAAATACTGCTGTTCTTGAAAATATAAGTCAGGATAGTTTGGTTATAAAAGGATTGGAAGGATCCAATAATACCGTTTATAAAAGACTTGAAGATTCGTTAAAGAGTAAATCCGACCATATAGAATTAAAAGGCAAGCGCTTTTTAAGAACATCTCAAGATTATAGTGATACTTTGAATTTCATAAATGATAGTATAGTAATCAAGAGTGGGGAAAGTAATAGGAAACTTGAAATGCATTGGGAAAGAATTAGTCATAACGGCTTTGAAATTCTTTTTATGGATTTAGATATCCCATATATTATTTGGGAAGAAAGAGATGGAAAACTGAAATTAACAGGTCTCCATAAAAATAGGTATGAGTTAGAACTGAGGGAATTGGAGTAATAAGTATACCAACAAAATATACGAGACGAAATACACAGAAGGAAAACCAGGGGACGATTCAGGAGGAGCGAGATTGGGATTCGCTGGATGACACTTATTATTTTAAAGGCGGCACAAAATAACCTGAATTTTTAACTGTCTTATCTGCTTTTAAAAAGATAATATTGTTAATTTTAACTAAATTACTTCTCTTATATATTTTGTCCAAATGTTATTAAAGACTACACTTCAGGCTAAGATTATGCTGGCGCTACTGTTGGTCGCCAACCTGGTATCAGCTCAAAATCACTCAAACTCCACGCTTGTTCAGCAAAATTCCGAAGAAGAAATAGGATTTAGTGAAGAACGGCTGGAAAAGATTGATAAGATGATCACTGAAGCAATTTCAGAAAAAGAAATTCCGGGGGCTGTTGTTCTGATAGCAAAAGACGGAAATATCGTTTATCACAAAAGCTTTGGAAAAGCCGATGCCGGGGGCAAAATGTTGAAGAAAAATGACATTTTTAGAATCGCATCGCAAACTAAGGCAATAACTTCAACTGCGGTAATGATGTTATGGGAAGAAGGAAAATTTAAACTGGATGACCCCATTTCAAAATATATTCCTGAATTCAAAGACCCTCAGGTTATAGCCACATTTAATGCGGAAGATACTACCTACACAACCAAACCTGCAGGTAAGGAAATTACCATCCGCCAACTACTTACCCACACTTCAGGCCTGGGATATGGAAGAATAGATTCTGATGATAGAATACAAAAGATATATGCAAAGGCCGGAGTGGTAGATTTATATACAACAAAGGAGATAAGCATTGGCCAAAATGTGAAAAAGCTTGCAGGTTTGCCGCTATATGCGGTTCCCGGTGAAGAATGGCATTACGGTGAAAGCCTTGATGTGCTGGGGTATTTTATAGAAAAAGTCTCAGGTCAAGCCTTTGATGAGTTTTTAGAGGAAAGGATTTTTGATCCGCTAGGGATGCAGGACACACAGTTTTATATCAATGATGATGATAAGAACGATCGCCTGGTTAGTGTGCAGCACAAAGTGAATGGAGAATGGCAGAATTTTCCTGTAACATTTTACGATCCCGAATATCCTGTAAAGGGTGCAAAAAGCTTCTTTTCGGGTGGGGCAGGGCTCACCAGTACAGCAGAAGATTATGCCCGTTTCCTCCAAATGTATATCAATGGAGGTGAACTTGACGGAAACAGGATCTTAAGCAGAACCACTGTAGATCTTATTATGCAAGACCAGGCAAAAGAACTTTATAAAGATCAAAATAAGGATTACGGGCTGGCATTTTCTGTTCTCAACAAAGAAGGAGTGCGCACCGGCGGGTTAGGAAGTGAGGGTACTTTTGACTGGGGAGGTTACTTCAATACCCAGTACTTTGCCGATCCCAAAGAAAATCTCATCGGCATCATTATGAAACAAACTCAGGGTGCCACCCAGGATGAAACCGCCTGGAAGTTCAGGCAAATGGCCATGTCTAGTATTGCTGATTAAGGATTTGTTAATTAGATGTTTAAGTCGTAAATGACAGCGACTTTAATTCACTTCATTTTTCCTTAAGATTTCGTGAAATAACGTGCAGTTAACAGTCTGTGGGAGTATAATTCTGTAATTTAAGATCATAACCATAAAAAATAATATAGTTATGAAAAGAATTTCTTACAAATTGTACAGCGGACTAGTAGTTCTGATGTTACTTCTTGCCTCTGGACAGGTGACTGCCCAAGACCAGGAGAGAATCATGGACATGGAGAAGCGCGAAGTAATAAAATCTGATGCCATGGATGCTAAAATGGCATTTATAAGAGCAAATCCAAGACTTGAGACTATGCTCAATGATGCAGCCGGATATGCCATTTTTCCCAATGTAGGGAAAGGAGCATGGATCCTTGGTGGGGCAGCAGGAAACGGTATTGTTTATGAAAACGGACAGGTTGCCGGATATACAGAGCTTAGACAAATTGACGTAGGATTCCAATTTGGAGGAAAAGCCTTTAGAGAGCTTATAGTTTTTGAAACCCAGGAAGCTCTAAATAAATTTAAAGAAGGAGATTTCGAATTTGGAGGTAGTGCATCTGCAGTGATCTGGGATGAAGGAGCTGGTGGAGCCATTACTTTCGAAAATGGTGCCGGAGTAGCAATTATGCCGAAAGCCGGAGCCATGGCAGGTATCTCTGTAGGTGGTCAGGAATTTGATTACCGCGCCGCCCAATAAAAGTCCTTAAAATGATATTTTTAAAACCGGATCTTTTATGATCCGGTTTTTTTATGCTGAATTGTGATTGTTAAAAGAGATGTAGCGTATTTAATTTTATTCTTCTGAAGCAGAAACACAAGATTATATCTGTTCAAAAACTGAAGTGCCTGAAGACTGCCTGAAGACTGAATACTGACCACTGCCTACTAAATTAAGCTCCCTGCCCCACGTTTTGCATGATTCCGCCGTCCATAACATAAGTAGAGCCGGTAACATAATCTGAGTCTGAAGAGGCCAGGAAGACTGCCAGTTTCGCTATTTCTGAAGGTTTTCCTGCACGTTTCATGGGAATATGCGCTACTTGTTTTTTACGTGTCTCTTCGTCGTCTATGGCTTCCTGATTCATTGGGGTAAGGATCATTCCGGGAGCTATGTTGTTAACATTGATGCCCTCTTTGGCCAGTTCCAGTGCCAGCACGCGGCTAAAGTTGCGTACAGCTCCTTTAGAAGCACAGTATTCGGCGGTACCGGGAGCCGGAATTTCCTCGTGAACCGAGCTTACATTGATAATTTTTCCTTTTGTTCCCTGCTTCCGAAGTTCTTTGATAAACCTTCGGGTGCAAAAGAAGGTGCCATAAAGATTGGTTTTAATAGCCTTGTCAAAATTTTCGGTAGGCATTTCGGCTACTTTAAAACCCTGCCCGTCAATCGCGGCATTATTCATAAGAATATGCAGCTTTCCGAATTTTTCTATGGCCCGGTCAAACATTTCTTCCACATTTTTTTCTTCAGAAATATCTACCTGTAGCAGCAAACCTTTCCTCCCTGTTTCCTCCACTTTTTGAAGCGTATCTTTAGCTCCCTTTTCATCAGAGTGATAGGTGATCACCACATCTGCTCCCTCTTTTGCAAATTCAATAGCCGTAGCCTTACCAATTCCTGAATCAGAGCCGGTAATGAGTGCAACTCTTCCTTCTAGTTTTCCCATATCTTCAGTTTTAGTTGATTTTTAATAGGTTATCAACCTAACAAGGAAATTTATAAGCCGCAGTTAACAAAAAGATAATTATGATACCGGCTACTGGGGCTAATATTTAAAGTTGAGCATCACGCTCAAGCGATTGCCGTCGCCGCCGTGGTAAAGTCCAATATTTCCGGTCACCGCAAGGCCGGCACTTATCCACACAGAGCCTCCGTAGTTGCTATGCCATTGTTGGGAATCTTCCCCGGGAATCCACACCCTTCCATAATCAAAACCTGTCGTCACTCCATAAACAAAGGGAATAAATTTATTTTCCCATACGCCCAAAGCAGATCGCACATCGGTACTGTGATAGAAAGCCTCTTTTCCATTAAAACGGTGATTGCGATATCCGCGTAAGCTATGATTACCACCTATTGTGGCAGCGTGATAGATCTCATAATCTTCCCCAAAATTCATCTGGCCTCCCAGTTTTGTGGCAAATATCATGTAGCCATTTGCAGTTATGGGATAATTAAAGGAAACCGAAGGTTTCACATAACCAAACTCATTTTTCGCCTCATCTATGCTTTTTTTATAGCCAGTAGTAAGACGTAAATCGGACCCCATACTTGGAAAGGCCCTGGTGTTTTTGCTGTAGAACCGGTAATTGGCTTCGGCACCTGCGTAAAATTGCTGGTCAAAAATGTCATTTTTGGGCGTTAATATTTCTCCGAGGTAAGACGAAGCTTCATATTCCACTTTGTAAGATTCAAGCATGGTTCTCACATCAAATACGCTGCCTGTGTCATTCCGCCAAATAAGTGCAGGTGAAAAATGCCATTTTTGGATCTTCAGCCTGTTGTAATCCCTGTCAACTTCATCTTTATCGTAAAAAGTCTCACTCCCGGAGCCAAAATAATTCATTTCATAGTTGGGGCTGGTATAGCGGGCGGTAAGACCAAAATTCCAGTTGTAAAACAGGTGCGCAAACTCACCATTATAGCTTACGGCAAAGCCATTGCTAGCAAAATAGTAGTTGGCGAGGAGTTCGTGCCGGGCCTGAAAAGGATTATCTACCAGCCCATATTTTGTCCAGATGGTTTTGGCGCCGAGGGTAAATCCTGCATCAGATTCAAAATTCACATAGGGTAAAGCTCTAAAAATGCTGTACTTGAATTTTTTATAGTTGAAGTTGTTGATCTTGTAAGAATCGACCAGGAGCTTTCGGGAGCCGGGTTGTAAAATGTCATTTTTGGAACTTTTAAAGTCGTAGAGCTTTATTTTTTTCTTATTCTGAAAATTGTAAGTGTCTTTACCCGGGCCACCCAGCACCTTGATGTTTATGAGGTCATCTCCGGTTCCTGAAGTGGTAAAACTGTCGTCACCCGCCATTCCGTAGATCCAGATGTCTTTAGTTTCGCCTGAAGTATAGGTGTGTTTAAAGATCTCTTCACCTTCGCTCTTCTGGATAATTTCTGTCTCGCCGTTGCTTTTCCTTATAATCTCAAAGGCTTCATCTTCGTCTGTACCTGTAATGATCTTAAATTCCTGGATGTGCTCGTAATAGTCGCGGGCAATGCGCATCAGGTTTTCCCTGCGACCCTTCAGGTTATGTTTAATTTCTTCAATAGTTTGGTCTTGTGCTTCCGCAGGTAATTCAGCAAAAGCATTTTCAATTTCTTCATCGGTTATAGCATTTTGAATGAGCCTAACCTGCTCTTCCCATTTTTCCCAGTTAGTTTGGTAAAGTATCTGGAGATCTAGCGGGTAACCAGACCAGTTGAACCATTTAATACTGTCAATATCTTCATCATAGGTCTGCATTTTTCTAAGCCTTGGTTCTGCCAGTTTTATCAACCTAATGAGTGGCCCGTCGTATTTGGAAAAAGCCTGGTCCCGGTCCCGGGGAATGGGCGTGTAAATTTTTCCGGTTTCATCTTCATATTCGGCCCAGCGCCAGTTGTCCTGGTGGCGGTCCCAATCGCCAATCAACATATCAAAGAGCCGGGCCTTGAGGTACTCATTTTCATCAACGCTGGCCTGCGGGTCTTCCCGAAGTTCTTCCAGGAGATCAAAGCTGCTTAAAATATCCTGTGGTTTCTCAAATTGCGCAAAAGATTTGTTCTCACTGCCCGCATGCGCCTGTAGCTCGTAAAGCTCATTGCCGTATTCATCGTTGTGGATCTCCAGAGCAGGTTGGCGTGGCACGTAAAAGATTTGGGGTTTTATATGCGGCAGGTCAAGAGCTTCAGCAAAATTATCGAGTGCAAATTTTGCGTAAGGCTGCGAAGTGGTAAAATAATCGAGGACCAGGCGATACGGATAGGTATTATCTACCCGGTCGCCAATAAAAGTAGTGGGCGCCAAATCGGCCTGTATGTAGCGGGACGCACTCTTTCTAAGCGCCCGTAAGGTGTATTCATTGTCATCTTCATTAATAAACCTGATAGAGCGTGACTGCTGCCCGCCGCCTTCTTTTATTGGGGTGAGTCCACCGTAAACCGTGTCCAGAAGCAAGACCGGGACTTCAATTTTGGTATTGTAAACATTGCGGTAACGATCTCCCCAAAGGAACCTGTAAAAGCTGCTTTTCTGAGTTTCTTCGGAAGTATAAATGGAAGCCGAAAGCGTATTTCCCAGGTTTTTCCACGCTGCCCCTTCCAATTCTATCTTTGTATTTCTTTCCTGCGGAATTTTTTTACTGAAAAGCATTTCTTCCCCTGAAGGTTTCACGCTGAAAAAATCTACTCTTGAACTGCCATTTTTGAATACTGTGAGTTTGGCGTATCCGGGTTCTTCTGAAGTAAAAAGAGCATCTCCGGTAGTTTTTGCAGGTGCTGTAGCAGCAGCAGTGGCACTAAGGATTTGCGGATTCCTGCCGTTGTGCAAATACTGAAGGTTGGCATCGTTTCCCGAAACAAAAATGACATCGTCAAATTGGCTGGCAAGGGTTTCCAGCCTTTTCCTGAATTCACGGTAAAGCGGATTTTGAAAATCCTGCCGGGAAAAAGGGAAAATCCTGTTGAAAGCACCTGGTGTTGAGGCAGTGAGTACGGGATGATGGACTGCGACGATCTTTACCTTTCCAAAATTGTCTTTTAAGGCATCTTTTACCTCTGTAAAGAACCGTTCTTTTGTGCGTATGTCACACTCTACATTGTAATCACTACTGCGGTCCCAGTCTTGCAGGTACCATTGTGAATCTACGGTTATTAAGGCTACTTCATCATTAATTTCTATGTCTTCAACAGGGCAACCATCATTGGGAAGAAACTTCCCGTTGCTATTGTCCTGCAAGAAACTTTCCAGGTCATCAAGGCTTTGTGGTGACCCTGGTGCCCACTCATTTATTCCCGGTGTAAAAATGATATTTCCGTTGAAATTATCGAGCGGTTCCAGGAGGTTCTTCCGAAGAAATTCTTTGGTCTGCTGTCTTTTTTGCTCTGCTTTTGGGAATCCATGTGACGGGGTAATGTTTCCGGGAAGAAGAATTGACGCAGAAACATCATTTTGAGAGGCCTTTACCACATTTTCAAATAGTGGTAGCGTTGCCATTTTTGCACCGGGCCCTGTGTTAGATAATATATAAAAAACCCGGCTTACAGCCGCGGTATCGGGTTTTTGTTCCTGTGCAAGAGCAGAAAATGAACAAATAACCAAAAGGAAAGTATACATGCAAAGCAATCTCAAAAAGAGATGAGGAGATGCCATTTTATGGATCATGAAAATTACGGGTTTACGGATTCTGTTTTAAAATAAGGGCAGTAGTTCACCTAAAGCTTCAATTTCGAAAAAAATCTGCCCACTCTGTTGATATTTAACCCCTTTATAACAGATGTAGAGGTTTTTACAAAAAGAATTCTTAACCTCCAGGTCTCAAAAATGACAAATTCACCTTACCTTTTTAAAAAACAATTTTTCTTTAGGAAGGGTTGAAGTACAGGAACAGTAAGAGCTGAATTAATGTCTGGAGGATAAATAACAACGTGTCCCAGACTAAAACTGTAGAGGGCGATGTAGAGCCTTTAAAATGAGCTCTAAAAATTTCCTTAGACCCAAAATGAGGTTATATTTGTTTGAATGAACCCGCGACTTCTTGTGAAAACTAATTTCCATCTCCTGATCCTCCTTTTTTTGAGTCTGATAGTAAAGGGGCAGGAATTACCACCTATCACCAATTATTCGCCAGGGGAATATGGTGGCGGGAACCAAAACTGGATGATCTCCCAGGGGCCAGATAAAAAGATATATGTAGCCAATAACGCCGGATTACTCCAGTTTGACGGAGAGCACTGGAACTTATACAAAGTTCCCGGAGAGACAGCCGTACGCTCGGTGCTGGCCTCGTCTCGCAACATTTATACCGGGGCTTATATGGAATTTGGGTACTGGCAACAACAGGAAAACGGAAGACTTAAGTATCACTCTCTTAAAGATGCTGTTGGAGGGGAATTGATGGATGGTGAACTGTTTTGGGATATAAAGGAAGTTGGGAATCATGTGATTTTTCAAAGTCACCAACGCCTGTACAGCTATAACAAGGAAACGAGAAAGGTAATGGGCATAGTTACCGAAGATAATATTTCGAACCTTTTTAAGGTGCAGGATAAAATATATTACCAGGTTGCCGAAAAAGGGCTTTTTGTTGTTGAAGATGGAATTGGGAGGAATTTGGTAGACAATGAAACCATCAGGAATAAATCGATTATTGCCCTGTTTCCATACGTTGGCGATAAAATTCTTTCAGTAACGCGTGATGATGGGCTATTTGTTATTTCTGACAATTCCTTGGAAGCATTTCCGGTAGAAGGTTATCCAATTTCCGAAAGCTTCTTTTCAGCGCTGTACCTCCAGGATGGCTCTTTAGCTTTGGGTAGTATTGGCGATGGACTGTATATTCTCAATCTTGAAGGAAAGTTGGAATACCACTTGTCTCAACCCTCTCTTCTGAATAATACCATATTGGCTGTTATGGAAGATGAAGAAGGTAATGTTTGGGGCGGATTGGATAACGGGATTGCAGTAATTAATAAGCAGAGCCCTTTCCGGATTTTCGTTGATACTTTTGGAAAGATAGGTACCGTCTATTGCAGTGTGGAAGTTGATGGTATCATGTACCTGGGAACCAATCAGGGGCTGTACTATAAAAATGCTAACTCTAATGAAGCATATCAGCTAATCCCGGGTACTACAGGGCAGGTATGGAGCTTAAATTATCTGGATGGTCAGCTTTATGCCGGCCATGACCGGGGAACTTTCAGAATTGAAGGAACAAGGGCAATACACATATGGGACGGGCTTGGAACCTGGACCATGGGAGAAATTGGTGCAGGAATTATTCAGGGGCACTACAACGGCTTAAGTTACTTTGAAGATAATGCTCTAAATGAAGAAGCAGATTATTTAGATGACTTTGACCTTTCTGTGCAGCACATGATAATAGAGAACGACTCAACCTTGTGGATGAGCCATTTTCATAGAGGTATCTTTCGTGTGAAACTCAATAAGGCTTATTCGGAAGTTGAGGCTATGGAAAATTTTGGGATTTCGGGAAAATCAGGTCTCGGACCTCAAATTTTCAGGTTTGAAAACCAAATTTACTTTTCTACAGAAGATTCGGTTTACAAGTATAAAAACGATTTGAATGAATTTACTTCAGAAAACGATCTTAATAGAATTAGTAGTACAACCAACAGAATAAGTGGAGCTTCCCGGGTACTGGACGACGGTAGCTGGTGGACTTTTGGAGAAGACAACCTGTATTACGTAAACAGGGATCCCTTTGAACAAAAACTTGTTGCCCAAAAAGTTCCCCTGCCATTAGAAAACAGGATTATTACCAAGGGGTTTGAAAATATTTCATTGATAGGTAAAAACCGCTACCTGGTAGGATCTAACGGAGGTTACATAGAATTTTCCCTGCCTGTAGACAACATACCATCGGGAGAGCTCATGCTTAATGCGGTTAGCACGTCTTCCAAAAGAGAGAATTTCACTTATCAGCAGTTGGGGGATAGTAAACTGGAACTGGAAAGCGAGGTAAATAACATTCGGTTTGTCTATAGCATTCCGGCGTACCAGAGCTTATCCAGGGCCGAATACAGTTATCGCCTTCTCAATTATTCCTCTGCCTGGTCGCAGTGGGACCAAAGTGGTATTGCCAGTTTTGAAAATCTCCCGGCAGGGAGCTACACCTTTGAGGTAAAAGGAAGGATAAATGACCGGGATACTCAAACCCTTAGCTATAAATTCACTATTGCGAAACCCTGGTTTTACAGCAATTTAGCCGTTGTTGTTTACCTGTTGCTTTTTATTCTTGGGCTGGTGGTGATTCACTACACTTATAACCGGAGACATAAAAAGATCATAGAAGAAAGGGAGAGGAACCTCAAGTTGAAGAATCTTGAGGCAGAACAGGAGATCATAAGGCTGCAAAAAGAGCATTTAGAAAAGGACATGCAGGAAAAGAACAGTCAGCTGGCAGCTTCTACTATGTCTATTATAAAGAAGAATGAACTTCTTTCCTCCCTAAAAGCCGATCTTAAGGAAGCCGACAATCCACAAGTGAAAAAGGTGATAAGAACAATTGATCGGGAGTTGAGGGAAGAAGATAACTGGAAGATGTTCAAGGAAGCTTTTAAAAATGCAGATAAAGAATTTTTTGATAAGATTAAAAGCAAACACCCCGAGTTAACTTCCAATGATCTTCGACTTTGTGCTTATTTGCGATTAAACCTTTCTTCTAAAGAAATTGCACCCCTGGTAAATATTTCAGTAAAGAGTGTAGAGATTAAGCGATATCGTTTGAGGAAGAAGATGGATTTGCCGCGCGCGACGAATTTAACAGACTATATTATGAATTTATAGCCTTAACATGATCATTAATTACCTCTACAACACCTCTACATTTTTGACAAAATCCTGATTTTCTTTTCTTTTGTGCCTATCCGTAATTTAAGGTTTTTCTGTTTCAACCGTGATTTTCTCTATTGTTTTCGCATCTATACATTGATCTTTTTAAGGTTGTAGGTTTTTTGTAAAGGCACTTTATGTTTTTATTATTCTTTTCTTAATAAATTAGTAACATAACTTTAACAAGTCTTTTTTTGATGCTGTCATAATTGAGAGCTATGGAGATTCAGATTATCATAATCCGAAATCGATTTCGATTTGGAATTACATTTTTCTCCAGATTTTTAAAATGCACTAACAACTAAAATTAACAATCAATGAAAATCAAAAATTACTTAATGATGTTATTTCTTTTCGTGGTAGGTTCTGTCTGGGCCCAAACGGAGGTAATAACCGGTACTGTGGTTGATGAGTCGGGTATCCCTTTACCTGGGGCCAATGTTATTATTGAGGGGACCTCCACTGGTACACTCACCGATTTTGACGGAAACTTTTCTATTGAAGCAGCCCGGGGTGACGTTCTGCTTATTTCTTATGTTGGTTATGAGACACAAGAAGTAATTGTAGGAGATGCGAACGAAGTTCTAATTACTTTAATGCTAGATGCTGCAGCTTTGGATGAAGTTGTGGTGGTAGGTTATGGTACCCAAAAGAGTGCATTAGTCACAGGGGCCACCAGTAATGTTGAAGGAGAAGATATTGCTGCTCTTAATCCCGGTACGGCCATGGAAGCACTTCAGGGTGTCGTTGCAGGGGTTAGTGTAACAAGGAATAGTGGGGCTCCAGGAGCCGGAACAAGGATCACGATTCGTGGTTTGGGAACTATAGGAAATTCAGATCCTTTGTACATAGTTGATGGTGTTGCTGTAGGTAATATAGATTATTTGAACCCTTCAGATATCGGATCTATAAATGTGTTAAAAGATGCGGCATCAGCGGCCATTTATGGGTCACGGGCAGCAAACGGTGTTGTTTTGGTAACTACTGTAAAAGGACGCAGAAACAGAGCTGCACAAATTAGTTACGACACCTATTATGGTATTCAGAACATATACAAAAATTTAGATCCTTTAAATGCGCAGGAGTATATGTACATTATGGATGAAGGACGGGTTAATGATGGACTGGCACCAACTAACTGGCAAGCCCTTCTTCAAAATAATAGTTGGTTAGAGAAAAATTACCCTGGGCTGGGAACACAGTTAGGTCAGGAAATTTGGGATAACCTTCAAAACGGTTGGGAAGGAACCAACTGGATAGATGAAATGACACAGGAAGATGCACCTGTTAGGAGCCACGCAATAAACATAACCGGAGGTAGCGAGGATATCATCTATTCTATAGGAGCTTCATATTTAAACCAGGAAGGTATGATAGGTGGTAATATTACCGATGCAGGATTCAAAAGATTTACAGCAAGATTGAATACTGAAATGGTGTTAAAAAAGAATGCTGATCACGCTATTATTACAATAGGTGAAAACTTTACTTATACCAACACAGAAAACAGAAGTGTCGCAGCCGGGAATATTTATTATAACGATTTGCACAATGCCCTGGTTCAAAATCCTTTAATGCCTGCATACTGGCAGCCGGCAATTGATAATAATATCAATGAATTTGGTTTTACACCAACCTTAGACGGTATAAGTACTAATCAAACCAATCCTTTAGCCGTCATGTATTATCGTCATAATTATAACTACGGAAAGGGGAATAATATTACCGGGAATGTATTTTTAGAGATAGAACCAATAATGGATTTGAAATTTAGATCATCTTATGGTACTAATGCGTGGTTTGGGCATAATAGATCAATGAATCCTACTTATCATTTAGGTGTGCTTTATCAGGATGAGGTGGATGGTGCTGAACAAAGTCAGTACTTTGGGAATGACTGGACATGGTCAAATACTCTGTCATACGATTTTCGTATAGGTGATCATGAATTAAATGCTTTAGTTGGTACAGAATTACTTCAAAACCAGATCAATAATGAAGTAGGAGGGTCAAGGAACAATCTTTTATTTCCCGGAAATCCTAAATACGCTTATGTAAATAACACTAAGAACCCGGAAAGTATCAGCGATATAAATGCCTGGGCTGCAGACTGGGCTGCCGGTGGAGGTGGTTTAATGTCTTACATGGCTAGAGCCCAATACAATTATAGAGAAAAGTATCTTTTTAATGCAACAGTACGTGTTGATGGATCTTCAAACTTTGCAGAAGGTAACAGGTGGGGAACTTTCCCTTCAGTATCTGCAGGTTGGGTATTGACAGAAGAAGATTTTATGACAGATACTTCAGACGTTATTAATTTTGCAAAACTAAGAGCGAGTTGGGGACAAAACGGAAACCAGTCAATCCCTAATTTCATTTACTCCTCACAAATTGCATATGTCTTCCCGGGATATTTCTTTGGGGACACAAAACCAGTTTCAGGTGTAACAGCTTATCCAGAAAGAGTTACAAATCCTGATGTTACCTGGGAAACTTCAGAACAGTTAAACTTTGGTTTAGATGCCCGAATGTTTAATTCGAGACTTGGTTTAACTTTTGATTGGTATAAAAAAACTACCAAAGACTGGCTCTTAGAAGCACCTATTCAAGGAACTTCTGGAGCAGCTGCACCATTTATTAATGGAGGTGATATTCAAAACTCAGGTATTGAACTCGTTATAAACTGGAATGATAGTTTTGGTGATTTCAATTATGGTGTTACTTTGACTAGTACACATAATAAAAATGAAGTTACAAGAATAGCCAATGCAGAAGGTATAATTCACGGTCCAAGCCATGTTCTATCACAGGGAACTTCATCTATTTCGAGAGTTCAGGTGGGGCAACCAATAGGTGTATTCTATGGATACCAGGCCGATGGAATTTTACAAAACCAGGATGAAGTTGATGCCTATGTTGGCCCCAATGGCGATCCTTATTTTAATGATCAGCGCCCGGGTGATGTCCGTTTTGTAGATCAAAACCAGGACGGTGTAATTGATGAGCAGGATAAGACCTTCCTGGGAGATCCTAATCCAGATTTTGAAGCAGGTATTCAATTAAATGTAGAGTATAAAGGAATTTACGCCAATGCCACTCTTTCAGGAAAATTTGGAATGCAGGTAATGCAATCATATCGTTCTTTTTCCGATCAATTTACTCAGAACTATACAACCTCTATTTTTGACCGTTGGCATGGTGAAGGTACTTCGAATACACTTCCACGACTAAGTTATACTTCAAACAGAAATACTCAGTTTATTTCTGATATCTTCATGCATGATGCAGATTATTTAAGAATTAATAACTTAACTGTAGGATATGATTTCGGGAATATGTTTGAATCTATGGCGATAAAAAACCTTAATGCATATGTTTCAGTAAATAACTTATACACGTTCACAAGTTATGACGGAATGGATCCAGAGGTAAGGTTTGGGCATGATGCCAGTTGGGCTTCAGGTATAGATCTTGGATTGTATCCACAGGCAAGAACAGTAATGTTTGGTTTGGGTGTTGACTTTTAATTTTAAAAAATAGAATTATGAAAAAAATAAAATATTTTATTGTTCTCTCAACCCTGCTTATGGCTGTGGGGTGTGAGGATTATTTGGATACAGATAATATCTACGGAAAAAGTTTGGAGACTTATTATAGCACTCCTACCGATATTGAGGAGGCTATGGCCGGTGTTTACAATGCATTATATGTTGTTACCCCAGAGGGTAGTGAACCAATTGCAGCAAACCTAATGTCTGATATGATGTTAGGCGGGGGTGGTCCAGATGATGCAGCGGCTAAAAGGATTGATAATTTTATTGACCCTGCAGAAGACACTTATCGCGATACCTGGGTTCAATCTTACAATGGTATTGCAAGAACCAATGCTATTATTGAAAAAACAGTTGATGCCGATTTTTCTTCATTTTTTAGTAGCCCCGAGGAAGCGCAGCAATTCAAAAATCAAGCAATAGGGGAAGCCTATTTTATGAGGGCATTCTACTATTTTAGATTGGCAAAATTCTTTGGTGGTGTACCTCTAATAACTACTATTGTAGGCCCTAAAGATCTGCCGAGAGCGGGGTATACAGAAACTTTTGCACAAATAGCTTCTGATCTGAAGATGGCTATTGAAACTTTACCTGATACTCCTTTCCCAACTATTCCTACAGCCAGTTATGGACATGCAAATAAATGGGTTGCAGAAGCTTATATGGGCCGTGTATATTTATTTTATACAGGATATATGACCCACATGAACGAAACCTCAACTAATGAATTGCCTTTAGTTGATGGAGGATCTTTGGGTGCTTCAGAGGTCGCTGCTTATTTAGAAGATGTTATCAATAACAGTGGCTATGCATTGGCTTCAGATTTCAGAAACCTTTGGCCATACTCCTATGTAAATATAGCTGCAGGAGCACCTGTTTTGCCCTGGGCTGCAGAAGAGAATTTGGAGTGGGTAGGTCAGGATGGAGCTAACCCAACTTTTGGTACAGGAAATTATGAGACTATGTTTGCACAAAGATTTTCCTTTGGTGACTGGGGATGGGATAATGGGAATATATATACAAACAGGTTAACCCTATATGGTTCTATACGTGGCCAGTCTTTAGTTCCTTTTGGAGAAGGTTGGGGCTGGATGACTGTAAACCCACAGTTGTGGAGCAATTGGGATGATGATGACCCAAGAAAAGTAGGTTCTATTTTGGAAGTAGGAAATCCTGATCAGGGAACCGAAGGTTGGTCTGCTCCTGGTAATCAAGAGCATGGAACTGGATTGTACAATAAGAAATATACAGCTTTACAGTATCCAAATGAGGAAGGTACTGTACAGGGGATGTTTGTGCAATTGTATAATTGGGGTAACGCAGATTATCAATTAATGCATGCGCAGGATTTTATCTTCATGCGTTATGCTGATGTGTTATTGATGCATTCCGAAATCACTGGTACTGCAGAAGGAATGAATGCGGTGCGTGCCAGAGCAGGATTGGATCCAGTAGGTTACTCTTTAGAAGCTTTAAAACAAGAACGTTTGCACGAATTTGCCTTTGAAGGTCTTCGTTGGTTTGATCTAGTACGATGGGGAGATGTTGAGTCAGCATTTAATTATACCCTCAACGTAAACAATTCGGGAACACCTGCTACTTATCAGGTTAACTATAGACCTGAAACCAAAGGTTTGGTTCCAATACCAGAAACTGAAATTAGATTATCTAATGGTGTTTATGAACAAAATCCGGGTTGGTAGAATACATTATAAATATTAAAATATAAAGAGATGAAAATTAATAAAATAGGCATTCTGTTTATTGCTGCTTTTGTTCTGTTATTCTCGGGGTGCGAACCAGAAGTAGATGAACAAGAGTTGCATAACACGGCCAGTGTTGAAGGTGTAGAATTAGTAGCTTCTCAAAGTACTACGGGAGGTAATAAAATTACATTAGAAATGGTGACACCCGGTGTTACCGGATATTGGAACTATAACCTGGGGAAAGCTCTTACCCATGAGACGACAGTTATCTATCCTATTCCCGGAACATCTACCTTTACTTATGTAGGAACTTTGGGAAAAGAATTTTTTACAAAAACAATTGATATTCAGATAGACACTCTTGATCACAGATTAGACCAGGATTGGTATGATCTTGTTAGTGAGGAAACAGCAGCCGGTAAAACCTGGGTTTTTGATGGAGGTCCGGAACCCGATGGTGGACTTTGGTGGTTTATGTCTCCTCCTAATAGTAAAGGTGGTGCCTGGACTGCTTGGTGGAACGCTGCAGGAACCTGCTGCCCTCCCGTTGATGCTGCTGGGAAAATGAAATTTGATTTAGATGGGGCAGCTAATTTCACTTACTATGCAGATGAAACCGCCGAAGGGCAATTAGGTAGCTTTATTCTTGATGTTGCGAACCAAAAATTGATTATTAATGATAGTAAAATTTTAGGTGATGAACAAGGTAGGGGTAATCCTGCAGGTGTTTATGAGATAGTCTCTTTAACCGAAGATGAGTTGGTTCTGTATCAGCCACTCACCGCCGCAGGTGATTCTGGTTGGACCTGGGTGTTTAAACCTGAGGGATCTGAAGACTCTGGTGATTCAGATGCTGCAGGCGAATGATGAAATAAAATGTTAGCAGTTTATAATAAATAGAGTCTACTAAAACAAAAACTGCTGCCTGTTTTAAATAATGTCCTTTTCCTTTATAAAGGTCATGATTAAAAAGAGGGCAAACTTGCCCTCTTTTTAATCAAAAGGATCTATTCCAGTCTATTATGAGAATTTTTTTTAAATACTGCAATCCTATAATTTTTATAGGGTTAGGACTACTATTATCTTGTTCTAAAAGTAATGATGATGTTGATTCGCGAACGCCTGAGGTAGTAGAAATTATTCCTTCCAATCTTACGCTTGATGTCACAATAGTTGGAGCTAATGAAGATAATCCGCTTGGAGATGGATCGGGTGTAATCAAGTGTGTAGCAAAAGCTACAGATGCGATAAGATATGAATTTAAGTTTGGAAATGGAGATGTTGTCACAAATACAACCGGGACTGTAGAATACACTTATACAAAACGGGAGACGAACAGTTACACAGTCTATGTTTATGCTTACTCTAAAACAAACGATTTTGCTTCCCTCTCAAAGAAAATAGAAATTCTCGTTCAGCGTCCGGCGTTTGATAAGCTTGTTTTCTCTGATGAATTTGATATAGATGGAAATCCAGACGAAACAAAGTGGGGCTATGATATAGGTACAGGAAGTAACGGCTGGGGAAACGGAGAGAAACAATACTACACCAAAAGATCAGAAAATGTAAAAGTAGATGGAGGTGTACTAAAAATCACTGCCAAAAAAGAAGAATATCAGGGATCAAAATATACTTCGGCTCGCCTGTTAACACAGGGTAAATTTGATTTTACTTATGGCAGAGTTGAAGTTAAGGCAAAACTGCCAAAAGGGGAAGGTACCTGGCCAGCAATATGGATGTTGGGTTCAAATATTTCAACAGTGGGATGGCCTGCTTGTGGTGAGATAGACATCATGGAACATTGGGGGCATAATCATGCGACCGTTCAAAGCGCCCTACACACCCCTTCTAGTTCAGGAAACACAGTTAACCACGGAAGTCAAAAAATTGAAGATGTTTCCACGGCATTCCACGTTTATGCGGTGGAATGGGATAACTATGAAATTGTCTTTTCAGTTAATGGGAATATTCATTATACCTACAAACCGGCAAACAAAAACAGTGATACCTGGCCCTTTAATGCAAGTCAGTTTTTGATATTAAATGTTGCTATGGGTGGAAGTTGGTTCTCAATCGACCCCGACTTTGATTCATCAACTATGGAAGTTGATTACGTGAGGGTGTATCAAAACTAAAAGAACAAATAAGTTTTACAAATAACAAAATATTATATCACAGATAAGTCCCCATCTAAGAATGTTCATACTTAAGATTACTAAAATGAAAAAGCAATTACTACTTCTGGCCTGTTTGTTTCCAATATTAACAGCCACATCTCAAAATACAACTATCAAAAGTTCTATCGAAAATGTAGAAAAGAAAGTTGATTCTATTGTTTCCATCATGACCCTTGAAGAAAAAGTTGGGCAAATGGTACAATACAGCGGCACCTGGGACCTTACCGGCCCTGCAAGTGGAAATCAAAACCAGTACCGGGAAGAACAGCTAAAAAAGGGCCTTGTAGGTTCCATGCTCAACGTACTTTCTGTAGAAGCCACCTGGGAAGCCCAAAAGCTGGTCATGGAGAATTCCAGGATCAAGATTCCACTTATGTTTGGTTATGATGTGATCCATGGGTATAAAACTATTTTTCCTGTTCCGCTAGGAGAAACTGCAAGTTGGGACCTAAAGGCGATGGAAGAAACCGCACGCATCTCTGCTCTCGAAGCAGCGGCCGATGGCGTCAATTGGACTTTTGCACCTATGATAGACATTTCCCGCGATGCCCGCTGGGGGCGCATTATGGAAGGTTCCGGAGAAGATCCCTTTCTAACTTCCCGTGTGGCCGAAGCAAAGATTAGGGGCTATCAGGGTGAAGATCTTTCCAATCCTGCAACTATAGCGGCCACTGCCAAGCACTTTGCCGGATATGGTTTTGCTGAAGCAGGCCGTGATTACAACACGGTTCACGTGGGTGAAAACGAACTCCACAATACCATTTTACCTCCGTTTAAAGCTGCTGCAGCTGCAGGGGTTGCTACTTTCATGAACTCTTTTAATGATCTTGACGGCACCCCCGCAACCGGAAGTAAAATGCTTCAAAGAGACATTCTTAAGGAAGATTGGGATTGGGACGGATTCATAGTTTCAGACTGGGGTTCTATTGCCGAAATGATAAACCATGGCTTTGCTGAAGATCTTACTCATGCCGCCGAAATCGCTGTAAAAGCCGGAAGTGATATGGACATGGAAGGCGGTGCCTATGAAACCGGACTTGTCCAACTGGTTAACTCCGGAGAAGTTGATGAAGCACTAATTGATGATGCTGTAAAAAGAATTCTTCGGGTGAAATTCAAACTGGGGCTTTTCGAAGATCCTTACCGCTATTCTAACCCTCAAATGGCCCAACAGCTCAACCTGAAAGAGCATAGAGCTGTGGCAAGGGATGTGGCAAAAAAGTCAATTGTACTCCTCAAAAATGACAAAAACCTGTTGCCTATAGCCTCTTCAGTAAAGAATATCGCTGTTATAGGTCCATTGGCAGATGATAAAGACACGCCCATTGGTAACTGGAGAGCTCAGGGAGAAGCAAATTCCGCAGTTTCTATCCTCGAAGGTTTAAAAAGTGCTGTGGGTAATAATGTGAAGGTCACCTATGCCAAGGGAGCCGATCTCGGTATGGGAGAACGCACCTTCCTGAAGCCTTTAAAGATCAATACTACCGACAAATACGGATTCAAAGCTGCTATTGATGCCGCAAAAAAGGCAGATTTGGTGATCCTTGCCCTTGGTGAAGATGCGTTTCAAAGCGGCGAAGGTAGAAGTCAGGTGGAGATTGGCCTGGCTGGGGTGCAGCAGGAACTTATGCACGAAATTTACAAGGTGAATAAAAATGTGGTGCTGGTACTTCAAAACGGCAGGCCTTTAGAAATTTCATGGGCTGCAGAGAATATTCCTGCAATTGTAGTTGCATGGCAGCTTGGTACCGAAAGTGGGAACGCTATTGCCGATGTGCTCTTCGGAAGATACAATCCTTCAGCAAAACTTCCGGTGTCCTTCCCGAGAGCTGTGGGCCAGGAGCCGCTTTATTACAACCAGAAGAATACAGGTAGACCCAGTAATCCTTCCGATGTCACCTATTCAGCTTATACCGATGAAGAGAAGACGGCACTATATCCCTTTGGTTACGGCCTTAGTTACACCACTTTTGAATATGGCGATTTGACGCTTTCTTCAGAAGAAATGAATCCGCAGGAGTCATTAACGGTTACTGTGCCTGTTACCAACACGGGCAAAAAAGCCGGGAAAGAGGTAGTGCAGCTGTATTTGAGAGATATGGTGGCCAGTACCACCAGACCGGTTAAAGAGTTGAAAGGATTTGAGCTTGTGGAACTGCAACCGGGAGAAACAAAACAGGTGAGCTTTACCATTTCAAACGAATTGCTGAAATTTTACAATGTCAATAAAGAATGGGCTGCAGAACCTGGAGAATTCCAGGTAATGATAGGAGGAAATTCCATAGATCTTAAAACCGAAAGCTTCCGATTGAATTAACAAAAAGGGGTCTCTAAAATGACATTTTTGGAACCCCTTTTTTAAATACGCTACAAGATATGTACAGGAAAAATTTTAAAAATATTCTGCTGGGGATAATGATCTCTGCTGGCGGAAACCTTTTTGCACAGCATGTAGAGGTGAAAGCTAAAAAAGACACGTTGTTCTTTGATACTTTTTCTGAAAACACGCTCGATCGCCAAAAATGGAATGTGCAGGGAACCGATTTTTGGGTGAACAATGAGCAGCAGATCTATATTGATTCTTCGGCCACTGTTTTCACCGTAAAAGGCGAAAAGACAGGGGGAGTGGAAGATGCACTGGTTCTCAAAGCCCATTACAGTCCCAATTATATCAATTACAAGGGTAATGATTTTGATTTTATCTCCGGAAGGATCAATACCCAGGATAAGGTCATGTTCACTTACGGTACTGCTGCTGCGAGAATGAAGTTACCCAAAGGCGCAGGCTACTGGCCGGCTTTCTGGGCCCTTGGCGGAGGCAACTGGCCCGAAACCGGGGAGATTGACATCATGGAATACGTGGGCGAAACAGATTGGATTGGAGTTGCCCTTCATGGTCCCGGTTATTCGGGGGAAACACCCTTGGTGAACAAGTATTTTTTTCCTGAAGGAGAAGATGTCACCGATTGGCATGTTTATTCGGTAGACTGGACGCCTGAAGGTTTTTATTTTAGGGTGGATGGCAGGTTGATCTATAGGGTGACAAAACCCATGGTAGAACATTATGGAAAATGGGCTTTTGACAACCCAAAATATCTTATTCTGAATTTAGCTCTGGGTGGTGCATATCCCTACAAGACCAATGGAGTGGAAAGACCTTACAACGGTCTGCCCGCATCAACCGTAGAATTGATAAAATCCGGTGAAGCCGAAGTGCTGGTTGATTGGGTTTTAATTACGAAGTAAGCAGGTTGAATTAGCCGGAAATCCTCTTCAAAAATGTCATTTTTGAAGAGGATTTCTTATTTACGGGCATAAATAAATAAGCGAACGCCGCATCATTCATAATGTAAAATCTCAAAATGTGTTTCCCTGAAAATTCTCCGTTATCTTGCCCAGGAGAAACTGAACTTCAGATTCAGGAGAGATAGACCCATTATTTATTAAGGTATATGGACATCCAAAATTCTGAAATACGATTGCAAATGTTCTTGAATTTATTATTTCACTGTATACCGGCCCTACTGTGATGTTGGTACGACCCCGTCGGGGTCGAAAGGTCTATGCTCATCATCAATAAATATGGAATCCCTTCGGGATTCTTTTGATTGAAAAAATGTCAAAAATCCTTCAGGATTTTCTTCAACCCCATGTATGGTTCAAAAAATTGAATTTTAATTATGCTTAGCACTGCTAATTTTGTACTGACGAGCATAAGCGAGTCTTTCCCAGGAAGCTTCAGCTTCCAAAGGATCCCGAAGGGATCCAACATTTATAGAATAAATGATTGCATTCACGACCCCGAAGGGGTCGAATGTAACCAGGGATATTAAATTCCGTAGGGAATATTTCAGAAGTTACATTTACAGGAATTCTATATTAAAAAATCCAATTCCATATTTCGCAACAGAAGAGAACATGAATTTTTTAATTCAAATTCCTTCTTTCAATAAAAAACCGCTTCAGGAGTTGCGAAGCTTCCTCTTCTAAAATGCCATTTTTGACCTTCGTTTTTGGGTGAAGTTTTCCTCCCATTCTTCTGTAGCCCCTTTCAGGATCTGAGGCAGCAAACACCAAATTGGAGATCTGGCTCCAGTAAAGGGCTCCGGCACACATTTGGCACGGCTCCAAAGTCACGTACATGGTACAATCCAGCAGGTATTTTCCGCCAAGGAAGTTCGCAGCCGAGGTGATAGCCTGCATTTCGGCATGGGCTGTGACATCATTCAGCAGTTCGGTGAGATTGTGTCCGCGGGCAATGATCCTCTGTTGAGCCACAATCACAACACCTACCGGGATCTCCCCTTTTTCGTAAGCCTGCTGTGCCTCTTCAAGGGCCTTCCGCATAAAATAAACGTCGTCAAAAATTAATTGCATATTCAAAAATACAATTTCAAAATGTACCTTTGTTTTTTATGGCAAAAACTATTCTCGATACTGTTACTTCTCCTGTAGATCTTCGGAAAATTGCTCCTGAAAAGCTTCCGCAGCTGGCAGCAGAATTGCGGAAATTCATTATTGAGATCGTTGCTTCCAAAGAAGGGCATTTGGGCGCCAGTCTTGGAGTGGTAGAGCTTACTATCGCCTTACATTACATATTTGATAAACCAAAAGACCTGCTGGTATGGGATGTGGGGCACCAGGCTTATGGGCATAAGATCATTACCGGCAGAAGAGAGAATTTTCATACAAACCGACAGCTAGACGGAATCAGTGGTTTTCCCAAAAGAAGCGAGAGCGAATATGACACTTTTGGGGTAGGGCATTCATCTACCTCGATCTCGGCTGCATTGGGTATGGCGCTGGCTTCGGCTTTGAAGGGAGACAGTGAAAAACAACATATTGCCGTAATAGGAGATGCCTCTATCGCCAGCGGGATGGCTTTTGAAGGATTGAACCACGCCGGGGTCACAAACGCCAATCTTTTGATCATTCTCAATGACAACGCCATTGGAATTGATCCCAGTGTAGGTGCTTTAAAGAATTATCTTACAAAAGCGCGGGTGGGCTACAAGCCGAAGCAGGATAATATGGTCGAGGCGCTGAACTTTAAATATTTTGGCCCGGTAGACGGGCATGATCTGGAGAGTCTTTTAGAAACCCTTGAAGCGCTTAAGAAGATAAAAGGCCCCAAGTTTCTACATGTGATCACCACAAAAGGGAAAGGTCTTAAAAAAGCCGAAGAAGACCAGGTGAAATACCACGCCCCGGGTAAATTTCTTCCCGAAACAGGGGAGTTACTTCCCTATAACACCGAGAATTTACCGTTAAAGTTCCAGGATGTTTTTGGGCTGAGCCTGGTTGAACTGGCCGAAAAGAACGAGAAGATCATTGGGATCACACCTGCCATGCCAACAGGTAGTTCACTTAAGTACATGATGCAGGCTTTCCCCGATCGCGCTTTTGACGTGGGAATTGCCGAGCAACATGCCGTGACTCTTGCCGCCGGGATGGCAACACAGGGCTTTGTGGTTTTTTGTGCTATCTACTCCACTTTCCTTCAGCGGGCTTACGATCAGGTGATTCATGATGTGGCACTTCAGGATTTGCCGGTGATCTTTTGTCTCGACAGGGCCGGACTCGTGGGGGAAGATGGCGCTACTCATCATGGAAGTTTTGATATTGCTTATTTGCGCTGCATTCCTAATATGATCATCTTTGCGCCTCTTGATGAAGTAGACCTTAGAAACATGTTGTACACTGCCCAAACCGGAAAATTAAAACATCCTCTGGCCATACGATATCCCAGAGGCAGAGCTTTTGTTGAAGACTGGCAGTTGCCATTTGAGGAGATTAGCTTTGGAAAAGGTAGAAAACTGAAGGAGGGAAGTGCTATTGCGGTGCTTACTTTTGGCACTATAGGGAAGAATGCCGAAAAGGCGCTGGAAGAACTGGGACAACCTGAAACAATTGGCCACTTCGATATGCGGTTTATTAAACCTTTGGATGAAGGGCTGCTGCATGAGATCATGACTGGCTATAAAATGCTGGTTACTGTAGAAGACGGGGTAATAAAAGGCGGGGCAGGATCGGCTGTGATGGAGTTTGCCCAGCAGCACAATTATCACCTCCCAATTACCGCCCTGGGATTGCCCGATAAATTTACAGACCACGGAAAAGTGGAAGAATTACAAGAAAAATCAAAAATTGACGTTGAAAGTATTAAGGCGTGTCTTAACTCAATGCTTAGAAAATTAAAATAATGCACAAGTCCCTCATTTGCCTCACGTTTTTATTATTTGCCGCCCTTGGCTATGGTACCGAAAGAGATACCACAGCTGTTGATACAACTACAGTGGTAAATGAAAAGATCAATTACTGGAAAAAGACCAACAAAGTAGGGGTCAACCTGAATGAAGTAGCCTTTATTAACTGGAATTCGGGGGGAAACAATTCTTTTTCTGCCTTACTCCACGGTCTCTTCGGAAGAAAATACCAGAAAGAACTTTTAAACTGGAATTCGACCCTTGCAGTAAAATACGGGTTTAATGCGCAGGAAGGCAGGGAGCTTCGAAAGACAGAAGATAACCTCGAGATCAACTCCAATTTCGGGTACCGGCGCGATTCGGTTTCCAATTGGTATTATTCGGCTAAATTTACTTTTAACACCCAGCTCTCTTTCGGGTATAGATATCCCAACACCGAGACCCCAATTTCCAAATTTATGGCCCCGGGTTATGCCTTTGTGGGGGTAGGAAGTGAATATTCCTCTCCAAAAGAAGATCTCACCGTGTATATCTCCCCGGTGACCCAAAAGTCGACTTTTGTATTGGACCAGCGATTGGCAAATGAAGGTATGTTCGGGGTTTCGCCGGCTGTTAAGGACGAAGAGGGAAATATTATTGACGAAGGGGAAAAGGTGAGAACCCAGCTGGGATTCCTGGTGAGCAGCGCCTTTTCAAAAAAGATTTTTGACAATATTGATCTCAGTAATAGTTTGCGGCTGTACTCAGATTATCTCAACCAATTTGGAAATATTGATGTTGACTGGGAGCTCAATCTTGACCTGCAGGTGAATGATTACGTTAAAGCCAACGTAGGCTCACATCTCAAGTATGATGATGATGTGAAGTTTAAGCAGGATCTTGATGGAGATGGTACGTTGGAAACCGGCGGCCCCAAGGTTCAGTTTAAGCAGCTATTGGGCGTGGGAATAGTGTATTCTTTTTAAGATTGATCCAGGTCTTTTAGTTTTATCACCTTCTGAACTTCGGTTTTTCCGGCACCCGTGATCTTGAATAGGTAAACTCCGGGAGCTTCAGTGACAATATTCACATCAACGGGTTCATTTGCTTCAAGCGGTGTCTTCACAACCTGTATCAGTTTTCCCTGAATGTTGTAAATCAAGGCCTGCATGTCTTCTATATCCTCACCCGATACAATCTGATAATTTCCGCCAGAAATAGTTGGATAGACCATAATCACGTTCTCTTCAACTACCATTTCCCCGCGTTCTTCTGCTTCTTCTTTAGCTGTTTTAAATTGACCAGAGAAGATGCCGCGTCCGTAAGAAGCAGCATAGACTACATTATTGCCTTTTTTGAGATCTAAGTCGGTGACCTTTACATCACTCATCCCATTGTATGATTGCACCCATACAGGCTGGCTGCTGGTGAAATTTTCGGTAGTCCAAACTCCGAGTTCTGTTCCCACAATTACCTCGTCTTTGTTAAGCGGGTTGGGAAGAATGGAAAGTACGGGCAGGTCAGGCAGGTTTCCTTCTTTACTTGTCCAGGTAGGATTTGTGGCATTGGCGTTAGAGGTGTGCCATATGCTCTTTACCCCGTAATTATAAAAGGTAACGTAGATTTCGTCCTGGGTTTCACCGTATTCCACATCCGAAATACTTCCTAAGAATTCTGTACCGGTGATCTTCTTCCACGTAGCATTTTCAGGAGTGCCATGCGCATTTTCAACTTTAAGGAGTTTGGAATTGGTAAGCCCCAGAAGTACCGTGCTGCTTTGGGTTGAAAAAGGGGAAACGGTGAGGGCACTTATAGAACTGTCTAAAAGGGCATTTTTGAGAGAAACTTTTGGCGCGATGGGTGAATTTTGCTGAATGCCATCATCACCTAAAAGCGGAAGTTGAGTGAGGTTATCATACCTGTAGAGTACGCCTTCAGGTCCGTTTGAGAACAGGATATCCAAATTGGAATCAAGGGCCTGCGGGTTTATGAAAAATCCGTCCCTGTTCTCATTATTGGCAATAAGCGCAAAACCATCTTTGTCGTAATTGTAAAGAATAATAAGGTCGTTGTACACCAAATTGGCTATGAGGTATTCGGTGTCTACCTGGTCAAAAAAGGAATGAGCGCCATCGCCACCCAATATTCCTATAGAAGTGGGGTTTCCTCTTTCAATCAGCAGGGTTCCGTTATCCTGGGTGCCTCCCAAAAAGTAGTCGCCCGTTGCAAAAGAAGTTGGTGCCACGGCAACAGAATAAAATTGTGTGGTGATATAGTCGGTCTCGGGGGTGATGAATACTTTTGAAGTGCTTGCTGCTGAAAGATCGCTGGCAAACGAAACCCCGCCGTCATGTCCAAAGATCGCCTGATTGGTATTACCGGGCTTAAACCTCATCACATGATGGTCTGCATGGACTTCGGAAACAGGTAATTCATCAAGATTATCATTATCTGACCATTTAGAGATCTGTTCCCATGAATTACCACCGGTAGTGGACCTGAAGAGGTCTATTCCACCAACATAGACAATATCATCGTTGGTAGGATCAGATTCTATCATAAGATTATAAAAAGCCTGGCCTCTTGCAAAATCATCTGGAGGAATATCAAGATCGGCATCATTGGGTTCATTCAGCCGTGTAATATTCTGAAAAGCGTTCGTCGTAATCCAAAGCGACGCTTCTTCAAACTGGTCTTCAGCAAGAATATAAGATTTATCAGGGTTTAAGGCTGAAGCTTCTATCTCGGTGCGATAAACATTGGGAATGGTGGTCACCAGAGACCAGCTCGTATTTGCACCTTTTTCACGCCTGAAGATCTTTCCGCCAAAAGAATTCTCCACGCCCGGAGAATAGGTTGTGGAAACCCAGGCATTCCCTGCCGCATCTGTTTCAAAGTCATTAAAAGATTCCTCTTCAAGAACCTTGTTCCAGGAAGCGCCTTCGTCTTTACTTTGGTACAGGCCTCTTTCAAAAAAGCCGAGTAAATTCTGCGGATTTTGAGCGTTGGCATACAAGTGAGTCGAGACCCCAATAAAGACTTCGGTGCTGCTGCCATTATCCCAGGCTTCTATGTCATTGATGTAATAGACGCCCCCAATTGCCCGAATGTTTGTGCCGCTTCCCGATTCTGAAAAATCTTCTACATCCAGAACTTTATTCCAGGTCTGGCCCCCATCTGTGGTTTTGTAAACGCCCGTTCCCACTACGTCCCCGCCGGTATATTGTTCTCCTGTACCTGCATACCAGATATCAGAATTCCGTGGGTCGACCGTAAGGCACGATATATTCAAATTTGCGGGCAAGCCTTCTACCTGTTCCCAGGGAGAAGATTCACGGGTGATATTGTTATTGACCCACAGGCCGCCGCTTATTGCACCGGCAAACACCCGGTTGCCCGAGGCATCATTTGGGTCAAATAATAATACTCTTGTACGGCCTCCCACATTGTTGGGGCCGCGAGAGACCCATGGGTGCTGCTCACTATCTCCGGGAGCTTTGATGTAACTCCTGCTTTGCCGCTGTTTTTGAAGCTGCTCGTGCAAATCCCTTACTTTATGAGGTTCAGGATATCCCAAAGCAGGATTCATGGTGAGATACTCCATTTCCTCATAATATTTCTTTGGAGGCAGGCCTTTTTTTATTTTTTCGAGGCGTGAAAACCCCTTGTCCTTGGTGGGCTTGTTCTGCTTCAAAAAATGCTCATGTCTTTGTCTTAATTCCGAAATTTCAGAAGGTGCATTGTTCTCACAACTCAGGTAAAGTCCAAAAACGGCAGCAAATAGAACGACCGGAAGTACAAAAAGTAATCGTTTATTCATAAGGGGATAAAGGTAAATGTCTTCCGAAGAAAGCTATTCTGCAAAATACAAAAAATTAAATTTTAAGCCCTTTGAATTTTTTGAACAACGACACAATTTTACTGTCTGTAAGCGAAGAAATATAACTGCAAATTTTGATGAGCTTATCATACACCTCAAGATCTTCAAAATGATGTGCTTCGGGGATTAATTTCAGCACCAGTTTGTTATAATTTGTCTGCTTCCCGTTTTCGGGCAATAGAGCAGTGGTGTAGGTGTCCAGCAGGTGAGAAAGCATTTGGTAACCGGCAATTTCCTTGCTTATAACTTCTTCACTCTGGTAAATTTTATCAATACTTATTTTGATAATATCGCTAATCTGGGCTTCGTATTTACTCCTGTCAAAAAGGGCTTCGTGAAATTCCCCTTTTAGAATGGCATCTTCGTTGGCCATAAAGATTTCAACAGCCTCGGTGAGTAGCGTATTTATGGCCAGGGCCCTGAGATAACTCAGCCTGTCGGCACGGGTTTGCAGGTTGTGGTATTTTTTGGTGATGATCGAATCTTTCACCAGATTAATAAGATATTCGAGCGCATATTCCTCCTGAATAAGCCCCAGGTTGATGCCGTCTTCAAAATCAATGATCGTGTAGCAAATATCATCGGCCGCTTCAACAAGAAAAGCGAGAGGATGGCGGCAGTAGCTCAGGTTTTTGCCGCTGCCGGTGGAAATAAGTCCCAGTTCATTGGCTACCTCTTCAAAAAAGGCTTTTTCAGACTGAAATATTCCGAACTTCTTATCGGCTATGCGTGCGGTGGGTTTATACGGAAGAGATTCCTTCGGATATTTTATAAAAGCTCCTAAAGTAGCATAAGAAAGCCTGATGCCTCCAGGTATACCAGGTTTGTCTTCCGTTAAGATCTTAAAGCCATTGGCATTACCTTCAAATTTCGTGAGATCCTGAAATTCTTCAGCCGTTAGTTGCTCCTTAAACCTTTTTCCATTGCCATTACTGAAATATTCTCCAATTGCTTTCTCCCCCGAATGTCCAAATGGCGGATTCCCAATATCGTGAGCCAGGGCGGCAGCGGCAACAATGGCTCCAAAATCGTTCATTTGGTAGCCGTGGGTCTTTTCCAGCTGCGGATGTTTCTCCAGGATCTTTTGCCCCGCCAGCCGGCCCAAAGAACGCCCTACTACCGAAACTTCAAGGCTGTGTGTAAGGCGTGTATGTACAAAATCTGTCTTGGAAAGCGGGATTACCTGCGTTTTATCCTGTAAACTTCTAAAAGCCGAAGAAAATATGATGCGGTCGTAATCAACTTCAAATCCTAAGCGGGTCGCATTTTGTTCTTTTCTTAATCTTTTATTCGTGTCTCCTGCTTTTCTAAGCGAAAGCAGCTGCTCCCAGTTCATCATTTGATATTTATTTCAGTAAGCTTCAAAAATAAACAATGAACAATTAACAATGATCAAGAAAGTAACTATCATTTTGAAAAAGAACATGGATCGCTTCGCTTCTAGAATCAAGAGCCAAGACTTGATTCGTTTAGATAATCTAAATTTTTTTTAAAGTCTAGACTCTAGATTCTAGTTTCTAGACTCTTTTTTAATCATTTTCTCAAAACTCAACCTAACTCCCGCACATCAAACAGTCGTCACCTTCAGCTTCTTTAGATTGTTTAATTAACTCCCGAAGTTCTTCAGGTGACATGGAAGCATCGTCTAAAATGACATTTTTGGATGCTGGTTCGGCATCGGGGGAAACCTGGATTTCAGAAATTTTTTCCGCAGAAATTTCCTGCTTCTTTTCCTCTTTTGCTAAAGTGAATTTAATGGCATCTACAGCACTTTTGGTGCGCAGGTAATACATTCCTGTTTTAAGGCCGCTTTTCCAGGCATAGAAATGCATGGAGGTGAGCTTGGAATAGTTCGCGTTCTCCATGAAGAGGTTGAGCGACTGCGACTGATCAATAAAATAACCGCGGTGACGGGACATATCGATAATATCCTTCATGCTGAGCTCCCAAACTGTCTTATACAGTTCCTTAAGATCTTCAGGAATGACATCTATATTTTGTACAGAACCATTGGATCGTAAAATGGCATTTTTGACATCTTCTGTCCAAAGGTTTCGGGCTACCAGGTCTTCCAGGAGGTGTTTATTAACAACGATAAATTCTCCTGAAAGTACCCGGCGGGTGTAGATGTTGGAAGTGTATGGTTCAAAAGCTTCATTGTTTCCAAGGATCTGGGAGGTGGAAGCAGTTGGCATGGGGGCCACTAAAAGGGAGTTGCGAATGCCATTTTTGAGCACCTGCTTGCGGAGTTTTGCCCAATCCCATCTTCCGCTGAGGTCTTCATCATTAATTCCCCAAAGATTGAATTGAAACTGACCTTTGCTCATTGGGGAACCTTCATAAGTAGAATAGGTGCCTTCTTCCTTAGCCATTTCCATAGAGGCGGTCACGGCAGCAAAATAGAGCGTTTCAAAGATCTCCTGATTTAGTTTTTTAGCTTCATCGCTGGTAAAAGGTAGCCTGAGTTTTATAAAAGTATCTGCCAATCCCTGAACTCCCAGCCCCACAGGCCGGTGCCTGAAATTAGAATTTTCGGCTTCCTTTACCGGATAATAATTCCTGTCGATCACTTTATTTAAATTCCTCGTAACTCTCTTAGTGATCCTGAAGAGTTCCTTATGATCAAATTCATTGCCTTTAATAAACATGGGCAGTGCTATGGAAGCAAGGTTACAAACGGCTACTTCATCTTCGCTGGTGTATTCCAGGATCTCGGTACAAAGGTTTGAAGAACGAATAGTTCCCAGATTCTGCTGATTTGATTTCCGGTTAGCCGAATCCTTGTACAGCATGTACGGAGTTCCGGTTTCGATTTGGGATTCGAGAATTTTCTCCCACAGGTCACGGGCTTTAATGCTTTTTCGGCCCTTGCCTTCGGCTTCGTATTTCAAATAAAGTTCTTCGAACTCTTCCCCGTGAATATCGTAAAGGCCCGGACATTCGTGTGGGCACATCAGCGTCCAGTTCTCATTGGCTTCCACGCGTTTCATGAAAAGATCGGGCACCCACATCGCGTAGAAAAGGTCGCGGGCACGCATTTCTTCTTTTCCGTGGTTCTTTTTCAGGTCGAGGAAGTCAAAAATATCAGCGTGCCAGGGTTCTACATAAATGGCAAAAGACCCCTTTCGTTTTCCGCCACCCTGATCTACGTACCTCGCTGTGTCATTAAAAACCCGAAGCATGGGCACGATCCCGTTGGAAGTACCATTGGTGCCCGAAATATAAGAACCGGTAGCCCTCACATTGTGAATGGACAGACCAATTCCGCCGGCCGATTGTGAGATCTTCGCAGTCTGCTTCAGCGTGTCGTAGATCCCGTCAATGCTGTCGTCTTTCATGGTGAGCAGGAAACAGGAGGACATCTGTGGCTTCGGAGTTCCGGCGTTGAAAAGAGTAGGAGTGGCGTGCGTGAAATATTTCTTCGACATGAGCTCATAGGTCTCGATCGCAGCTTCCATGTCATCGGGATGAATTCCTACGGAAACACGCATAAGCATGTGCTGAGGCCTTTCGGCAATTTTTCCGTTTATCTTCAGAAGATACGAGCGCTCCAGGGTTTTAAATCCGAAGTAATCATACTGAAAATCCCTGTTGTAAATAATCGTGGAATCAAGCAGTTCTTTATTCTTCTGAATGACCTCGTACACATCATCGGCAATAAGTGGCGACTTTTGATTGGTACGCGGATTTACGTACTCGTAAAGATCGGTCATCACTTCCGAAAATGTCTTTTTTGTATTCTTGTGTAGGTTAGAGACTGAAATTCTTGCCGCCAGTTTCGCATAATCGGGATGGGAAGTGGTCATTGTAGCGGCAATTTCGGCTGCGAGATTGTCAAGTTCACTGGTGGTAACTCCGTCATAAAGCCCTTCAATCACCCGCATCGCCACCTTTACAGGGTCAACGAGTTCATTTAAGCCATAGCACAGTTTTCTAATCCTGGCTGTGATCTTGTCAAACATAATAGGTTCTCTGCGGCCGCCTCTTTTTTCTACGAACATAAGTTTAGATTTTAAATGCCTCTCTCAGCCTCACAAGATGGGAGGAGGTGTAGGCGGTTATTTTGAAGTATGCTTCACATTTGTGAAGCAGGAGAATTAGTTCCCCCTTCGGGGGCAAGGGGGCCTAAAAATCAGCGTCGAAACTAATCTTATCGGCGTCTTTGTCTTTGTTCATCACTCCTGCTTTCTGGTATTCGCCAACTCTCTTTTCAAAGAAATTGGTTTTCCCCTGCAGGTTGATCATATCCATAAAGTCGAATGGATTCGCAGTGCCATATTCCTTTTCACATTCTAGTTCTACCAGCAGTCGGTCGGCAACAAATTCAAGATATTGGGTCATCAGCTTAGAATTCATCCCGATAAGGCTGACCGGAAGGGATTCGGTAATAAACTCGCGCTCAATGTTAAGGGCGTCAACAATAATCTCTCTAATTCGCTCTTTTGGTACCTTGTTTACCAGGTGGTTATTGTGCAGGTGAACGGCAAAGTCGCAATGCACGCCTTCATCTCTGGAGATAAGTTCATTGGAGAAGGTAAGGCCGGGCATGAGTCCGCGCTTCTTCAGCCAGAAGATGGAACAGAAGGCGCCTGAAAAGAAAATTCCTTCTACAGCTGCAAAAGCGATGAGCCTTTCAGCAAAAGAATCGGATTCTATCCATTTTAGGGCCCACTGCGCTTTCTTCTGAATTGCGGGGAATACTTCAATAGCTTTAAAAAGTTTGTTCTTTTCCTTTTCATCCTTAACATAGGTGTCGATGAGCAGGGAGTAGGTTTCAGAATGGATGTTCTCCATCATGATCTGGAATCCGTAAAAGAATTTAGCTTCAGAATATTGCACTTCGTTTACGAAGTTTTCGGCTAAATTTTCATTCACAATTCCGTCTGAAGCGGCAAAAAAAGCAAGAATGTGCTTGATGAAATATCTTTCATCTGCATTTAATTTATTGTTCCAGTCACTCAAATCCTGGTGCAGGTCAATCTCTTCTGCTGTCCAGAAACTTGCTTCCATTTTCTTGTACCAATCCCAGATATCGTGATGTTTAATGGGGAAAATCACAAATCTGTCCTTGTTCTCCTGTAAAATGGGTTCTAACTGGGTCATAGGATATTGAGTTTTAGTTGGTTGGAAACGGTTCTTTCAAAGATTGTAATTTATGTAAGGTTTTTTCCTACATGGGAAAAAAGCTTTTCAACAAAGTTTTCAACAAAACACAATAAAATTGTTTCTGAAGCCTGAAAAAGGTTTAGGTATATGTGTTTGTGAGCTAGTTTGTTATAACTGCAAAATTTCCTGAAGAAGCATTGAATTTTCTTCTGAAGTTTTTCAGAAACAGGTGTCAAAAATGGCATTTTTAGAAGTCTATATTTTCAGCTTTTGCCCATTTTTTGCAGCAGATTCATAGATCTTTTCGAGTACAATAATATCTTTAAAACCTTCTTCTCCCGGAACCATCATAGGCTTATTGTTGAGAATTGACAGGGCGTCGTCATCCATTTGTACGGCTTGCTGGTTTTTTCCGAAAGGTTCAAGAATTTTACCGTCGCTGGTCCCTCCCTTTACTCCGCTGTAGGTTTGGAAAGGCTGGAGATAATATGAGCCGTCACTGCAGGTCACTTCGAGGTTGTTCATGCCTTCGCCAAAGCTGGTGCGGCAATTGGCAATAATTCCATCGGGAAATTCAAGTGTGAACTCCATAGTTTCATCTACTTCCCCAAAAACATCTGGCCGGCTGGTTGAAGATTTTGCCGAAACAGCAATGGGTTCGCGGCCTACAGTATATCGGGAAGTGTTAAGCGGGTACACGCCCATATCGTACATGGCACCACCACCCATTTTTTCTACTGCACGCCAGCCGGGATTGTTACTGTAAAAACCGGCGGCGGCTTTCACCTCCTGTATTGGCCCGTAAGGGGTTGTTTCGGCCCACTTCATCATGATGCGGTTATTCTTTTCATGTTGAAGACGATATCCTATTGCCAGTTTGACTCTGTTTTTTTCGCAGGCTTCTATCATTTGGCGGCATTCTTCAGCATTCATTGCCATAGGTTTTTCACACCAAACGTGCTTTCCGGCATTGGCTGCTTTTATGGTATATTCGGCGTGCATGGAATTAGGCAGCACAATGTAAATCACATCAATATCATCGTTATTGGCAATTTGGTGCATGTTCTCGTAATTGTACACATTGGCATCAGGGATGCCGTATTTTTCCTGCCATTGAGGGATTTTCTCGGGGCTGCCGGTCACTATTCCGCGAAGCTCGCAGTATTCGGTTTCCTGCAGGGCAGGAGCCAGTTGATGGGTGCTGTAGCCGCCTAGACCTACGAGGGCAACTCCCAGTTTATCCTTTTTTGAAAACCCTAAAAAGTTTGGAAATGGTAGAAAGCCTGCTGCCAAAAAAAGCCCCGACTTTTTAATGAAAGTTCGTCTGTGTTCCATGCGGTGTAATTTTTCTGAAGATAAAAAATCTTCAGAAAACTCAACTGCTTCTTCTGTTTAAAAAATTGCGCTAAATGTTTGCGTTGCAGCCGGGAAGGCCATTTCGGGATTGTTTGGTTTAAAAAAGAACCCTGAGCCAAAATTTTGAAGAAAGCAAAAATTCTGGAGTCAGGGTTGCTCTAAAAGCTGTGAAAATACTATGTCTGCGACCTTATCTTTGGCCCATATTCATACTTTGATATTCTGAAGTGTCGACTGAAAATGGCTTTTTTTCAATCCCTGTGCAGGTCATCGTAACATTTTTTTCAGCATTTTTCTTGTCCTTCATCTGCATTTCCATCAATAATCCTGTTCCATCCCTGATCCAATCGGCATTAAGCCCTTCAGGAATATTCTTTTGGTTTTCCTGGTAAAGGTTTCTGAAGCTTACGCCTGCTTCATCTGTCACATAAAAAGTAAAGACATTTTCGGCATTTTCGGAACGGTATCCCTGGCATTCATAGCCTAAAATGATCTTTTTTCCAATCTCTTCAAATTTCATTTCTTCATAAGAATTGTCGGTTTCCATATCTTCTTCAGAAATATCGAAACGGGTGGCCATCACCATTTTATTACCTTCAGAATTCATGTATAGCACCGTCATATTTCTCTTGTTATCGAGGACGGTAAACATATTCTCTGCCTGCGGAATTTTCATTCCCACATATGGTGCGTTCTCTTTAATGTGATAGACCATTTCCATTTCGTCTTGAGCAGTGTTCATCTTGAGGGTGTATTCCCAGTCAAAATCATAGCCTGCGGGGATTTCTGAAGGGTCAACCATATCCATTCCCATAGAAAAACTGAAATTTTCAAGTTTTTTTGCCCATAAGTTGTTCAGGGATTTGTCTGTTTCTTTTGCGGCTTTGTCCGATACATTCTTGATTGCTGCATCTTCAACTTTCTTTTCTACTTTTTCTTTGAGCTTTTTAAAAAATTGAGCTTCTGCGGTGCTAGTCCCTGCCATAAAGAAAATGGCAAGAACTAAATAAAAGATCTTTTTCATAGTTCCAGTATTTAGATAATTAAGGCCTCTTTGAAGAGGCATATCAAATATTTAAAAAGGGGAATCTCCTGCATAAGGGGAAGAAAAAGTGCAGAATGAATTTTAAAGATAATTAAAATACCCGGACTGTCAAAATACAACCCATTTATTTTCAGATAATTAAATAAAACCCTTAGATAGGTTGAAAGATTTCACCCGGGTAATAAATGATTGTTCAAGACAGCAAAAAGCAGAACTGGCGGGAGACAATGCTCACATAGATCGACTTTACAGCTCTGTTAAAAGGAGTAGGTTTATTTTTCCGACGAAGCTTCAGCTTCTTCTTGCTTTAGTTTTTCGGCAATCTTTTCCAGTTCGGCATACCAGTCTTCGCCGTATTTTCTAATAAGGGCTTCTTTTACGAACTTATATACAGGCACCTGAAGTTCTTTTCCCAGCGTACATGCATCGTCGCAAATGTACCAGTGGTGATAATTCACAGCAGAAAACTCTGAGTAATCCTGGGTACGTACCGGGTAGAGATGGCAGGAAACAGGTTTTTTCCATTTTATATCTCCCTGGTTGTAGGCTTCCTCAATTCCGCAGAGGGCAGTACCCTTACGGTCAAAAGTGACATATGCACAATCGGCACCATCTATTAACGGGGTCTCATATTCACCGTCTTCACCAATAACTGAGGTGCCCTGTCTTTCGATGGCTTCAATTCCTTCTTTGCGGAGATAAGGCTTTACCAACGGGTAGATATCTTCGAGAATATGGGTTTCGGCCTCTTCAAGGGGTGCACCGGCATCTCCGGCAATACAACAGGCTCCTTTACAGGCTGAAAGGTTACACACAAAATCCTTTTTAAGGATTTCTTCAGATACTATAGTTTTTCCAAGCTGAAACATGCTGCAAAGATAATTTTTTCAGGCACTTAACTTCAGCTGTAATTCTGTTAAAATTTTCTAAGTATAATTTGTATTCTATCAATTCAAAGTACTTTTGCAAGCTAGTTTTGGGATATGGAATTAAACGTCAGGGAAATAGCCAGCGCCACTATGATCCTCTTTGCTGTTATTGATATTATTGGGAGTATTCCCATAATAATTGATCTTAGGAAGAAAGCGGGGCATATACAAAGTGAAAAAGCTACTATAGTTGCAGCGGTTCTTATGATCGCTTTTCTTTTTCTAGGTAAGGAGATCCTGAACCTCATTGGTATAGATGTGAATTCCTTTGCAGTGGCAGGGGCGCTTATTCTGTTTTTCCTGGCCCTCGAAATGATCCTGGGAATCCAGTTGTACAAAGATGATGCACCCGAAACTTCGGCAGTGGTGCCTCTTGCATTTCCGCTTATTGCCGGTGCCGGTACCATGACCTCTATTTTATCGTTGCGGGCAGAGTACGCTACTGTTAATATTATTGCCGCCATAGTTATAAATACTATTTTTGTATACATTGTGCTGAAGTCTTCCGGGAAAATTGAAAATTTCCTTGGAAAACAAGGTATAAGCGTGATCCGGAAGATCTTTGGGGTCATTCTATTGGCAATAGCCGTAAAACTTTTCGCTACAAATATTAAGAGCCTTTTCCTATGAAAGTCCTCATCTACATTTTAATTGTCGTGGCCATGGGCCTGATTGCATATAACGCTACTTTTTTAGATCTTGAAAATGCCTTTTCTGGAGATAATAAAACTGCCTTGATTGGCATACTCGCCTCGAGTATTGTGGTGGTTCTTATGATCATTCTTCTCATGTCCCGTGCTATCGCAAAGAAGAGTGGAGAATAATGAATTATGATGCGCTTATTATAGGTGGTGGGGCTGCAGGCCTGTCATGTGCCCTTGTTCTGGGTTCTGGTCTGTCTAAAGACTTTGCCGCCGGTAAAAAAGTAGGTCTTATTGCACATCAACGTGCTTCTCATCTTTCAAGTGCGAAATTATACAACGTTTTGGGAATCCCGCGGGGCACTGCCGGTAAAGATATTCTCACTTCGGGCATTGAGCAGCTGGAAAACCTTTATCCCGGGGTAGAGATCATTCAGAAAGAAAAGGTGCTAAAAATAGCATTTTTGGAAGGTAAATTTGAAGTCTCCACGAATAAGAATACCTATATTTCTACTGTTGTGGTTATAGCAACAGGTTATGCCCGGCCTTTTACTATTCAAGGGCTTGAGGAATATATTATACCCCATAAGAAAGCAAAAACTTCAAAAGAGAGAATCCAGCTATATAACGATGATCACCTGGTGCGCCCCGGATTGTATGTAGCGGGAAGCCTGGCAGGTCACAGAAGCCAATATGCTATTGCCTGTGGCAGTGGTGCTGCAGTGGCGACCGATGTGCTCACACTTTGGAATGGGGGAGAACATACCAAGGTGCACGATAAAATTTAAGCGGTTTAATCTTTAAATTTCGGGCTGGTGGAGAGTTCGATGATCTTTCTTACTGCAGGATCTTCTTCATTTAGAATTTGTTCAAATGCCGTGCTGCCAAATAATTGTTGGGCCATTGCTGCTTTGAGATAAAGCTTGAGAGTGGGTAAATAATCCTTAAAGCGCATATCGAAGTTCTCCCGTCTCATAAAGGCCCTGAATTCTTCAACGGTAGTTTTGGTGATCAATTCTTTTTGCATAAAATCTTCAAAACTAAGGGAGTTGTAGTATTTGCGATTCTGCTCAAGAACTTCAAAAATAAAGCTGTCCATATACCCATTTCTAAGCATGAGGTTGAGGCTTTGCTTTTCAAAATTAGTGTCTTTGGGAATGAAAATGTCGGGTATAATGCCGCCACCGCCGTAAACAACTTTACCTTCTGGGGTTTCATACCTCAGGGAATCGGCTACATGTATGCTGTCTGCACTTACCAGTTCGCCGTTTTTATAACGGTTGAGATAATCGGCAAAGTACTCTTCACTGCCATGAGAATAGGGGCGTTGTATAGACCTTCCCGTAGGAGTGTAGTATCGCGCTATGGTAAGTCTTACGGCACTGCCGTCGCCTAAAGCCATTTCTCTTTGCACCAAACCTTTACCGTATGATCTTCGCCCTACGATGATGCCCTTGTCGTTATCCTGAAGGGCGCCGGCAATGATCTCACTGGCCGATGCCGAGTTCTCATTAATGAGTACGTAGAGCTCTCCCGTTTCAAAATTTCCATCTTTTGTGGCAAAGGTCTTTTCTACGGCTCCTTTTTTGTTTTTAGTGATAAGTACAAGTTTATCTTCGGGAAGAAACTCGTCTACAATTTTTGTAGCCTCGGCAAGGTATCCTCCTGGGTTATCGCGCAGGTCAAGCACAAATTGCCTCGCACCTTTTTCCTTCAGTTTAAGAAGTCCGTTTTTAAATTCTTCATAGGTAGATTCAGCAAAACGATTTATTTTGATGTAGCCCAGCTTGTCGGTTAACATATAAGCCGCATCTACACTTTTAAGGGCTACCTTTCCTCGTTCTACATCAAACTCGAGGAGTTCGGGGATTCCTTTCCGGTGCACTTTCAGAAGCACCCGGGTGTTTTCTTCTCCTTTTAACTTACTCGTAATAGAATCTTCGTTGATATTTGAATTGAAAAGGGCTTCTCCATTGGCATAAAGAATCCTGTCTCCTCCTTTAATACCAGCTTTTTCACTTGGCCCTCCTTCAATAGTCTGAATAACTGCAATGGTGTCATTGATATTTCTGAAACTCACGCCAATGCCCACAAAGTCGCCCTTCATACTTGCGCTTAGGTCTACATATTCCTCTTGTGGAATGTAAACCGAATGCGGATCTAAATCTGTGAGAATTTCATTTACCGTAACATCTACAATACTGTCAATATTTACATCGTCTACGTACTCGTATTCAATGTAGTCTATAAGCCGCGCCAGCTTCTCTTTTTTCTTGTTGGTCTTGAGAAAGGTCCCCGAGTTGTAACTGGTAAAATCCAGAGCGGCACCCAGGAGTACCCCAAGGGCACAGGCAAACCCCAGTAGTAGTGGCAGGTATTTTTTATTGCTGTTTTTCAACCGTCAAGTTCTGTTATTTGTTCTATTTCAACCCCGGCTTTCTTCAAAAAATCAAGGCCCGAATTGTCTTTGTAGTCTATGTTGTAAACCAAACGGGTAATGCCCGACTGGTGTATAAGCTTACTGCATTCTTTGCAGGGAGACATAGTGATATACAGCGTGGCTCCTTTGCAGGACTGGGTGCTGGCGGCAACTTTGAGAATCGCATTAGCTTCGGCATGCAATACGTACCATTTGGTATATCCTTCTTCATTCTCACACGGATTTTCAAAACCGGTAGGGGTGCCGTTGTATCCGTCAGAAATTATCATTCTGTCTTTCACAATAAGTGCGCCAACCTGCTTACGGTTGCAGTGAGAAAGTTTACCCCATTCCCTGGCGATCCTTAAATAGGCCCTGTCAAACTTAAGCTGCTTTGTTTTTTGCATAGTAGTAAAATACGCCTGCAATATAGAAAGCTTTTTAAGTTGCTAAAACTTTGGGCTTTACTAATTTACTGCATGGCAAAATTAATCTAATAGAGAGAAGTTATATTTTAAAGTGCCAGGTAATTTTCTTTAAGTATAGGTAAAATTATTCCTATCACGATTGCCGATACTACCAAAATCCAGTCGCGTCTGGTTATATTCAAAACATTCTGGAAGAGGAAGCTCAAAAGCAGCACACCTAATACTACAATGATTTGCGCGGCTTCAATGCCCAGTGCAAATTCCAGCAAAGGAAGAAAAACACTGTCTGTACCCGAGGCAATCATTTTAAAATATGAAGAAAATCCAAGGCCGTGAATTATTCCGAAGAAAGCCGTACTAAAGTAAAGCACACCAACATTGTTCTTGTTCTCTTTCTTTTTTGCATTGATCATATTAAAAATTGCTGTGGCGAGGATAGTTACCGGAATAAGGAATTCTACCCAGGTGGTATTCACAAGAACAATTTTGTACACCGCCAGGAAGAGAGAAAGCATGTGGCCTACCGTAAAAATGGTGACCAGCCAAAACACTTTTTTCCAGGTGAGGAATGAGAAGGAGGCGACCAGAACAATGAGAAAAAGGATATGATCATAAGCATTCCAGTCCAGAACATGTTCCAGGCCTAACTGAAAATATAACCAGAATTGAGACATAGGATAAAGATTAGCGCCGAAAATACAATTTCTGTCCAAAATGGGCAACGGCAGGGGATTAATAGAAGTGAGATGAAATAAAAAAAGCCCATCCTGAGATGAGCTTTTGTACCTTGGGTGGGAATCGGATTATGATAATAAAGAAAAACTAAACTAAAAAAAGCTTAGTAAGAAGGGTTTAGAGTCTTTTTATTAATCAACTTTTTTTTCCTAACTGGGGTTTTGCCAGTTTATCTGATTCCGCTAAATCAAAGCTTATTAGAGGATATCAAGTGCCTCCTGATTTGGGTTCTTTTGATTCTGATAATAAAAGTTTTCCCGCACTATTACATTTTTCATTGGTATCATATCTCTAATTTCTTTTATACCAATTTTTTCAAATTCCGAATTTGTCATATTAATGGCTTCAGCTTCATGTAAAAGTTTATTGTATCGTTTTATTGATATTTCAAATGCTGAACCATGCAAAATCTGATAAAACTTTCGATAAGTGTTCCTCTGGTCATCTTCGTATAACACATCCAGAAGTTGATAATGGGATAAGATAAGCCCCTGATGAGAACTTTGTTTGGAAAGTAAAGAATCTTTTTTTTGAACAGCTTTCCAGGCTTTCTTGTTTACGGCAACAGTGGCAATTTTTCCAGAAATATTAGAGGTTGCATTGGTGTTGTTATAAAAATCATTAAAATAAATAAAGAGACTTGGATCCTCTCCAGTGGGAGTAGAATACTTTATATTCTTAAAAACAATAACTGAAACTGGAAGTACTCTAATATTGAAAGCAGGTGGACCAACATTATAGATATTCACTACAGGTCCACTTTTTTCCATTTCCAACTTTGTGTTTATCACTGGACGTTTTTTCTATCTCGTATAGCTCCAATTGACGCTAACTTGTTTGCCAGCTGAGGTAGGAGACATAAATAGAGGCACCACCTAGGAAAAGTGAGGCAAGACCTAGAAAAGAATAGGAAAATATTTCAAAGTATATCTTGTTTTTAATTAAATATTCTCTATTGAACCATTTTCTCATGTTGCCAATAAGTGTTGCTATTTTATTATTCAAAAACAAAACCCCTGTAGCTAAAAAGCTTAACAGGGGTTTCCATCTTTGTACCTTGGGTGGGAATCGAACCCACACTTCCGAAGAAACTGGATTTTGAATCCAGCGTATTTAACGATAAATTAAACTAATTATACTTATAATCAATTGATTAACAGAAACATAATTTTTATTGATTTCATTTAATATGATCCAGAATTAAAATTTGTTGTACCTATGTTGTACCAAAAATGATTATCTTTATAGTTCTAAAATTAAAGATGTGACGTCAAATGCAAAAATAGTACTTAGAAAAAAACCCAATAAAGAAGGGTTGTGTCCACTGGCGATTCGTATCACAAAGAATCGCCGTTCAAACTATCATTATATAGGTCATTATATAGATTTAAAAGATTGGGATGAGAAAAATATCCGAGTCAGGAAATCACATCTGAATGCTGATAGTCTCAATGGCCTACTAACCACTAAACTCTCTGAAGCGAATAAGATGCTGATTGATTTGCAATCGGGGAAAAAGGATATATCCGCTAATCAAATAAAACAGAAACTGTACGCCTCTTCTGAATCTATTACTTTCTTTGAGGTTGCAAAAGATTTTCTTGATGAACTAGAAGCAAATAAGAAATTGTCAAGACTCTCTACCGATAAGGCTCGTGTTAACCACGTATTGAACTTTTCCAAATCAAAGCAGCTTACCTTTCAGGAAATAGATGAACAATTTTTAAGGAAATTTAAAATCTACTTACGTAAAAAACACAGCCTATCAGAAAGGTCAATAGTAAATAATCTTATAGTGATTAGGACTATCTATAATAGAGCTATTAAATTGGATATAGTAGATAGAAAACTCTATCCCTTCGGTTCAGATAAAATACGAATTAAATTCCCTGAAACCGAAAAAATAGGTCTTACCAAAAATGAGGTTATAAAACTTGAATCCGTTGAAAATCTGAACGAAAACGAAACTCACGCTCGAAATGTTTGGCTTTTTAGTTTTTATTTTGCTGGAATTCGAGTAGCTGACGTATTAAAAATTCGCTGGAGCGATATTTATGATGAAAGGCTCCATTATCGTATGAATAAGAATTTAAAATTGTTATCCCTTAAAATCCCCGGTAAAATATTTCCGATTTTGGAATACTATCAGGACAATAAACAAAATGATGATGATTTTATATTTCCTGAAATGAAAAAGGCAAATTTAAAAGATGCCAAAGATGTCTATGCTAAAACAAAAACAGCCAACAAAAAATTCAACAAATATTTGATATCCGTTGCAGAACAGGCCGAAATATCAAAAAAAGTCACAATGCACATAGCACGACATACCTTTGGAAATATATCAGAGGATAAAATCCCGATTAATATGCTTCAAAAACTATATAGGCATTCATCAATTACTACCACAATAAATTACCAATCTAACTTTATGCATAAAGATACCGATGAGGCATTGGATAGTGTGATTAATTTCTAAATAAATATTCACATCAAAGGCATTTTGAACGCGTGGATAAGCAATTTTGTGATAAAAAGGACACTGCTACTGCTATTGATACTTATGAAGGATTAAAAAGAATTACCACAATGTTGGCAAGTACATTGGCGGATCTGATCTGGATTTATGCCAGTCCTGAAACTACCTTTATCGTTAGTGGAACAGGGGTTGTAATTGCTGTAGTATATTTTATGTGGATGCCATACAGAAGAACCTATATTTTAGAAAAATCGGACACTATCCCGTAAAGTGTGTAAGTTCTAAATAAAGGGGTTTAACTTTTATCTAAAGTTGAACCCTTTCTTCGTATATAGTCAAGAACTGATTGAGGACGATTCCCCAGTTTCTAATAGGCGCTGACCATTTTTTGGTTGCTTCCCTCAGAGCCAAATATACAGATTTCATTACAGCATCATCAGTTGGGAAGGATAATTTGTTTTTAGTGTACTTTCTGATCTTACCATTCAGGTTCTCAATAAGATTGGTGGTGTAAATGATTCGCCTGATCTCCAGCGGGAACTCATAAAAGACGGTAAGGTCTTCCCAGTTGTCCCTCCAGCTTTTTATCGCATAAGAATACTTAGAGTTCCATTGGGTGGCAAAATCTTCCAAGGCAGCTTCTGCGGCTTGTTTGGTAGGTGCATCGTATATCAACTTCATATCCTTGGTAAAGGCTTTTTTATCTTTCCAAACTACATACCTACAGGCGTTTCTGATCTGGTGAACCACACAGATTTGAGTTTTAGACTGTGGAAAAACATTCTTAATGGTATCCGTAAATCCATTGAGATTATCAGTGGCAGTGATTAAAATGTCCTCAACTCCCCGGGCTTTCATATCGGTCAATACGCTCATCCAGAAGGCGGCAGATTCATTCTTTCCTAACCAAAGGCCAAGAACTTCTTTTTTGCCATCTCTTCTAAGGCCTACAGCTATGTAAATGGTTTTGTTGACTACCTTAGAGTTCTCTCGAACCTTGAATACGATTCCGTCCATCCAAACGATCAGATACACAGGCTCTAAAGGACGATTTTGCCAGGCTACGATATCATTGCTGATTCTGTCTGTAATTCTGGATATAGTAGAAGTAGAGACATCAAAACCATACACCTCAGAGATTTGCTCCTCAATATCGCTATTGCTCATTCCCTTTGCATATAGTGATACAATAACATTTTCAATCCCGTCCACCATGTTTTTTCGTTTGGGAACGATCATGGGATTAAAAGAGCCATCACGGTCGCGGGGAACCTTTATAGTGTCTTCACCGTAAGAGCTGCGAACCTTTTTCTGAGAATAACCGTTCCTGGTATTTCCAGATCCAGACTTTTGATTCTTGTCGTAATCCAGATGGCCATCAAGTTCACCTTCAAGCATTTTCTCTAATCCTCGTTTTTGAAGTTGCTTGAGAAAGCTGCTAAGTTCTTCTCCGGATTTAAACTGTTTTAAAAACTCATCATCGAATAGATCTTCTTTTTTCATCAATGTGTAAATATTAGTGCCTGGATTTTGCAGGCAAGGTTAAAAAAATAACGGGGCTAACAAACCCCGTTATTCAATACTTACACAGTTTTTAATATAGTGCCAAAAATCGAAAAATGTTTTTCTGTTTCAGCCTAACCCAAGTCTAGAAATATTATATCCAGGATTTGACCTTTCAACTTTAATTCCCTTGATGTTTGAAGGTCTGTTTTTGCAACCCAATTGCAAGCTTTTTTTATTGTAATTGTACTTAAATGAAAACTTAGCACTCACCTTTTTATCCTCAATTTTCTTGTTCCAGTCTTTGGGACCTACGATGGATTGATGTTGCGACCTGCCGAAAATACCCAATCTAGTTGAACACTATAACGAACAAGCCGAAGATACCGGAATTTCTTTATTGAAGTTCATCAACGACCATTACGTTGATCAGGAGAATTCACAAAGCCACGATGAAGAACTACCTTTTCAGGGCAGCCACTCTTTCTGCAATGTTCTGGTGTATATTGATACCCTGGAGTTTAAATCTTTTTCTTTAGAATTTTCCTAACCTCAAACTACTACCACGTATTACTAACCTTCGTTTTCTTCGGTCAGTTTAAGTTCTTTTTTTCAACCTCCCAAAGCATAAAATCGGGCATTTCTTCTTTTCTTCTGAATTTATCTTGAATTCTTTACCGTTTTCAAAGGAATTCTGTAAATGTCCGTTTTTAACAAGCAATAGTTCAAGTTAAAAAAATCATCATTTACAATATAAATATGTTAAATAAAAATAACATTATGTTTTTCTAGAAGGATTACTTTAGAGAATTTTCCTCATCGTCACCTTCTTTTTTAATCTTCTGCAGAAATATTTTTTCTCCAAAAAAGGTTACTGCTATTAAAGCTGTAGAAACAATAATCACAGTAAGATTAGTTTGAACCTTTACCCAGATAAAACCTGCCAGAACAACAACATCCATTACAATCGCTGTGACGACGATAGCAGAATTCGCCTTTACCTTTTCCTTCATATGTTTCAGCACCCCCACATGAATAATGATATCCATGATGAGATAAAAAATTGCCCCCATTGCAGCAATGCCCGAAAGGTCAAAAAGAACAGTAAGGGCAATCGAAAGTACCACTATATAGACCAACATGTGTTGCTGAATGTTTCCAGGCATTCCTAAGTGTGAATGCGGAATCAATTTCATGTTCGTAAGCATTGCGGTCATCCGGGAGACAGCAAATATACTAAAGATAACTCCGGTAATGGTTGCAACTATGGCGATCCCCACTGTAAACCAAAGACCGTAGTTCCCGAATAGAGGACGCGCAGCCTCTGCCAACGCATAGTCCTTTGCCTGAACAATCTCAGGGATGCTAAGATTTGCTCCTACCGCCCAGGCGGTCATAAAATACACTACTGCACAAATTATTAATGATAAAACAATTGCACGTCCCACATTTTTGTGAGGATTTTTTACTTCTCCCCCGCTGTTGGTTATTGTGGTAAATCCTTTATATGCTAGTATGGTAAGAGCAAGTGAGGCAATATAGTCTATAACTTTATTTTCAGGGCCACCTGAGGGTAATGCCGAGCCAATACTAAATTCTGCTGCCCATAAGGTTCCCACTGCGAATATTAGAATGCCACCAATCTTTATTGCAGCTGTGGTCATAGCGGTTTTGCCAATAACCTCATTTCCTAAAATATTGACAACAAAAGCGGTAACCAATAATGCCACAGCAAGAACCGGAACCCAGAAACTATTTTCATTCCCATTGAATAGTTGCATAGTGTAGGTGCCGAAGGTTCGGGCAACGAGACTTTCATTCAGAATCATGGAAAAAGCCATTAATAATGCAGCGAATGCTGTTATAGTTCCTTTACCATAGGCCTTCTGAAGAAACATAGCAATACCTCCGGCAGAAGGATAGGCATCGGCCATTTTTATATAGGAATAAGCACTGAATCCTGAAATTATACCTCCGACTATAAAAGATAGGGCGAAATATTCTCCTGATAATTCTGCCACCTGTCCAAGAAGTGCGAAAATTCCGGCTCCTATCATTACTCCAGTACCCATTGCCACTGCATTGGCAAGAGATAAACTTCCTTTTTTATAGTCGCTCATAAAACCATTTTTAAATAGAACATCACTTCAATAAAATCTCTTGATTTTGACCTATAGGTATTTTTTAAGCGCTTTTACCTATTCTTATATCCATGAGCCATCTTTTTTATTGTAACTTATTAGCAATAATTAGAAGACCCGCAAGTATTATTTTGTTGGATAGAAGGACACGGTACGCTGCCATAAGAACAGTATACACAGCAGTCTCCCTCTTTGGGTTTTAAAACCTCTTTACATTGCCCGCATTCGTAAAAAAACTGGCAGGCATCTGTTGGCATTTCTTCTTGCTTGGAGTGGCCGCAATTAGGGCAAGTGATTGTTGATTGGGTGATAAAAGAATTCATTTTTTTGTTGTTTTTAGTTAATCATACCATATATACAACATCTGAACTTGATGAAGGGTAGGTGAGGATCATGGTTTTTAAATCTTTGGAAGTAAATCCGGCTTTTATAGCCAGGGCAAATAAATTTATGACTTCCTCGGCGTGAGGGCCAATGAGATGTGCTCCCAAAATTTTTCCGGTTTCTTTCTCAACGATTGTTTTATAGGCATAGGTTTTCTCGTTGATCCTTTTCGCGGTAAACCAGTGGGAAACACGATCCTTGTTCACCTTAAAGTTTAGACCTTTTCTAGTGGCTTCTTCTTCAGATAATCCTACCGAAGCCATTGTGGGCAGCGTAAAAACCACGGTGGGAATGGCGGTGTAATCTGGTTTTTTAGTGTTGCCTTTTATTATATTGGATGCTACAATATGTCCTTCCATAACTGCAACAGGTGTAAGGGGAATACCATCTGTATCTGCTGCATCCCCGGCAGCATAGACATTTGAATTGGTGGTACTTTGCAAATATTCATTCACTTCAACTCCTTTTTTACTAAAGGCGATATTTGCTTTTTGCAGGTTCAAATCAAAAATGGCAGGAAGCCTTCCCGCCGAATTAATCACCTGCGCAGCCTCCCATTTCTTTTCCCCGCTTTCACCTTTTCCGGTTACGCGAAAAGCTCCATTAGCCTCTTCAATCGCTGTAACGTTGGTGTTCAGAATTAATTGTATGCCTAACTTTTTGGTAGCTTCCGTTAATTGATCTACTATAAAAGGATCAAAATTCTCCAGTGGCCTTTTCCCTCTGTGAATTATGGTCACTTTACAGCCAAAACGGGCAGCCATATGTGCAAACTCAAAAGCGATGTACCCACCGCCAATAAACAGCAAAGAGGATGGGAGGGATTTGAAATTAAGAAAATCTGTACTGCTAATAACATACTCCTCACCCTGGATATCCAACTTTCTCGGTTTTGCACCCGTGGCTATTATAATCTTTCCGGCTTCTATAGTTTCATTTCCTACCTTCAATTTAGTTTCAGAAATAAATTTAGCTGAGTCATGAAATGTATTAATTTTGTTTTTTTCGTAAGCTTTTTCAATTTTAGGCGGCATAGCATCCACAAAATCCTGTTTGAATTTCATTGCTTCCTGCCAGTAAATAGCTGGTACTTCAGAAATTTGCTTCTCGTATAAATTATCAGCCAGATGTTTTGCTTCAGTAGGGCCGAGCATGATCTTTTTTGGGTCACAGCCACGAAGGGCACAGGTACCACCATAGGGCAATTCATCTGTTATTCCTACCCTAAGTCCTTTAGAAGCACATTTATTGGCCACATTCATTCCTGCCATTCCGGAACCTATTACAAAAACATCATACTTTTTCATGTGTTTATATTTTGGCACAAACCAAGGGAATTCAGCACAGGTTTTTAATCTTTCCCTGAATATTGCCATTTTTGCGTCCAGCATCATGCTGGCTTCATCTTGCCCTTTTTTTAGGTTACTTATCTACTACCTTATAACCGGTCCTGCTTATGGCTTTAATAATTGCAGCCTTATCTACTTTTGTTTTGTCATATTCAACTACCGTATTGGCATTTTCATAGCTTGCCTTGACTGATAAAATACCCCCAAGTTTGTTGACTTCATTTTCCACAGGTGCTTCACATCCTGCGCAGGTCATTCCTTGTACATCAAAAATTTCCTTGACAATATTTGATTGTGAGACATAGACTATTTCCTTGTTGGGCTGGCTGTAAAACACCTCGGAGTAATTTGGAAAAGCCAGCATAAGCCCTGCAAATAAGGTTACAACCAGTAAAAACTTCTTTGTCTGCAAAAAAGATTGTTTTTCATCTTCTGCACATCCGCAATCGCTTTCAGCTTCTTTTCGGGATCTCAACTTTTGATACCAGGCCAGGCCCAGGATTAAAACCGTGAGAGCAATTAAATAAGGTCGGAAAGGTTCCATCCACGAGAAGGTAGTCGCCATGCCACTTGTACCTGCTACGAGGGCAAGAACCGGGGCAATACAACATAAAGATGCCGCTATAGCTGCTACTAACCCGCCTAAAGCGGCTTTATTGGATTTATTTTGGGATGTATCCATTTTAAGCAGATCTCTTTAATGATTTAATTGAAGTGAAGATATTATTCAAAATTTGGGTTTCAGATTTCACCAGCGAATAATACAAAGTTTGTCCCTCCCTTCTGGAGGCAATCAAGCCGGCATCCTTCATTTTCCGAAGATGTTGTGAAATAGCAGGTACACTCATTTCCAAAATGTCTGCTATATCACAGGGGCATAATTCATTCTCCAAATCTAAAAGGAAGAGAATCTTTAAACGCACATCATTACCCGCAATAGAGAGGAGTTTTGTCATTTGCCGGAAACCATTGTCCAAATTTTCAATTGTTGCCTGACAATTTAAAAGCTGCTTTTGGTTAGCTTCAGCACGTGTACAGGTGATTTCGAGTTTCATAAATTATTTTTAAGGCTGCTAAGTTATATATTTTTTATTATTTAAGCAACTTATTAAATAAAACGAAAAAGGACTCAGTTCATTTACCTCCGGTCCACTGATTTTTTTTCCGGGACAACTGTTTCGGGTAAAACTACTCCTAAGTCTTCCCTATTCTAAATTTTATATAAATTTATCAAAAGAAAACCGCAAAGTCTCTCTCTCCTTTTTGAAGTTCATCTTTTGCAATCCAATTGCAAGTTTTTTTTTATTACTTTTGTGCCCAGATGAAAGTATTAGCAACCACTTTTCTATCCATCATTTTCTTGTTCCAATCTTCGGGACCAGTAATGGATTGGTGTTGTGAACTACTGAAGATACCGAATCTTATTGAACATTATAATGAACAAACAGGAGACACTGGTATTGGCTTTATTGAATTTCTGGATTACCACTACGGAGATCAGAAAAATTTGAATAGACACCAGGACGATGGACATGACGGCGAACTCCCTTTACAGGGTCATCATGTTTGTTCTCATGGATTTTCGTTTGTTAACTCAGATACTTTTGAGCTAGCTGTAATTGAACCTTTAGAGGATCAAAGTATAAGTGTTTTTTACCAGCCTCCGTTTTCTTCTGCCGCCCTAGGCGGAATTTTTCAACCTCCCCGCGTATAATTCAACTTTTGTGATAGGATAATTATATCCTTACGCCATTGACTTCTTTAATGGCCATCTCATCTATTTACGTTGAATTAAATTCTATTATTAATGATTAACAAAATTATAGCATTCTCTATAAACAACAAGTTTATAGTAGGACTGCTAACATTGGCACTTATAGGAGCCGGAATATGGTCGATGATGACCGTGAACCTGGGTTCAGTTCCTGATATTACAAATAACCAGGTACAGGTGATTACCCAATCTCCCAGCTTAGGTACTGAAGATATTGAACAGTTTGTCACTTATCCGGTCGAACTGGCAATGGGTAATCTCCCCGGGGTGACTGAATTACGATCTGTTTCCCGCTTTGGACTATCCGTGGTAACCATCGTCTTTGAAGATGACATGGGAACTTATTTGCCCCGGCAGCTGGTTCAGGAAAAATTGACAGAGCTGCAGGAAACCATTCCCGAAAACTTTGGTAGCCCAACTATGGGGCCTATTTCCACCGGGCTGGGACAGATTTATGAATATACCATCCAGCCACAACCAGATTATGAAGAGGAGTATACTCCTACGGAGCTCCGAAGTATTCAGGACTGGATTATTAAGAGACAGCTGACACTCCTTGAAGGTGTTGTAGAAGTGAATTCCTTTGGAGGATACATCAAACAGTACGAAGTAGCTATTAGTCCTGAGAAATTAAATGCGCTGGATGTAAGCATCTCCCAGGTTTACGAGGCCCTGGCCCGGAACAATGTAAATACCGGGGGAGCCTACATTGAAAGGAACAGAATGTCCAACTTCATTCGGGGAGAAGGCCTGATCCAGTCTTTAGATGACATCAGGAAAATAGTGGTTACCAATGAAAACGGGATTCCTGTTACAGTTGGAAATATTGCCGAAAAAGTGAGTTTCGGAAGTCAAGTGCGTTATGGTGCTTTTACTCAGGATGGAGAGGAAGCTGTGGGCGGTATTATTATGATGCTGAGGGGCTCAAACCCCAATGCGGTAATACAGAGGGTCCAGGAAAGGATGGCGGAGGTAGAAGAATCCTTGCCGGAAGGACTTGAAATAAGGCCCATCATTGACCAAAGCGCCCTTATTGGAAGAACAACCGATACCGTGACTAAAAACCTGTTGGAAGGTGCTTTAATCGTAATCTTTGCATTGGTATTCCTATTGGGGAGTTTGCGTGGGGGCCTCATTACAGCCACTACCATTCCGCTGTCCTTGCTCTTTGCCTTCATCCTGATGAAGCAGTTTGGGGTTTGGGCAAATTTAATGAGCCTGGGGGCCATTGACTTCGGGATAATTATTGATGGGGCGGTTATTATTATAGAAGGTGCCGTTTATGAAATCCATAAAAGGATCAAAGCCGGAAAAGTCAAATTTAATCAGGCGGTCATGGATGAGGTCGCTTACGATTCCGGAAGCACTATGATGGGGTCGGCATTTTTCGGCCAGGTTATCATCCTTATTGTGTTTACACCCATCTTGTTCCTAACAGGAGTGGAAGGCAAAATGTTCAAGCCAATGGCCTATACTTTTGGTTTTGCAATGATAGGTGCCATTATCTTGTGCCTTACCTACGTTCCTATGATGACGGCATTGTTTATGAAGCCGATTGAAAACAAGAAAAACTGGTATGGCAAGTTAGAACGCTGGCTGGAAAGAGTCAGTGATAAAATCATTGGTGGCATTCACCGTGCTTACCTTCCGCTCTTAAAAGCTTCCCTCCGCCTCAAAGCTGCGGTGATCATAGGATCTATTGTTTTATTGGGGGCTGCAGGCTATGTTTTTTCCGCGATGGGGGGAGAATTTATTCCGCAGCTGGATGAAGGGGACATTGCCATGCAAGCTTTAATCCGTCCAGGTAGTTCATTAAATGAATCTATTGAAGTCTCTAAAAAAATTGAGACCTTACTTTTGGACAACTTCCCGGAAATAGAGACAGCAACAGCCCGAATTGGGGTGGCCGATATTCCTACTGATCCCATGCCGATGGATATAGCAGATATGTACATCATACTCGAAAAAGACAGGGACAAATGGGTTTCTGCTGACACAAAAGAGGAACTCATTGAACAAATCCAGGACCTACTCAATAAAAACCTCACAGGTGTCAACCTTGTTTTTACCCAACCTATAGAGCTAAGGTTTAATGAGCTATTGGAAGGGGTAAGAGAAGATATTGCGGTAAAACTCTATGGCGAGGATTTGGAAGTTCTATCCACTAAGGTTCAGGAAATGGCAGAGATTATTCAAACTGTACCCGGAACAGGAGATGTAAATGCAGAGAGAACTTCTGGTCTCCCACAAATGACGGTACGCTACAATCGTGACAAGTTAGCACAGTACGGGCTGGAAATCGAAAAAATAAATGAATATATAAATACCGCTTTTGCAGGTGGAGTGGCAGGAGTGGTTTTTGAAGGAGAAAGACGTTTCGACCTGGTAGTGCGCTTTGATGAAGAGCACCGACAGAGTATTGAAGATATACGGACTTTATACATTGATCTGCCTAATGGTACCCAAGTCCCGATTAATGAAGTAGCTGATATCAGCTTTGTTCCCGGGCCAATGCAAATTTCCAGAGACGACACCTATCGCAGAACATACGTTGGGGTAAATGTGAGGGGCCGTGACGTAGAGTCGGTTGTGAATGATATTCAGGCAAAACTGGGTGCCGAACTGGATTTACCTCCAGGTTACTACATTTCTTATGGCGGTGAGTTTGAGAACCTTCAAAATGCCAAAGACCGCCTGATTATTGTGGTGCCTATCGCTCTCTTGCTGATATTCGTGCTGCTGTATTTTGCCCTGGGCTCATTCTCGCAGTCTATCATGATTTATATGGCCATTCCATTAGCGGCCATTGGGGGTGTTTTCGCCCTGTGGCTCCGGGACATGCCCTTTAGTATCTCTGCAGGTGTAGGCTTTATCGTGCTCTTTGGAGTGGCAGTACTTAACGGTCTGGTCCTGGTGAATCGCTTTAATTCATTAAAAGAAGAAGGCGTAACCAGTATCAAAGACCGGATTTTTATGGGTACGAAAGAACGAATCAGGCCGATCATGCTTACAGCGGTAACAGATATTTTAGGATTTATGCCAATGGCATTTTCTTCTTCGGCCGGTGCAGAGGTGCAGCGCCCTTTAGCAACCGTGGTTATTGGAGGTATGCTTACAGCTACCCTTCTCACCCTTGTGGTGTTGCCAGTCCTTTATACTTTAATAGAAAATATGAAAAACAGAAGAAATAGTAATAACAATAATGGCTTTGCACCAGCCCCTGCAATAGTGGTGGCATTGCTTTCTGTCGGAAGCCTCTTAGGATTTAGCACCCCTGCAGAGGCACAGGAAAACAGTTCTTCACAGAAAAATTCTCCGGCTCAGGCTGAAATAATTGTCCAACAGGATTCTTTGCCAGTCCTCTCGTTAGAAGAGGCCAAGGAACGGGCAATAGAGGCTTTTCCGAGAATAAGAGCTGCTGCCCTGGAGATAGAAAGTCAGCAGGCTTTAAAGAAAACGGCCTGGGACCTTGGTAATACCCAGATATTCACCGGCGCAGAAGAAATTAGCGGTGGTTCGAGTAATGCTGATCTTGGTGTCTATACACAAATTGGGGTTCAGCAACAGAATATCGACATCTTTGGTATTGCGCCACGCCTGAAGTTGCAGAAGGAAAGGGTGGCCCTGGCAGAAGAAGCCCTTGATCTTTCCATTCTTGAAGTAGAACTGGAGGTAAGTCAGGCCTGGGCGTCGGTATATGCTGCTAAAAATGAGTATGAGACCTTATACAGTCTGGATTCAGCCTTTACCGATATTGAGAGAGCTGCACAGATCAGGTTGGAAACAGAGACAATCTCGAGACTTGAATACCTGGCTACGGTAAACCAGGGCAATGAAGTTGAAATACAAAAAGAGCAGGCCTATAGGGATTATCTTGGAGCCTTGCAGCGATTCAACCTGTGGTTTGCCAGTGACACACTTTACACGGTACCTAATGTTCCTGCCGATCAGTTTGATGAGCCCATTAGCGGATTACTGCAACCCCTTGGGAACCATCCCCTGCTCAATGTGTATGAACAAAGGATAGAGGTGGCTGATGCAACCCTAAGGGAGAGGCGATCGCAGTTTCTTCCGAAATTTCAGGCGCAGTACGGCAGGCAGAAAATTGACGGCCAAACCGGCTTTTATCAATATCAGGTAGGGATCAGCATTCCTTTGTTCTTTGGACCTGAATTGGGCAGAACACAATCAGCAAAAATAAACCGCGAAATAGCTGAAGCTAATTTACAGCAGACGCAGTTTGAGCTAAAGACAGCTTATGCTGAGGCACGCGAAGAATACCTGAAGTGGCTTAATTCCTGGACATACTATCAGGAAGAAGCGCTACCCTTGGCCAGAGAACAGCGGGCAGGGGCCATCATCGCTTATCGGGAAGGAGCAATTGACTATGTGACTTTCCTGCAAAACATACGCGATGCCGTACGCATAGAAGTGAATGCCTGGCAGGCATTGGGCAGCTATCTTGATAGCCGCTCCCAACTCGAATATTATATAAATACTTCAGAATAAGATAATTAATTAATAGACAAAGATATAAAAATGAAAAAGCACATTATAAAACTGTTCACATTGCTCATTACGGTAAGCTTTCTTTCAGCCTGCAATGGCGGAGAAGGCAAAGGTACGGAAGAAGCGTCCCCTGAAGCTCAGGAAGAACATTCTGCAGAAGAAGAAGGAGGTCATGAAGAAGGAGAAGAAGGAGGAGGAATGGGTGAAGTGCATCTTTCCAGTCTCAAGTTCAACAGTTTGGAAATAAAAGTGGACACCCTGCCCACAAGGCCCATTTCCGATATAGTAGAAGCTACCGGACAACTGGAAGTCCCACCACAATATGAAGCTACAGTAACTGCTTTTATAGGAGCCAATATAACTTCTATTGAGGTCATTGAGGGGGATCAAGTAAGCAAAGGTAAGGTACTGGCATATCTATCCCATCCTAACCTCACCAGGTTACAAACCGATTATATGACAGCTTACAGCCGTTTGCAGAACCTGGAGCAAGAATTTAATCGTCAACAAAGGCTTTATGAACAAGAAGTAGGTTCAGGCAAACTTTTTCAACAGGCACAGGCCGATTATCGTGTTGTGCAGGCAGAGGTTCAAGGGTTTGAATCACAGCTCAGGCAGTTAAACCTTAATGTTGCTGGCATACGAGAAGGAAATATTGTCGAGAATGTTCCTGTAGTCAGTCCAATAAAAGGGAGCATTGAAGATGTAAGTGTGCAGGTAGGACAATATGTTGATCCCCAAACCGAGCTATTCGAAGTGATCAACGCCGAACATGTGCATGCAGATTTAATGGTCTTTGCCAAAGATGTATATAAAGTCAAGGAGGGACAAAAGGTCCTGTTACAAATGGAATCAGTGCCCGGCCAGACTTATACTGCTGAAATTTATTCTATCGGCAAGAAATTTGAACAGAATCCCAGGGCTGTCCACGTGCATGCAGAGATACAGGAAGATTCAGAAAACCTGGTACCGGGCATGTACATCAACGGCAGGATCGTTACGGGCACAGGAACAGAAGTAACAGCCTTACCGAAAGAAGCAATTATTGAGGAAGAAGACAAATCCTACATCTTTATTGCTGAAGAGCACGAGGAGGACGGGGAAACCGAGTGGTCTTTTAAGCCGGTGGAAGTGGTGACAGGAGAAGAAAATGAAGGATGGGTGGAAATTAAATTATTGCAACCTTTACCTGAAGGTGCAAAGGTGGCGTGGAACAATGCTTATTATTTGATAGCAGAAATGAAGAAGAGCCAGACTTCTCACGGTCATTAAATTAAAAACTTAAATGGATGGGCTCTCTGTATAATGTTTGTCTTAATTAGTTAACCCAGAGGGTTCATCCTTAATACAAACTATAGCGATGAAAGAAATAAAAGCATTTATAAAACCAAAAAGAGTACAAAAAGTAGTTGAAGCCCTTAGTGATAGTGGCTTTAATAGCATGACCCTTTCGCAAGGGGAAGGGACCGGTGCATTCAAAGCCAAAGGTGCCAGCCCCTCCCTTGATTTTCGCATTACAGATAGTCCCGTAGTGAAACTGGAACTGGTGTGCCAAAATGAAGAAGCACGAAAAGCAATAGACATCATAGTCGAAAATGGAAAGACAACGGATCCTGGCGACGGAATTATTTATGTTTCAGATATTGAAGATGCGTTTCAAATAAAGACGGGAAAATCCATAAAGAAATTTGATTGACGGGGAGCAACAACAATAAAATAAGTCCTGTAAAGGAAGTTCTAACTGTTTGTCTTACTAATGGGATTTCCTTTTCAGGCATAATTTACGGCGTTAATGTGAAAAACAAATTTAAAATAAAGGAACTCGAAGAATTACTGACTGCAAAAAAAGTAAGGACAACGGCCATGCGCTTGTTGGTCCTCAAAACCCTTCAAAAGCAAAAAGCCGCGATAGGTTTGCAGGATTTGGAATCGGTCTTCGAAAAGGCCGACAGGATTACCTTGTACCGCACGCTAAAAACTTTTGAGGAAAAAGGTTTGATACACAGTATAGTGGACGGGAACGGAACAACCAAATATGCATTGTGCAAAGAAGGTTGTGAGTGCGCCCCCAAAGATATGCACGTGCATTTTTATTGCCAAAACTGCCGGGAAACCTTTTGCCTGCCCAAATCAAAAGTCCCCGAAGTGCCCTTGCCGGAACACTTTGTGCCGGTGGAGACAACGTTATTGGTAAAAGGGGTTTGCGGCAAATGTTCAGGCTGAAAAATGCAATTTCATTGCAGGTTTTTAAATATATCTTTGGAATAAGCTGTTTTTGAAGATTTAAAAGAAAAATATTATGAGCGATTGTTGCGGTAGCGGTGCATGTTCAAATGGGGGGATATCCTCCAATACAACTAAAAGTGGTTTTTTACAAACCTATGGGGAGTACGGTTTGGCAATTACCGGTTTTCTCCTTTTGGCCGTGGGTATTGTCTTAAAAGAAGTTGTGGCTTCTAACTGGTTTACGGCACCTTTCCAATTTGTCCTTTTTGGACTGGCGTATCTTCCCGTGGGCGGGCCCGTATTGTGGAAAGCCATCAGGCAAATAAGGAAAGGAAATATCTTTAGCGAATTTTTCCTGATGGGCATTGCCACCATAGGCGCTTTTTTGCTGGGCGAGTATGCCGAGGGGGTGGCGGTAATGCTTTTTTATGCCGTGGGCGAATTGTTCCAGGGGGCCGCGGTAAACAAGGCAAAAAAATCCATTGAAAGTTTGTTGAAAATCCAGGCCGAGGAGGTGGCTGTAGTGGAAGCAGACGGAACCATAAAAATCGTGCACCCGTCCACGGTAGCGGTTGGCAGTATTATCCAGGTAAAACCGGGAGAGAAGGTAGCCATTGATGGAATCTTGATTTCTGAAAAGGCCACTTTCAACACTGCGGCACTTACTGGTGAACCCGCACCAGACCGTAAATACAAGGGGGAACAGGTTTTGGCCGGAATGGTGAATTTGGAAGACCTGGGCACCATAAAAGTTACCAGCCGTTTTGAGGACAGCAAGCTCTCAAAAATTTTGGAAATGGTACGGGAAGCGGCTTCCCGAAAGGCAAAAACCCAACGTTTTATCACCCGTTTTGCCAAAGTTTATACCCCCATTGTGGTTTTGCTAGCCACGGCCATTACTTTGCTTCCGTACTTTTTTGTGGAAACCTATATTTTTGGGGAATGGCTTTACCGGGCCCTGGTATTTTTGGTGATATCCTGCCCCTGTGCCCTGATGATTTCCATTCCTTTGGGATATTTTGGCGGTATTGGCGCGGCTTCCCGCAATGGCATTCTCTTTAAAGGTTCCAATTACCTGGACCAGATGCGGAAGGTGGACACCGTGGTGATGGACAAGACCGGCACCCTTACCAAAGGGATATTTGAAGTGCAGCACATCAGGACCTTTGAATTTGACCGGGAGTTGATTTTGAACCTGGTGGCAGGCCTCGAGAGCAGCTCCAACCATCCGGTAGCCAGGGCAGTGACCTCCTATTGGGTCTCTTTGGGCTATAAAACGGCCCAGGTGGAGCATGCAGAAGAGATTTCAGGCATGGGGATGAAAGGACAGGTAGAAGGGTTTAACATATTGGCTGGAAACACTAAGCTGTTAAAGAAATTCAATATTCCCTATGATCCGGAAATAGACGATTTTGTGGAAACAACGATAGTAATGGCCATCAACGAAAAGTATTGTGGTTTTATTACCATTGCCGATGAGATCAAAGAAGATGCGAAATTGGCCGTAGATGAATTGCGCCAGCTAGGGGTGAAAAACATCGTCATGCTCTCCGGCGATAAAGAGAGGGTAGTGCAGAAACTGGCCCGGGAGCTTGGGCTGGATTTGGCCATTGGAGGTTTGCTGCCCGAAGGAAAGATCAAAGAAGTCGAAAGGTTAAAAAAAGGATCGGCTATGTTGGCTTTTATTGGTGACGGGATCAATGACGCGCCTGTTATCACACTTGCCGACATTGGCATGGCCATGGGTGGTTTGGGCTCTGATGCCGCTATCGAAACCGCAGATGTGGTGGTACAAAACGACCAGCCTTCAAAAATCGCTACCGCTATAAAAATAAGCAAAGCAACAAACCGGATTGTTTGGCAAAACATAGGCCTGGCCTTTGGGGTAAAATTTTTGGTGTTGGCCCTGGGGGCTTTTGGAATGGCAAGCATGTGGGAAGCGGTATTTGCCGATGTGGGCGTTACCCTGCTGGCCATATTAAATGCCATGCGAATTCAGAAAATTGATTTCCGTACAAAGGAAACTTCTGAAACAAAAATTTTAGATAAAACTGTAGCGCCTTTCCCTAAAAGGGAAACAAAAACGGAAAAGGAGTTTGCCTAAATTGAAAGCCAAAAGTGTAGGGGGTTAGAAGGTGCGGGTTGTAAAGAACAAATACCGAAGAATAAATTGATAATGCACAATCGTTCAGCAATTGCTTAAGGGGAACAAAAAAAGTACTAAAGGTGAGGTACAAAAATATTGAACGTCCAATACCATTGAATATGATTTAATAAAATAATTGTCTGATGAACAACAAGGGGTTTTTCTTTACTGTTATTGTGGGCTTTGTGATGGGGGTATTTATTGTTCAGCCCCTTGGGATTTCCCTTTTTTTGTATGACAATCAGGGCGACCAGGGCAGTTGGTGGAATATCATGGAAATTGTTTTTGAACAAATTGCCGGTTTCGGGGATATTGATCAGATTTTGAAGAACCTCCTTTTTGGTTGTTTGGGCATCAGCCTGGCATTGATGTTTTACACCAGGAAAAAAATCTTTCAGCTTGACAAATTGAAGAATGAAACAGACATTATAGAAGCACTTATAGCTAAGGGCGAAACCAGTGAAGTGGAGTTTAAATCTACACTTCGCTGGGATTTACGGCAGTCAAAAATAAATAAAGCCCTGGAAGTCGTAGTGGCAAAAACCATAGCCGGCTTTATAAATTGCAAAGGTGGCAACCTATTGATTGGCATTGATGATGAAGGCCATATTTTAGGACTTCAAGAAGATTATCAAACCTTGAAGAAGCCCGGCAGGGACGGATTTGAGCAGTATATTATGCAATTGGTCTCCGTTACATTGGGCTCCCGCTTTTGTCCTTTGATAAAAGTAACTTTTCACGAATTTAAAGGAAGGGACATTTGCCATTTAAACATACAATCCTCAAAAACACCAGTATTCCTCAATTACGAAGATCGGTCCCATTTTTTTATCCGTACCGGAAATGGCACACGCGAACTGGATATTCCTGAGGCATTGGCCTATATAGGAAAAGGAAAGGCATTGTACAATTAGAGAGCGAAAATTAAAAACCGATAGAAAAAATGAAAAAAACGCAAGTAAAACTGCCAATACTACTGCCGGAAATTCCCGATGAGAACGATCAATGTGTGCAGAGGCTAATGGATCACCTGCAAAACAGGGAAGGTATTGAAAAGGTACATATTGCTTCTGAAAAAGAGGATGATACCCCTAAGCTTTGTTTTCATTACGATCCCGACATTATTTCCATTGCCCATATTAGAAAACTCGCAAAACAGGCAGGGGCATCATTGACCAATGAATTTGGACATACCCTGTTGGAGGTTGATGGAATACGGCATGCGAGACAAGCAAGGAAAATTCAAAATGCCCTGAGAGGATTGGAGGAGATAATGGAAGCCTCAGTATCCGAAACGGGAATCGTAAGGCTGGAATTCATAAAGGCTAAAACTGATGAAGAAGATTTTCGTCAAATCCTAAGGAACGAAGGCCTGAAAATCAAAACCGCCAAAAAGAATGAAAAAATGCCTCCTGAAACGGCTGAAACCCATAAACATTCCCACGAAGAGGCAGAGCTTAAAGATGAAGGCCACGCCCATGACCACGGGGGAATTTTAGGAAAAAATACCGAGATGTATTTTTCCATAATCTGTGGAGTGTTATTGGGCACCGGCTTTGGCCTTTCCTACCTAGAAACTGTGCCGGAATGGGTTAGTTTGGCCTTGTACATAGGCGCCTATTTCTTTGGGGGCTATTACACGGCAAAAGAAGCCATTGAAACGGTTGCCAAAGGAGGTTTCGAAATTGATTTCCTTATGCTGGTCGCGGCCATCGGGGCAGCCGTTCTGGGAGAATGGGCAGAAGGGGCTTTGCTCCTCTTCCTCTTTAGCCTGGGCCATGCACTGGAAAATTACGCCATGAACAAGGCGCGAAAATCTATTGCAGCTTTAGCAGACCTTGCCCCTAAAACTGCATTGATAAAACGAGATGGAAAGACGCAGGAAGTAAAAATAGAAGAGCTTCAGGTAGGTGATATTGTTGTAGTGAGATCCAACACTAAAATTTCTGCCGATGGTGTTGTTGTTAATGGCAATAGTAGTGTGAACCAGGCACCCATCACCGGCGAGAGCGTCCCTGTGGATAAGTCCCCCGTACCCGATCCTGACAAAGATTATTCAAAAGAAAGCGAAATAAAAGATGAACACCGTGTATTTGCGGGAACCATCAACGGCAATAGTACCCTGGAAGTAAAGGTGATAAAAACCTCTCAGGATTCTACACTGTCAAGACTGGTGACATTAGTGAATGAAGCCCAGACACAGAAATCACCTACCCAATTATTGACTGATAAGTTTGAAAAATATTTTGTGCCATCGGTTTTGGCCCTGGTGGTTTTGCTGAATTTCGCCTTCCTTGTCCTCGATGAACCCTTTAGCGAGAGTTTCTATAGGGCAATGGCGGTTTTAGTGGCTGCCAGTCCCTGTGCCTTGGCCATTTCCACACCCAGTGCTGTACTTAGCGGAGTGGCTCGCGCAGCCAGGGGTGGTGTTCTGGTAAAGGGCGGGCGGCCCTTGGAAGACCTTGGCGTGCTCACCGCTATTGCTTTTGACAAAACCGGCACCCTTACTGAAGGCAAACCAAAGCTCACCAAGGTTATCACTTTAACGGACGTAAGTGAAGAGGAACTGCTAAAAACAGCTGTAGCGGTCGAGGCTCTTAGTGACCACCCCCTTGCAAAAGCAGTGGTACGGGACGGCAAAGAACGCTTGGGAAACGCACAATTTCCGGAAGCAAGTAATATGGAAGCTGTTTTAGGAAAAGGCATAAAAGCCAGCCTCGGGGAAGATAAGGTGTATATGGGGAATCTTGAGCTCTTTGAAGCGCTCGATGATCAAAAGCCTTCAGAAGAAATCGTTGAAAAAGTAAGGGAACAGGAAACCGCAGGGAACACGACAATGTTGATACGCAGGAATGAGGAGTATATTGGAATTATTTCCCTTATGGACACTCCACGTGAAGAAGCTAAAGCAACCTTGGAGGAGCTTAAAAAAATCGGTATTAAACGTATGATCATGCTCACCGGGGATAACCAAAAAGTGGCTGATGCGGTGGCCAAAGAAATTGGTCTTACCGATGCCTGGGGGAGCCTGCTTCCCGAGGAAAAGGTAGATGCTATCAAAAAATTAAAGAAACAGGAGGATAAAGTAGCCATGGTGGGCGATGGAGTGAATGATGCCCCCGCTATGGCACATAGTACCGTGGGTATTGCAATGGGGGCAGCAGGATCGGATGTGGCCCTGGAAACCGCCGATATAGCCCTGATGGCAGATAAACTGGAAACCCTGCCTTTTGCAATAGGTTTGAGCCGGAAAGCCAAAGCTATTATAAAACAAAACCTTTGGGTAAGCCTGGGGATTGTAGCTTTATTAATTCCCGCCACCATATTTGGCTTTGCCAACATCGGGATAGCAGTACTTGTTCACGAAGGATCCACTTTATTGGTGGTCGCAAACGCCTTGAGATTATTGGCTTATAACAATAAGAAAACTGCCTTTCCCGGAGGCCGTATAAAACAAATTCATGAATTAAAACAAGAGAATAATGTCAGAATTTAAAGTTAAACTAGAATGGAATTCCGATTCCGAGGATTTCTCCTATAAGAATTATACACGTACCCATCAATGGATTTTTGGAGGAGGCTCTGAAATCACTGCATCTGCAGCTCCGGAATATTTGGGGAAAGCTGAATTTGTCAATCCTGAAGAAGCCTTCGCTGCTTCCCTCTCCAGCTGCCATTTATTGACTTTTCTGGCTATTGCCTCCTTTAAAAAGTATATTATAAAGAGTTATAAAGATGAAACTGTTGCTGTGGTTGAGAAAAACAAGGATGGTAAACAGGCTGTGACCAGGGTTTTTTTACGGCCCAAAGTAGAATTCTCGGGGGAACATATACCTGATGAAGAAGAAATGAAAAAAATGCACCATAAAGCACATGCTGAGTGTTTTATCTCCAACTCTGTAATAACCGAGGTTGTAGTGGAGCCTGTTTTATAATTTCCTTCAGGTGGATTTGGGGGTGTAAGGGTTTTTAATTAGCCGATAAATATAGTTGATATGAAAAATCTCATGGTTGCCCCTTCCATTCTTTCGACAGATTTTGCCTATCTGGGCAAAACCCTCGAAATTATTAATAGAAGTGAAGCAGACTGGCTGCATGTGGATGTGATGGACGGGATGTTTGTTCCAAATATCTCCTTTGGGACTCCTGTTTTAGAAGCAATTGAGAAATACTCCAAGAAACCTGTCGAGCTGCACTTGATGATTGTTGAGCCTGAGAGGTATTTGGAAGTTTTTTCTAAATATGGGGTAGAGCAAATTACAGTACACGCCGAGGCCTGCCTTCATTTGCACAGCGTGGTGCAACAAATAAAAAGCCTGGGTTGTAAAGCAGGGGTAGCTTTAAATCCACATACTTCTTTAGGAAGCCTGGAATACATTATCAAAGATATAGATACAGTTTGCCTAATGGCTGTAAATCCGGGTTTTGGCGGACAAGGTTTTATTCCCCAAACACTGGAAAAGATAAGGGAATTAAAGCAATTGATACAAAGAAAAGATGCAAAGGCCTTTATTGAAGTAGATGGAGGAGTGGATAAGAATAACGTGAAGGAAATTTTGAATTCAGGAGCTGATGCTGTTATAGCAGGAAGCAGTATTTTCAATTTCAATGATCCCCTTAGGGCAATTCAGGAGCTTAGAAACCCCTAATAATGTAACTAATGTTATAAAAAGGAATAAATCAAATAATAATTAAAAGAGGAGTTATGCTACAAATATTGGGACAAACAGAAGGGAATTTAATAGCCACAAGGGCAACAGGCAATTTGACCGAAGCCGATTACGATAAGCTATTGCCCCTGCTGAACAACATAGTGGAAAAACATAAAAAAATCCGTTGGTATTTTGAAATGGAGGGCTTTGAAGGATGGGAACCAAAAGCCTTTTGGGAAGATTTGAAATTCGATGTCCAACATGCCAACGACCTTGAAAAAGTGGCCATGGTAGGGGATAAAAAATGGGAAAAATGGATGACAGATTTGATGAAACCTTTTACTTCTGCAGAAGTTAAATATTTTGCATCTACAAAAAAAGTAGAGGCAGTAAATTGGATAAACAGTTAAGAAACAAATTTATGGCAGATCAAGAAAGAAAAAAGTATCTCAAAAAGGCCAGGAAGCTCCAGGTATACAACGTCTTATATGATACTATTGAGGTAGCTGTATCACTAACCGCCGGTTTTATCTCCGGAAGCGCAGCTTTAATTGGTTGGGGACTGGATAGTATCATAGAAGTTATTTCGGCCAGCACCCTTGGGTGGCGGCTACACGGGGAAATTAAAAATATTAGCGAAGAGCGGGTGAAAAAAAGAGAAAAAATCACTCTTTATGTAATTGCCACTTCTTTCTTAATTGTCAGCATTTTTATCACCTATGATTCTGTAAGTAAATTTTTTAATAAAGAAACTCCAGACTGGAGCACCATGGGTATCATAATCCTCCTGATATCTTTAGTGGTCAATCCGATTCTAATTTGGTACAAACGCAAGTATGGAAAGAAACTGGACAGCAAGGAATTAATAGCCGATTCCAAAGACACTTTTGTTTGTCTATATCAGACGATAGCGGTATTGGGTGGACTCCTGGCGGTACAATATCTGGACTTGTGGTGGGCAGATCCTGTGGCGGCTCTTCTAATAGTTCCCTATGCCTTAAAAGAAGGTTGGGAGGCTTTTAAAAACGGAAGAAAAATTTCACCATAAATTAAAATACCGAAAATTCAACTATTGGGTGTTTTATAACTTTTAAAAATTAACTGGTACCTGCAAAATTGAAGAAATGGCTGAACTGAAAAAATCTTTAGGAACATTAAGACTCACTTTTTACGGGGTAGGAACCATCGTAGGCGCGGGAATTTACACCGTTATTGGTGCGGCGGCGGGCCAGGCCGGGAATGACCTCTGGCTCAGTTTCATCCTGGCGGCCATTGCTGCCAGTTTTTCTGCCCTTTCCTATGCAGAACTTTCCTCAACCTTCCCCAATGCCGGAGCAGAGTTTATTTTTGTAAGAAAAGCATTTCCAAAAATAGATATTCCCTCATTCCTGACCGGATGGACAATCGCCTTTCACAGTTCGGCTACCATTGCTGCTGTACTACTGGCATTCTCGGGATATCTAAATGTTTTTTTGGACCTCCCTGCCCTTTTATTTAGTTACAGTGCATTAATACTGCTCACCCTAATAAGCATTACTGGTATAAAAAAATCTTCTACCGCCAATATTATAATGGTAAGCATTCAGCTATTGGGACTATTGCTCCTAATAATATTGGGACTGAACAGTACAGGTGCTCCTGACAAGGAATTTTTTATTATCGATTCTTTTTCCGGTACCATAGCTGCTACCGCGACCTTGTTTTTTGTTTATACAGGCTTTGAACATATGGCAGCTTTGGGCTCTGAAGTAAAAAATCCCGGTAAAACCATCCCACGGGCATTTTTGTTGACGATGCTCATTACCACAATAATTTACCTGTTTATCTCCTTTACGGTTCTCAATATAAGCGACGCTTCAGAACTGGCAAAAGTAAATTCTCCATTATCTCTTGCTGCTTCCAATTTAAATTCCTGGATGCCCATTGTTTTGGCGGTTGCTGCCTTGTTTGCCACCGCTAATGCCGCTTTTAGCGGGATTATATCCATCAGCAGGCTTCTTTTTGGAATGGCTTCGGTTGGTGAATTGCCGGCTTTTATGAAGAAAACCAATGCTCAAAAAGTTCCCTGGGCAGCAACGCTGGTGGTGTTGGCAGCAGTGGCCGGATTTCTTTTATTGGGTAATATTAAATTAGTTGCAGGAATGTCTTCCTTAGGTGCATTACTGGTTTTTATTGCCGTAAATATAGCCCTGATTGTTTTACGTTTTAAGTCGCCGAAAGAGAAAAGACCCTTTAAAGTGCCTTTGTCCATAGGTAAAACGCCTATCCTACCCATTTTAGCTATCTTGATCAGCCTGGCTTTGGTAATTCAATACGAATGGCAAGTATATGCTGCTTTTGGAGGAGCTATTGTGGTAGGGGTGGTCCTGGATTATTTCCTTGATAAAATGCCAAAGAAAGAGGTGGGTTCAGAAGAAGAAAAAGATTTGTTCAATCATTAAAACAGATAATATGGACTGGATGTTTGAAGATTTTAAAACAGATCTTGATTCCCTTACCCCAATTGTTAGGGAGAAGGCCCTTGAAATAGCCAACGAGCTTATGAAAGAAGGAAAGTCTACAGAAAAAGAAGCTATTGACCAAGCTATTAAACAGGCAGGAGAATGGTTTTATGATCTGGAAGGATGAGATCTAAGAAAAATTCCAAAAGCTGTTACCGTAAAGTCTATCAGAAAGTACTGTGAAAAATGTTAAGTCAAAAGCCTCCTTTCATTAAAATAGATCTAATAGGTGATTTGTCGTGAGAAATACTAAATCAAAAACCTCGGGGAAAGCCCACTCGGTATGAATTAGAAGAGACTTTTAAAAATTTGAGGCATCTCGATAGCTATCGGGACGGGGAATTAAACCCTCAATGAGGGATTAAAAACTTATATTTCAAGATATGGAAAAATTTGATGTAACTATTATAGGATCTGGCCCGGGCGGGTATGTAAGTGCCATCCGTTGCGCCCAATTGGGATTAAAAGTGGCCATTGTTGAAAGGTACAGCACGTTGGGCGGTACCTGTCTTAACGTTGGCTGTATCCCGTCAAAAGCCTGGCTGGAAGCCTCTGAGCATTATTACAAACTCAGGCATCAATTCGAAAACTTTGGGATTGATGTAAAAGAGGCCAATGTCGATATCCTGAAAATGAACCAAAGGGTACAGGATGTGGTACAGGAAATCATCAATGGTGTTGGTTACCTGATGAAAAAGAACAAGGTAACCGTTTATGAAGGCCACGGCACCATTAAGGACAAAAGTACGATTGAGATTAAGGCCGAAGATAAAACGGAAACCATAGAAACCGATAAAATCATCATTGCCACAGGGTCTAAACCCGCTTCCCTGCCCAATATTAAAATAGACAAAAACCGTATTATCTCTTCTACCGAAGCCCTGGCCTTACAGGAAATACCCAAACATTTAATGGTCGTTGGCGGCGGTGTTGTCGGGGTTGAAATAGGTTCTGTATTCGCCCGACTGGGTTCAAAGGTATCCATTGTGGAATATTTTGACAGCCTTATCGCCACTATGGACGGCGCACTGGGTAAGCAATTGCACCGTTCCCTAAGAAAGCAAGGAATTGAATTTTATTTGGAACATAAGGTGACAAATGCAACAGCAACTGAAGGCAAAGTGGCATTGAAAGCAGAAAATCTTTCCGATAAAAAAGAAATGAATTTAGAAGGTGACTATTGCCTTATGGCCATTGGCCGGAAACCATACACCGCTAATTTAGGACTTGAAAATATAGGAGTTGAAACCAACGAAAAAGGACAGGTAACAGTGGATGAGAACCTCGAAACCAATGTCAAGGGGGTTTATGCCATAGGGGACGTAATCCGGGGAGCAATGCTTGCCCATAAAGCGAGTGAAGAGGGCGTTTTTGTGGCTGAAAGAATAGTGGGTCAAAAACCACATATCAACTATTCCCTTATTCCTAATATAGTTTATACCCAACCCGAAGTGGCCGGGGTAGGCTTGACCGAAGAAGAACTGAAAGAAGCAGGAAGAAGTATCAAAACAGGCTCTTTCCCTTTTAAGGCCAACGCAAGGGCAAAAATAAGTATGGACACCGACGGTTTTATAAAAGTAATTGCAGATAAGGAAACCGATGAGATATTGGGGGTGCATATGATAGGGCCACGAATTGCGGATAGCTATACAGAGGCGGTAGTGGCAATGGAATTCAGGGCATCTGCCGAAGATATTGCAAGGATGTCCCACGGGCACCCCACCTTCTCCGAGACCTTTAAAGAAGCCTGTCTGGCAGCTACAGATGACAGGGCTTTGCATATTTAATCCAAAATTCCCGATTGATCATCAGCCTTATAACTGTTGGCGTCGTGCTACAGGAGGTTGAAAACCCCAAAGAAACAAGAGATGCCCACAGAGGAGCTAAAGTAACAGTCAAAGATGTGTAGTACTTTCAATAAAGGATCTTCCTTTAAAGTGGCCTCTCTTGTTCGGGTCGTATAACAAATATTAACAATGAATAAAAGCACATTTACCATTCAAAAAATGGATTGCCCTTCGGAAGAGCAGATGATCCGAATGAAGTTGCAGTCTGTTGCACAGGTTCAACATTTGGCTTTTGATATTTCTAATCGAAAATTGGAAGTTTATCATACCGGAGACAGCACGGAAGTACATCAGGAAATCCGTCAGCTGGATTTAAATGATAAATTGGAAGAGACCACAGAAGCTGCGTTGCCTTTACCTTCAGATGATTCCCACCAACGAAAAATCCTTTGGTGGGTACTTGGAATAAACTTTGGTTTCTTTCTCATAGAAATGACCACCGGATGGATATCAGCCTCCATGGGTCTTATTGCTGATTCCCTGGATATGCTTGCCGATGCTATTGTTTATGCCCTTAGCTTGTTTGCCGTTGGGACATCCATTTCAAGAAAAAAGAAGGTTGCGGGAATTAGCGGTTACCTTCAGATGGGGCTTGCTTTACTGGGATTTGTAGAAGTTATAAGACGCTTTTTCTTAAGTAGTGAAACGCCATTATTTCAATGGATGATCATCGTTTCGGTTTTCGCCCTGGCGGGAAATTTGATTTCGCTTTGGCTAATCAATAAGGCTAAAAGCGATGAGGCGCATATGCAGGCCAGTGCCATTTTCACTTCCAACGATATTATAGTGAATGGTGGTGTTATAGTGGCAGGGGTACTGGTCTATTTTCTAAACAGCAAATGGCCGGATTTAGTAATTGGTGGGATTGTGTTCACTTTCGTAATGCGCGGTGCCCTTAGAATATTAAAATTATCCAAGTGACGGGGCAAGTTGTATTTGAGAATACAAGAGGAGAATTAACATACCATTTGAACATGTTAGGCTATCTGCCAAACAATATACAATAAAAATAAAGATAAAAATCTATGCTAGAATAGGTACTATAGAAAAGAATTTCCAAAGAACGCACATTGTAAAGAAACCATGAATTGGAACTAAAGCAATTCTCTATTTTCCGAAGAATATTTCAAAAGAGCCAGTTTTAAGAAAAAGAAAGCCAAATGACTGTAGATCCAAAAGCCAGAAGGAAAACAAAAAAAATAAAGTATAAAAAATCCCCGAAAAGTAAAATTACCAGAAAGGACAGAATAAATGGAATTTTAATGCTTATAGGCGTATTTGTATTAGCATTTTTATTTTTTTGGTTTGTTTTGAAAAACTTACATGGCTAATTTTTCTTGGAATTTGTTTTTAAGGTTTGGAAGAAGAAAAATAAAAAAGGTTCTAACAGAAGTTTAGGAGAAAGTTCCTTTATCTTTTTTTAAATTGAGATAATTCTCTATTCGGTTTTAATTAAGACTAAGTTAAGTCTGAGAAACTATTTCGCAAGAAAGGATGTTCATCAGCTAGAAAAACGAAATTTATTTTGAGAACTTAAAAAAATCTTTAGAAGCAGATATGAGTACATGGATCTGGGCATTGGTGTTGCTTGCTGCCGTATGGCTGGCACATTGGGGCGCGGAACATTTAGCAACACCTTTAAAAAAACTAAGGAAGCAGTGGGGTTTTTCTGTGGCTGCCGGAGGAGCCCTCGTAGGGATAGCTGCGGCAAGCCCTGAAATTTTGTCGTTGTTTGCTACAGGCAATTAGTATTTACTACAGTGTAAGTATCTTATCTTTAGTACGTAAAATCCCAAATCTTACAACTTTGATTAGAGATTTTCTGGAATAGGCAAATTTATCATTTTCATTTAGCATAGAAAAAGCCCGGACAACGACAATTTTATCTACGAAACGTTTTTTTGTGTAAGGAGATTATTTTTTCTTATTAAAGGAAAGAAAGAATCTTAAACTTATATTCATGTAAAGTTCAAGGTTTTAAAAATATCCGGAAGAATACAACTGCTTTTGTAAAAATTATCATTGGCAACATACATTTACCTAAATTATCCTATAAAAGAAAAATTCAAGTAAATGATCCTAACCACTTATCATGTTTAAATAAAAAAGCCCACGCCGTTGTATATGCTGTTTGCATTTAGTGAGTGTGATAATCACCTCACCTTACGGGTGTACAAGCACCCTCGAGACTAATTCAATCTATAATAATTTCGATCCCTGCTTTCTCTGCCTTGTACTTTATCTTGGTCATTAACTTGTAATAACTCCAGTTTCTTAGTACAAATTCCTCTTCTTTGGCTATCCCTATCTTATCCTGTTGATTCAATAAAATCAGCGTTCCCGCCTGGTGTTTAATGCAAAAGTCGATCAACTTCCGGCTGTAGAGATGTAACCTGCTGTCCACAAAATTACCTTCCTTATTTTCAAACTTATCAAGCGCTTTGGTTTTTCGTTTTCGGCCTTTGCCCGATCTGGCATAGGTTACCCCTGCCAGCGCCCGTTTCCTGGCTGCCTGTATTGCAAGCCTTCTGTACAAAAACTCTTCCCGGGTGCCAATGGTGAGCCTGGTTTTACCAACTTTGACTATAACGGGGTATTCAAGTGACAGCGAAGCCTCTGCAATCACTTCCGGTTTCAGGACGTGCTTGTCTTTTTCAATTTCAAAAACTGCAAGCAAAAAGGTTTTGCCGTCTTTCAACTGAATATGTGAGGAACAAAGCTTGGTTTCTCCAGTTACTACACGCTCCAACAGCCTGTGTTTATCAGTATCTTTACCTAAGTACGTCTTAAGAGGAATTGAAAATAATCGAAAACAAAAGGCTTTCTTCTCTTCAATATAACATAATCCCTTAACACCATCCATATCAAACGGAATAGGGATGTCTCTCCTGAAATTCATGAGCGAGCGTTCACCACTCCCGTATTCCTTCCTGTTTTTGAGGAAGGTTCTAATTAATGTTTGATTCAGGTTACCCAGGATATTGGTAGGGATCTCTCCTTTGAAATGATTTGATACAACTCGGTAGGTCGTATTCATTCGGGAGCGTTGCAGCATACCGCTTTCATCCTTCTTTTCATCGGCCAGTTTATACTTTATCCCTTCAGAAAAATAGAAGAAGTCCTTGATCATTTCCTGTACATAGAGATGGGAGACGATCATATTAGCTGCCCTAAAGCACCTGTTCTGCCACTGGTAAAGCTTCCCAATAGCCTCCTTTCTTTCCTCCGGGGTAGGCAGATCAACCAATAGCTGGATCTTTCGGGTTAGTTTTAGCGTAGACTTTTCCATCTTAAGCTATTTGCTGTTGCTGCTCGTGTTTCTCCTGCATGATCTTATAAGCGATCATAAATTCTTTATGAACTTCCTTTTGGGAAAGCTTAAGCTCAGCAGCTATACTTGCAAAAGAAAATTTCTTTTCATTGCGGAGGCGGAATACTTCTTCCTGCTCCGGGGTCATGTTAGCCTGCACCTTAATTACCATGGCTGGTTTTTGTTTAGTTTGAGCTACGGAATCCGGATTAATGATATTTTTAAGATCTGAAATAGCCAGTTGCACCTCGTTAAAAGTTTCCGGAATGCTCGTGCCCATAACTTTGGAAATTTCTTTGTAACGGAAGCCATATTTAAGACAGAGATCAATAAGGTGCCTTCTCTCGGCCGTTAGTAAGGGTAAGACATTTATAATTTTTTCAAAGGCTTTTTGTTCCCGTTCCTGGTCTCTAAAATTTTCTAAATCACTTATTGGATCATAGCCCCCTAAGTACTCCTGGAAGTTTTCATAACTGTCCAGGGAATTGACTTTGCTGAAAAATTTGGTTCTGGGCAATGTGTAATAGGAATAACATTCCCTTTGCATGACCATTCGCAGGAAAAAGTAAATATGTTTAGGGGTTTCTATACGATCCCGGTGAACCCATAATTTTAGAAAGCTATCCTGAACCAGGGATGATACAACAAAATCATCATCAAGAATTCCCCTGCCTACCCAGAATATACTCCGGTGGTATCTGGCATGTATATGCTCCAAAGCCGTCGGATCGCCATTTTTTAATAAATTGAAATTATGCTGTGACATAATACCCTACTATTACTCTTGATTTAAAGGAAAAAATTCCCTTTCAGGTCTACCGGTACTCCAATTTTAATTTTCGGAAATAATACATTCATATATCTGAATTTAATGCCCTTTCTACCTGATCCAGTTTTTTGTAATACTCTGCAATTAATTCATCTGCGTATATTGGTGTTCTATCACCATTCAGACAATATCGTATGTAACGAGGAGTCACCTTATATTTACATGCCAAGGCTTTTACCACCTCAGTGTTATAAGTTTTCTGCATAAATTACGTAAGTTTGCCTGTTCATTGATTTGTTCCTTTAATCGGAACAAAATCAAATATATAAACATTTTGTTTACAAAACAACTGTTTTTTTACTTTTTATAAACATTTCGTTTACATAATATGAATAAATCTAAAATGCTTGATGAGATAAAGATTCATTATGGATTTAAAAGGGATGCAGAATTAGCGGATTTTTTAGAAATTACCAGACAGACTTTATCGAATTGGAAATCAAGAAATTCTTTTGATGCTGAATTACTATATTCAAAATGCCCAGAACTAAGTCCCGCATGGTTACTAACGGGTAAAGGTCCAATGCTCCAAAAAGATTCAACAGACTCAATAATTAATGAAACTGATCCAGAAGTTCTGCGCGAAAAATTACTTCATCTTCAAAGGCAACTAGATGCGTTAGAAAAAGCCAATAACGCTTTAGAAGATGCCAATGACTCATTAAAGGAAACAAAAATGTTACTTAGGAAACGAATTACAGAGCTTGAAGGCAAATAAATAGTTAAAGGCTTGATGGCCACTCTCCAAAATAATTTGATTTTAATTTTCTCAGTAGAAACTAGAAAAATGCCTAATACCATATTTTAATTACTAATCTCTGTCTATGCGATTTCCAGTAATCTCCTTTTCTTTCATTTTTTTATATTAAGCAGCAGTAGTTTTAGCTTGATTATTTCTTATTAAAAAAATAATCGTCTGGAAATAAAGAATTAGTGGTTGAAAATTAGCTAGAAAACCGCCTTAAAATTCAGCCACCAACCCTGGGTTTACCTCTATTATGCTTCTTTCATGGATCCTTCTTTTTCAGATTTAAAGAGAAACAGCGGAAAATTCTTCTTTTCGTAGTTACGAGTTTCTACGAAATCTGGGTTACTACCTGCCTCAATGCCAAATAACAGTTTATAATTCCTTGCCACATCTTCAAATAGCAGCAAAATAATCCTAATTCTATCACTTGTTAAATTCTTTCGTAGTACGAAGAATATAGGGAAAAATATTTGGTAAAGTATATCAAATTAGTAGAACGAAAGTCAAACCTTGATAGGGGCTATCAATTAAAAAGATTTAATCGATTGGTAGCCCCTTTCTTTAAAAACCGTTCTATTATGCCAACAAGTATTATTACCACCGACGATCTTCGGGAGTTCAAATTAGAACTACTTGAGGAAATTAAAAGTTTAATCACCAAACAATCATTAGGAACTTTAAAGAAATATTTAAAATCTTCTGATGTTATGGATCTGCTCCAGGTAAGTCCGGGAACTCTTCAAAACTTAAGAATTAACGGCACCCTACCTTACACCAAAGTTGGAGGAATTATTTACTATGATGCCGAGGAAATCCAAAACTTGATGACCGCCAATCGGGTAAATCACAAATTTGAATAACTACTATGAACTACATTAAGCAACTGAACGCGGCTTTTGAAAAGTTCTTTTTTGATGACCGCTTGAACCCAACCCACATCAGCCTTTATATGGCTTTATTCCAGGAATGGAACAGCAGCCGCTTTGCAGATGAATTTTTTGTAAACCGTCGCGAACTGATGCGTGTGGCCAAAATTGGTTCAAAATCGACGTACCATCGGTGCGTGACCGACCTTAATGCTTGGAAATACCTATCCTATTTTCCATCCAACAATCCATACAAAGGCAGCAAAATTAAGATGGCCATTATCGAGACAAGTGATGAACCTTATACGGGACAGTACAATCCCGAATTGGAACAACTTGCGGAACGGTACCATCCCATACGTGAACCGGTAGTGTACCAGCACCATCCCACCAATGGACAAGCTGTGTACCATCACCGCCCCGTGAGTGGACAAGCATTGGTATCTAATATAAACAATACTAAACAAGTAAACATTAATAAACAGCCAAAGGACAGGCAGGCTATTATTACTTTTTTTGAAGAAAAAGGTTTTGATGCTGATGAAGCAAAAAAATTCTTTGAGCATTATCAAACCCGAAATTGGCAAACAAGCGATGAAAAAGCTATCAGAGATTGGCGTTCGGTTGCTACCAATTGGATGGACAGAACCGAATTATTTAACCAGGAAAAAAAACCAAACAAAAAACAAGCATCCCAAATCAAAGATAACTTGCGAACCACTAAAAACAAAGACTATGGACAACCCCTCTAAAATTATCGAAGGTGGCGTGGAATATTCGCTCGGAAAATTTGATGGGAAAAGTGTACTCTACGATTTTCCAAAAATTTTGATTTACCTGAAAGCCAAAGGCAAACTCTTGTTCGGCGAAAAGTTTAAGATTTATGATGAGGATAAAGATATTTTGCTGAAACTCTGTTCCTACTTCGTAAAAGATAAAGACAACTGTGAATCTTATGGAATTGACATCAACAAAGGCATCTTGCTATCTGGCCCCATAGGCTGCGGAAAAACCAGTTTAATGAAATTACTACGCCATTTAGTTCCCTTGCAACGTCCCTATGAAATGATTCCTTGCCGGAATGTAACCTTCAGTTTTAACCATTTAGGTTTTAAAACTGTGGAAGAATATGGGAATACCAAATTTTATTGCTTTGATGATTTAGGCGTGGAACCATCTGGAAGATTTTACGGAAAGGATTTGAACGTGATGGGTGAAGTGCTCTTATCGCGCCATGAACTTTTTCTTCAGACAAATCAAAAGGTTAAAACCCACGCCACAACAAACCTGAATGCCGAGGAACTGGAAGAACGTTACGGAAACAGAGTCCGAAGCCGAATGCGGGAATTATTCAATCTTGTTGCTTTTGAAGAGGGGGCTGGGGATAAAAGAAAGTAGTTCAAAGCCTCCAACAATTATAAATTATTACCACTTCTGAAATAAATTGTTTAATAATTTCCTTAACGCTCTTAGTTATTTCAATAAATACTTCTTTCATAATTCATCTATTAAATAATTATTTACTTCTATTAAAACAGCTGATCCAATGGATTGTTTATTTAAAGGTTTTGAAATGTATTTCAGGTCGTCCTTATTCGAAAGAAATCCCAACTCAACTAAAATGGCGGGAAAGAAATTACAGGTTTCTCTAATTACCTTAAAATTCGCAAACTTCACACCCCTGCTTTCAAACCCTAATTTCTTATTGAACCCAGCTTGCATTTGAAAGGCGAACCAAGTCGAATTATCAGAATGGTTTGATTCATCATTAGATACATATATCTCAATTCCTCTCGCCGTTGGATTATCCGAATGATTACAATGCAAGGACACAAATAAGTCAGCCTTTAGTGCTTTGGCCAATTCGGTTCTCTCCGATAACGAAATTGAAGTGTCTTTATACCTGGTCAAATAAATATCCAAAGGCTTATCCAATTCCTTGTTCAGCCTTAAAACCTCATTTGCAATGGACATAACCACATCCTTTTCTTGGATTCCATTTATGCCAATTGCACCAGAATCTTTTCCACCGTGTCCAACGTCAATCACGATTCGTTTTTGAGCAGTCATTTCTTGCCCAAAAATGAAGCACATTTTTAAGAGCAAAATCACAAAACTGACGTTTTTGAGCACGTTTTTCATTTTCAATTTTCTGCTTATCAACAGCTTGGTCTCAAAATTTCATAGAATTTGATGTCAAATAATTGTAACTGAATTCAAACGACACTAAATAATATTTTATTCACAATTATTTGATTTTCAGATATTTATAATCAAATATATGTATTTTTCCTATAACAAAACAACACAAAAATTTAAACTGTTCGTTATGAAAAAATCAATCTATCCCACACTTTTTTTATTCCTGATTTCATTTCCGCTTTTCGCGCAGATTGGCGGGATTGAAAATTCAGTAAACGATGTTTCCGATACCATCAGGACGATTTTCCCAATCATATTAGGTGTAATCTTCCTTGTTGGTTTCCTGTTCAATGCGGGACATTTCTTTGGGGAAAACGCCGACCTCAAAAAAGGGATTACCCGGGTGCTTGTCTTTGTATTAATAGCAGGGGCGGTAGTGGGCATATTTACCTACCTGATTTCAATTGTGGTCTAAGTTCTAATACTCTTAAATTATGAAGAAATTCGAAGTCTATAAAAATATCAGAAAAAAGGCGGTCATTTTCGGGCTGCCCATTTCCCTGTTTGCCTTGATGATGGTTGCGATACTCGCATCCCTCTTAATCATCATTTTTTCGTTCAGCTTTGGGATTATCATAGGTGTTCTGGTGCTTAATGCAGTCCTGTATATCGTTTTGACACGAATAACCATCAATCCACAGCTATTTCAAATGGTAAAGGCTTTTCCAAAGATCATCAGTAACAAAAGAAACTCTGGATTCGATTATGAACAAGATTAACCTTTCGGCATATCAACCCATTGCAGATATTCAGGACAATATCGTATTTGCCAAAAATGGCAATGTGGTCCTATGTTTTAAAGGGAATCTGCCGGAAATATATTCCTTATCCGAAAAGGACTTAGAGGATATGCACGGTGCTTGGTTTCAAGCGTTAAAATCTTTGCCGGTTGGTACCGTAGTTCACAAACAGGATATCTACCTCAAAAAATCATATACTTCAGAGAAACTTCCAAATACAACTTTTCTGGAAAAGGCAACCCACGAACATTTTAAAGGTCGTGGGTATATTGAGCACCGTTGTTATTTGTTCTTCATCTTGACCAAAAATAAGGCACTCAACAATCCTAAGTACGTGAATCCATTCCGTAAGGTTTCTAAAGATATTGTTCAGAAAATGAATGACAACATAAAGAGTTTCGCCAACTCGGTAAGTGATTCGGTTTCCTTCATCAATAATAGCAGAAAGATGGATTTTGTTTCGCTTAAAGCGTGCGACATCCAGCAACTTACTAATGCCTACTTCAATGGCTTTAATGAAGGCTACGATACCGATATTTTACTGGACAAGAAAAGCGTCAATATTGGCGAAACCCATTTTGATGCCCTGGCTATCAATAGCGAACTGTGCTTTGGCGAAAGTGTACAGAGTAGCAAAACCAATGAGAAATTCACTTCTGACAATTTTGTGTTTCATCAAGGGTTTATTGATGGCTTAGGGCTTACGCTTAACGAGAACCATATCGTTAATCAAATTCTGTATCTGGATGACAAACAGAAATGGCGCAAGCTGCTGGATAAGAAAATAGAGGAACTGAACAAAAGTTCCAATTTCGGTTCGCAGAATAAAGTGGTTCTGGGGAAAATCCAGCACATCCTTGACCGAATTAATGCTGATGACAATGCGCGTATTATTCGTGGTCATCTTAACATTGTGTATTGGTCAAAAGATGCAAAAGAACTCGATAAAATAACCTCAAAAATTAAGACTGAATTTAAGGAATTGGATATCATCCCTTATTACCCAAGAGGCGAAGAACGTAAGAATTATATACTAAACAGTTACTGCTGTTTCTCGTCCAATTTCTCAAATAATGATTTATACGTAACCGATTTAAAACACGCGCTATGCCTGTTCATCAATAACACCAACTACAAAAGCGACGCTACCGGAATCATCTTTAACGACCGGGAACATAATATCCCTGTGCTAAAGGATGTATGGGACGAGAAGAAGAAGCGAATTAAAGCCAGGAACTTTGCCATCTTCGCCCCTACAGGAGAAGGCAAATCCTTCTTGGCGAACAATATCCTAAGGCAATACTTTGAAAGTGGGGTTCGACTGGTTATTATTGATTTGGGTGGTTCTTATACCAAGTTTGCCAAACTCTATCCTGAAAAATATACCGTGCTTAGGTACGAAAGCGGAAAGAACCTTGGTATCAACCCATTTTATATAAGCAATACAAATGACCTCACACCAGAACGGTTAGAAGACTTATCAGTGTTCCTATTTGAATTGTTTGCTTCAGATTTGAAAGTGACCAAAGCACAATCAGTTTCGGTTAAAAAAATACTACGCCATTATTACGATAGCACTTCAAAAAATCATTCTCTGAATGGTTTTTACAGCTTTATAGAAAGGAACCAAAAAGAACTTCTGAGCACCCTAAAAATCCATCCCGACTACTTCAATGTTACAAACTTCTTGCACGTAATATCTGAATATGTCGGCGATGGTCTATATAGTTTCCTGTTTGAAATGAGCGAAGACCAAACCTATAAAATTGAAGACAAACGTCTGATCGTTTTTGAGTTGGATGAAGTAAAGGACAACAAGGAAATTTTGTCGGTAATGTTGAAGCTTATAAAGTCAGCCATCCAAAGAACCATTTGGAAGAATAGAGCTAAAAAAGGCATCATCCTTTTCGACGAGTTTGCCAAACAACTAAAGTTTGAAAACGTATTGGAAAGCGTGGAATTCTACTATCAAGCGATACGTAAACAAAACGGTGCAATCGGGATTATTCTACAATCCATCAACCAGCTGCCCAACAATTCGACTTCCGCAAGTATTCTTGAAAACACGCAAGTTATTTATAGCCTGAACAACGAAAAGGGTTATGACGAACTGGCCAGGCGGTTAAACCTTTCCAGTCACGACCTTAACCAGTTAAAATCCATCAGGAACAATCTTTCCGGAGCGCGTAAGTATACCGAAATGTTTATCAAGATCGGAACGGAAAGCAATGTCTTCCGTCTGGAAGTACCCAAAGAAGCTTATGCAGCTTTCTTAACCGATGGATACGAGAATGAAGAAATAATGAAGCTTTATGAAAAGCATCAGGATATGGAGAAAGCAATTACAAAGTATTCATCCAAAAAAATAAAAATATGAGAACAAAAATTTTAATTCTTGGAATGGCTATCTTTTTTAGTCTAAACACCCGGGCCCAGGGAATGCCGGTTTACGATAATACGAACTTTATCAGCCTGGTGAAGTCGCTGGTGGAATCTGCAAAGCAGACTTCCCAGCTTTTAAAAACTGCTGAATTCCTGAAACAGCAGAAAGAAAATCTTGAAAAAGTAAACAATGTAGTTAAGCAGTTAAAAGCCGTACAGGAAATAGGCCGGAACAATCAACGTCTTATCAACGTAATGCAGAATGACTTACAGAACATTCTCAACTCACCCTATATCAAACCAGAGGAAATCCAACGGGTGACTGAATCTTTTAACTCCATTGTAGAAAACTCATTAGAAACAATGGACTTTATTGATGAAATCCTGTCCAGCGATTACCTCAAAATGAGCGATGCCGACCGTGCGTATATCCTAAAAGAAAAGGAAGAAGAATCCAAAATTATGGTTTCAGAAATCACATTGAAAACGAAGCGATACCGTGATATTATTTCTTTCCGAAAGATGCAGGATAAAATCAATAATCGTGAAACAGAATATTAATTATGGCTGCTAATATCATCTTAGGAATAGGTCTGGAATATGTTGATACCATTTTCCAGACCATACAAAATAGTAGCTTTTCGCAATACACCATTGCGGGAATGAAAACGCTCGCTGTCCTGTTCTTTTTGGTCAATATCCTTAAAAAATACAATGAAGGCATCGCAGATAAGGATGGCTACACTTGGGGATTGAGTCCAGGCGAACTGATCAAGAATTTTGCCATTGTCATTTTGGTCATATTCTCAACTCAGGTTTTAGGATTTTTTGACGGGATTTTAGTGGCTATCGAAAGTCAATATCGTGGCACAGCACCCGCATTGCTTCCATTGCAAATGCAGGACATTCCCATTGAAGAGGACGTTAGTATCATAGAGGTTGCTCAAGCGGCTATGACGCTCTTATATGAAGCCTTGGTAACACCGCTTTATGGATTCAAAATATTTGCATTTATCATTTGTCTTTTCCTATGGATTTTGGACTTGTTCATCTATCCTTTGTTTTTGGCCGAACGTTTCTTCCTGTTGGGGATTATGCAAGCGTTTTTCCCATTGGTTATTAGTCTTGCCGTATTTGAAAAATTCCGTTCATTGGCTTACACGTTTTTCAAGCTTTATGCGGCAGTATATATGTTAGTACCTGCCTTCTTTTTGGTTAACGTGTTTGTGAATGCCCTGTACACAGAAATCAACACAAACTTCTGGAATAACCTTTTTGGAACAGATGTCGGCAGTGGCTTTTTTGCGCCGGTTGTCCAGCTTGGTTCGGTGGGCTTCATTGTCTTTCTGAAATTCAAATTATATAGACGCGCCACGTCATTCACACTCAGACTATTTACCAACTAAATCTATTCAGAATGAAAACACCATATAAGAATATTTACAATGTCCTAAAGCTGAATCGGTTTGTCGTTTTGGCAGTCGTTGTCTGTGCGCTGCTGTCCAGCACATTTTCGGTTTGGATGGTATTCAACACCAATCAAAAAGCGCTCGATAGTGCCTTTGCCATTAATACTGATGGCAGTATCATTCCACTGAAGCTCGTGACCCAAAAGGAGAATTTTCGGGTTGAAGCTTTGGCGCATTTGGATCTGTTCCACAATTACTTCTATAACATCGATGCCAGTAATTATGAACGAAACTTGGAAAAGGCATTGTGGCTGGGCAATAGTTCCGTGGACAATCTCTACCGTCAGAAAAAAGCGGATGGTGTTTACAACAGATTGCTTCAGTATTCCTTGGTTCAAAAAGTACTGAGTATCGATTCACGGATAAATGAAAATAATGGCTCGTATAGCTTTACTACGACCACCATTTTTGAAATCAATAGAGGTTCAATTATCGACACCTATGAGTTGGTTTCCACCGGAAACTTGATTATGGTTGACCGAAACTTCCCGAACAATCCGCACGGATTGTTGATTACCAACTATTTCGAGAACACCTTAAAAAAACTAAACGATGAAAGTTGAGCCGACCCGCCTGCCGTCGGACAGGTAATCGGCATTTAAAAAAACACGATTATGAAAGTAGAAAAAAACAAGATAGTATTTGCAGCGGTATTGGCCGTGATTTTCATATTCCTGATTTCCTATTCCGTTATGGTAATGGGCGATGATGAAAGTGAGACTAAAAACCTCAAACAGACCTTAGTGCCAGATTTGGAAGAGGATCAAAAAGAGTATGATTCCAAACTGGATGCGATTAACGACTTGAAAAAAGTACGTGAAAACAATGCGCCCAGCATCTATGATGAAAAGTTAATTGATTCCTTGGGATTTTACGATCCAGACCTTCCAGAAAGAGAAAAAGAGCGTATCGTAGATAGCATATATGAAGCTGGAAAAATTTATTATTCAGAAAAACGATACCAAAACTTGGGACAGAAAAGAACTGTTCGCAAAGTGGTATCAACAATTGATTCTGCTGAAGTAAAGCGAGAACAAAAAATCCAAGCGAAAGAATTGGGCTTGGAACATCAATTGTTTTTTTCTGCTGCGCCCAAACCCAATGAAGTTTCAATCATCGACAATACAGATGAAACTATTTACGTGGTTGTAGATGGTGACCAAGTTGTAAAAGCAAACACCAGATTGCGAATGCGCTTGACTAAAGCTGCTACCATAAATGGTAAGCTAATGGTAAAGAATACACCCATTTTCGGTTTTATAAGCTTTCAGCCTAACCGGGCTTTAATTGAAATTGAAAACATACAACACCATCCTACCAAACTTAAGGCTTTTGATTTATCTGATGGAAGCGAAGGCATCTACGTACAGAATAATTTTAGAGCAGAAGCCACCACCGAAGTTTTGGACGATATTATTGGCGACATCAATATCCCTACCGTTCCGCAAGTAGGTGGCGTAACAAAGGTGCTCAGACGTAACAACCGTAATGTAAAAGTTACAGTACTAAACAACTACAAACTCATTTTAAAACCCAAATTATGAAATCATTTATCTCAGTTTTAATAGTCCTATTGATTGCCGCTTCCGCGAAAGCACAACAGCAACCCATACCACTCGACACTATTTATGCAAACGATACCAAAAACGTTGCGCTATTTTTTCCTGAACCCATACGACAAGGCATAACGGGTTCGGACAATTTTGTTTTTACCTACAACCGTGAAAAAGAACAGTATTTCGGACTTCTTCAAGCAAAGCCTGGGAAGGAAAGTAATTTGCTGGTAGTCAACAGAAATGGTTCGATTTTTTCGTATATTGTAAGGTATAAACAAAAGCTTTCTAAGCTCAATTATTTCATTCCGCTATCAAATAGTATCGGTAATGAAAAACCGATTGCAAAGGATTCGGTTCTTGTTGAATCTTCTGAAGAACTTGTAGATGACAGCACCTATTATTACCAAAAATTCTGCTCATATCTTCTTAAAAGAAAACAGCGCATAGGGCGCATCAAGAAACGAAACGAAGGTATTATCTTGAACGTAGAAAATATTGTTTTTGATAAAGAGGAACTCTATTTCGTTATCGAGATTGAAAATAATTCTACGTTGGATTACGATTTGAATTTCTTGAACCTTTCGATTGAAACTCGGCAAAAAGGGAAAAGAAAATCATTGCAACGACTTAATCAAGAACCGATATATAAACATAATCAGCCGTCTAAGATTAAGGAAAATGAAACGGCTCGCTTTGTTTATGTGCTGCCCAAATTTTCATTATCCGATGACCGTCGAGCAATTTTGGAATTGAATGAAAAGGATGGCGAACGCAATATAGAACTGAAAATATCACATAGATATATTAATAACCCAAATTAATACTGTTATGAAAAGAATAGTCATTTGCTCGCTCGTACTGTTGTTCCTTTCTTGTTCAGAAAGCACAACAAAATCCCCTTCTGAAACTTCCAAAGTTGTTGCAGAAAGCTTTTTCTCAAAAGATGAATCAGCCTTAAAAAAACATACCACTTCAGAAGGCTATGCCAGTCTGATTACCGTACAGAATATGATGCCAGATTCTGATAAAGAGATTGAGGTAGAAATTTTAGATGAAGCTGTTGATGGCGAACTTGCCTGGGTAAAATACAGCACCACCTACGATGGGAAAATAGGAATTTTTAAACTGACTAAAGAAAATGGTCAATGGAAAGTTACCAGTAAAGGTCCGAAGGAAAAAGGGCCTTTTTAAAAAGGATTTTTTAGTTTTTATCGAGGTTGATTTTCCAATAACCTCTTGTACCACCAACACGCTCTATAAAGCCGGTATCCTTCAAATTGTTTAGATGCTTTTGGATTGCAGATTCGTTTATGTGTAATACCTCGGCAATTCCTGAACGGCTTATTCGATTATCTAAAGCAATTAACTTCAAAACTTCCTTTTGTCTATGTGTCAATTCTTTAATATCGTCAATTACGGCAACCTTTTGACCACCTATTTGACCACCTTCTTCTACAGTAGTTTCTTTAGCTGTAAGGTGAATTGTGCCATTTATAACAATACCTCCGATATTTGAAATTATTAGAAAAGTATGCAAAAATCAAGCCTATTGCGATATACGGCTATTTGGGAAATATATTTGAAATAAATTAGAAAAAAAAGCAAATTGTAATTCATATCCCCGTGCTAATCCCTTGACATCTAAAGAGAAGTTTCAATTTTAATGAGAAAAGTAAACAATATTACTATTTTTGTGGTTTTTCAAATAAGTATTTATGCCAAAGAGAAATCACTTAAGAATACTTGCAAATCAGCAATTAGAAGAAGCAGGGGAAGTAAAATTTAATTATGGTTTTGCCACGCAAGAGGAGGAAGTAAATAGAGAACCAAATTATATCTTGATGGCAAGAGCATTTAGTAACGATTTACGTTCCTTCCGTCGTGACTTGCAAGAAAAGCGAGCTTCAAAAGATGATGAAATTGATGTTCCTTACGATATAGATTATGTTGAGATTGATTTTATAGGTCAGTTTAACATTGAGAAATATTATCAAATATGGTATAATACTTTTGGGTTAGAAGGTGTTAGTTTTACTGAATATAACAGAACTGCAATATTTTCTATTACTGACAGGGAAAAATTTCGCCTTTTTATAAATAGCGTGGAGACCCTTATCCGAAAAGGGTTGGAAAATATTAATGAAGTTATTCCTTCCAGATACATTCTCTATGTAAAGAACTTCAAATTGCTTACATTAACTGATATTCTGCAAGTAACCGCTGAACATATTGGTAATGTGGTAGTTTTAAAAACAATTGAACTACCGGCAAATTCTGAAATCGAAAATAATATTTTAAATGCCCTCGAAAAATATTTAAACGACCATCTGATAGAATATTTGATTGATAGAGAAAACCATAGATTGGAGATTTTCGATGCAACTTTAGACCAACTCATTACTATTGCCCAAAATTTTGATGTTATTGAAAGCATTACATCCTCTCTTTCGGGCGTTATTCGACCTGGAGTATATAATGTTCCAGAAAGAGGATTTGGTTTTGAAATTGCAAACTCTAATGAGAATTTACCACTTATTGGTATACTCGACACAGGCATAAGTATGCAAACGCCATTAGCCGCAATTACCCTGCAAGATGACACTTTTTCACTTGACGGAAACCCTCTTATTGATAACTATAATCGCAATGGTCACGGAACAATGGTCGGTGCGCTTGCATCGTTAGGGAAGTACAACCATACAAATGAGTTTAAAGGAGAGGTTAATGCAGATGCTAAGCTTCTTTCAATGAAATTATTAAGTAATGGTGATGGCTATCTGTCTGAAAAGGGAGTAATTGATATGCTCTATCGTGCTAAGACAAAATATCCTTCACTTGATTTATTCGTCTTAACATTTTGCTATAAAACTCACAAGAAGACTAATGAGACGTTTTCAAACTATACTTATGAGTTGGATAAATTTGCTCACGAGACTGACAGTTTGATATTTATCAGTACTGGAAATAATCCGCACGCTCTTAATAAAAATACAGATTATGATATAGATTACTTCAACAATGAACACACTAACCTAAATACACCAGCGGACTCTATGAATAATATTACCGTAGGTGCCGCAGCTGATGGTCTATACAATGGCGCCTTCAATGGAATTTCTTCCGGGAAAGAGTTCCCAACAATTTATTCAAGAAAAGATCACGTAGACCTTTCGGTTCTTTATCCACCAAAAAAGAAAAATAAAAATCTATTTAAACCAGATATTTTAGAAAGTGGTGGTGACTATGGATTTTATGAACCAAACACTATAGATTTTATGGAAAATGCGGCGATGTCGGTTCTTTCTTCAAATCCTGCGATGGGATTTACCAAGGATGTTGGTACAAGTCTGGCTGCCCCACTTGCTGCAAATCTTGCAGCTAAACTTAAAATAGCATATCCCGATTTAAAATCCCAAACCATTAAAGCACTCATAATTAATGGTGCTTCTCTGGAAAACACCAAATATCCGGCAGCTTATGAAAACTTGTTGAATCGCACTTCAGGGTATGGTATTTTGGAAGCTCAATCTACAATATTTTCAAATGAAAATGCAGCCACACTTGTACTTGAAGATAGTATTAAAGCAGAAGAACAAAAAATATATCCTCTCAATTTTCCGGATTATTTACTAACAACAGACTTAGGTAAGAAAAGAGGTATATTAAAAGTTACCGCTACTTTGTGCTTCAGTTTTAGACCGTTGCAGCACAATCAACTCACCTACTGTCCTATACATATGGCTTTTTGCGTGTTTCGTAATCATACATCAAATCAGATTAATGCTAAAGACAAAGATTTAAATTCAAAACTACGTACTGGTCAAACCTGGTCGCAGTCAGCACGGGAGAAATCAAATCCCTTACCATATAGTAACGTTCAAAAAATCGAATTCTTTATCAATTTAGACCATTTACGAAGCGAGGAAAAAACCTTAAAATTGGCTGTACAGTCAAGACTATCGAATCAAATTATGGCTTCCCAAATCGAAAATTACCCTAATAAATTTAATTTTTCTTTGGTCGTTAAAATTGAGGAAACTACAAAAAGTCCAACAGGTAGGTTATATGATGAACTAAGGGCAATTAATAAAGTTGAAATTATAACAGCTGCACAAGCAGATGCTGATTTAGAAGGAGAGGTTTAATGAGATGAGGAAATTTCCAGTGATTTTTTTTCAGCGATTACAAGATTCTTCCAGATATGACTATTTATTTTTGTAATGACCTTTATTTCATTATCGCTTTGTTGAAACAAACTGCGCTTGAGCGCAGTAAGCAAAGTTTTTTGTATGCTATAATAAGAAAGTCCGATGCATTGGCTCATCACTTTAGCAGCTTCTTTTTTGTTGCTGAATATGAAACCACTTTTACTTAGGGTAAGTTCAACAAGATTCCTTATTTGAGAAATGGTAGGTAGTGAAAATCCAATAATATTATCAAATCGTCTGGTTAAAGCTGTGTCCAGCATCTCCTTTTGATTAGTAGCGGCAATCACGATACTACTTTGAGGAAGGTAATCGAACAGCTGTAGAATTGTATTTACTACACGTTTCATTTCGCCGTGGTCTTGGCTGTAATCACGAACTTTACCGAGACTATCAAATTCATCAATAAAAATAATACAATCTTCTAACGCTGCCTTTCTAAATATTTTCGATAAATTCTTACTCGTTTCACCAAGTTTTGAAGAGACGATGGCACCTAAATTCACAACTACCATCATTTTTTTAAGTTCTCCAGCGATAACATAAGAAGCCAATGTTTTTCCACATCCCGAAGGTCCGTGAAGTAAAAGTTTGTTTGCTACAGGCAAATTAAATCTTTGTAAAAGCTCTATCCTATCGTGCTCTTCAATAAAGTGTTTGAGGTCATTCATTACTTTATCTTCAGCAACAATGTTTTCTAAAGAATAGTCTGAAGTAATTTTTTCAAGAATTAACTCTTGAATGTCACGGTCATCAACACGTTGATAATAGGAATCTGACCCAACTTTAGTCAAATTGTTTACACTCTGTTGACGCATCGATTCCTTTAAAATTGATTGCAATTGTATGGCAAAATTAACTTTTTTTGTTTTTTTAGAGTATTCGACAAGCTCGTTAAGCACAGTCAATAAGCGGTCTTGATCATTTTCCAGACCATATTTAGCAATCTCTTTTATATAATCAAATTGACTCAAAATTCTACAGTAAATTATATGCGAATATAACGAAACTTGTTCTATTTTTAGTATTTCATTGAGAACAAAGTGCGTTACATCTATTTGAAATTACAACCTCATATGTTGAATTATTTTGTTTTAGAATCCACTAAATCAGTAATTTGCAATAAGCATTTTTCCAATTTTTAAAAACAACTCTCTTACTTCCTTTTATTTTGCAATCTAATACGCCCCATAACACCAGTTTATACCCATCTTTAAGAAATAATTCAATCGGTTCATAAAATAAAATGTTATGTAAATATCGACCGCGCCTCATCATATATCCTATCAAAATTAGTAGATAAATCAGCCTGAGAAAATTGCTTGGATTCTTCAGGAAGTTGCCGTTGAATTTCGGACAATCTAAACTGCACCTTTTTATCCTTTCCATCTGCATAAGTGATAAACTCGCCCTGTTTCAAACGAAAAAAAACATCTGCTCTTATTTTAGGGATTTCCTTTTCTCCGGTGGTAATTCGGGTATCAAAATCCAGATTATGACCGCGGCTCACACTTTTGGTTGGATCTTTGATGATTTCAAAAAAACGTTCGTAGTATTTGGCGGTGTCCGGATCATTGACCTTGCCAAAAAACTGGTAGGATAAATTGCTCAATATGGCCTTGCTCGCCTTATCGCCGTACATCATATCGTTCTGGATCTTGTCCTGCATCACATAGACCGTAGAAATATTATAGCTCCGCAATGTTGCCGGAATACGGTGCATATTCAATAAGCGTATGGTCGGCGCTTCTTCCATCAACAGGAAAGAGGGTTTTGAATTCCGCACGCTCATTTGTTTGGTGATGGTATGAATAATAGTCGCGATAACGGGCGAATATGAAGTTTCAAATTTCGGGTTGTTCACCACAGAAATTACGGCGGGATTTTCTGGATTATTAATATTAAGCGGCACTTCATCTGCGGACAAAGCCATAAAGATGCGTTGGGTGCTTATCCGTTTTAGTGCATTGGCCAAGGTGCTTTTTACCCCTGCGGTCTGCCGTTCCGAATCCTTGCCGCTAATAAAGGCATCTGCCATTGCCCGTGATGTCGTATTGGTTTCCAAAAACTGGATCAGGCTGTCCGTATCCAGATATTGATAAATCGCAATCAAATGTGGAAGGGTACAGAATTTCGGATAGGATGTTTTCAGTTTCCAAATTAATCCGCCAATTAACCCTTCAGCTGCATCATTAAAAAATTTAGTCGTGCCGCTCGTGCCGGATTCCCTCTGTTCCAAAAGGTTCTCGATCAGCACCCGGGAAACCTCGTTTACGCTTTCCTCGTTCTCTAAATATCGTGGGGCAATAGGATTTACCCTGTGGATGATTTTATCAAAGGAAATAACCTTAAAAGGGATATTGCTATCCTTGAACAGCGGATAGGCTATTTCCGTCAGCTCAAAATCCTTATAGTCGTGAATGATCCCGCAAAATCCTTCTTTTTGAAAATGCCTTAAAAAACCATACACCACGCTTTCCGTCTTACCGCTTCCAGCGGATCCTATGATGGATGCCCCACGTTTTACGTTTTCCAGTTTAAAATTTCCATTCCTAGTGGCAAAACTTACACGATACTTGCCCTCGACATTTTTTGGCTCATCGGTACTGTGCAAGAAAACGTACATTCCTGTATTAATTAGCATCAGCGGACAGACCAGCACCAATGAAATCGAGATTAAGTCATTGCTATTCGATAGGCAAAATACCAAAGCTCCAAGCAAAACCACGTTTAAAATAAAGGCATAACGCGTCACTTTGTACCCCATATAAAATAAGATACTTGTTAAACCAATGATTGAGAGTATCGTTGTAAGGTTGTCCAGTTGCATAACAAAAATTTAGATTCCGATGGAACTTGATTTGATGGCCACGTCCAAACCTTTGCGCAGCTTATTGAAAACCTTTAGGGCAAGCTGCGCCTGGTTGGTCGGGATGCTTGGCATTATCGGGATGCCCGTTTCCCGCATCAGTTTGAAGGCTATTGCCTTTTCGTTGGTGGGCAATTTCATCAAAGAAGCAAAATAGATTTTAGGACTTTTAATAAAATCCTTTCGCGCCTTGTAGGTTTCCGCAAAATTCCTTTGGTAGCCAAACGTCCTGTCAAAGGTCTTTTCGGCATTTTCAAAAAATTTATCCCGGTCAAAACCTCGTTTAACTTGTTTCCCTCTCATCTCAACATCGGAAGCTTTGTATTTACTCCCGGGCGAAAGACTGAACGAATTGGATGCATCCTTGCGGCTTACGATAATATGGATATGGCTTTGGCTTCCGGCCTTGGGCACCCCTTGAACGATCCGTTTGCCATCCTGTTGATGCGGTGCTTGCTTTTCCAATTTTGCGATTTCCCGTTCCCGCTTCCCAACACTTCCTTCCATCGAGCCGCTTTCAATACTTCTGATCTCATTTTTTAGGTGCAATATTTTGGTGGCAAAAGGTTGGTTTTCTTTGATCTGTCTGTCCGTTCCCTTAAAGGTTCGTTGGTGCTCAATTTTTGCATAGTATTTAATGTCATCGATGGTCACGGTTCGCCCATTGATTTCCCGGTTGAACGATGCCACATAATCCTTCATCAGCTCACGGGTGTACTTTTTTAAATCTTCACTGCTGTTCTGCAATCTGTTTAATTCATACTTCGATGGACTGACCGTGATCGAATAGAATTTCGGCTCTTTCTTTTTCAGTTTGGCACCGTTTCCGTCAATATCCTTTACCACTTCTTCCGCTGAAAATTCATAGCCATATTGGTTGAAAAAGTGTTCCATATCTTCCTGTTCCAGACTTTGATTTTCCTTCTCCAGATAGTCCACAAAATCTGCCGAACTTTGGGAATAGTTCCCACCCAGTTTTTGAGGTGTGATTGTGATGTACATAGCTCAAAGATTTAGAGTTCGTTGTTGTGGTTTTGTTTTTCTTGAAATTTTACTTTCGGCTTTTCTTCCACAAATTTCTTCTCTAAGATTAGGGGTTTCTTTTTGGGTTCTTCGGTCTGGAAAAGGGATTCGATCATCGCCACGGTGGGTTTCGTCTGGGTCTTTTCCATATCCCGCATTATGGCAATTACCGCATTGATCCGTTTCTTTAAATTGGCCTCAATCGTCCTTCCGGTCGGGCCCAGTTTTTCCCGTGGGGATATCTCGTTGTAGAAGAAAAAATCGAGCATCACAGCCATTGCCTCGGTGTGCGATTTGAAGTGTGTTCTTGAAAATTGCTGGAAACGCTTGGCGGTTTCCTTTTTGAATCTAATGCCGATAAATGAGTCCATAATTCGCCGATTTGTCGCAAATCCTTCTCTAAAAATGGGCGCTTGAAGGGCATTTGTCGCAAATTGTAGAAATCTAAACAATCACTTGATTTTTAAACAACTAAAAATCAAGTGATTAACAAGGAGTAGGAGTGCTTAACATCGCATCGCGTGTTACCCTCTTGCTACTCCTTTTCGTTCGCCCCGGGCGAACAAAAATTTCGTACAATTTGGCTAAAAGCCAATTGCCAATTTCAGGGAAAAGATTTCCCGTTATGTAATTTTTCGATGGGCAGGGTTATCGGCGAAAGTCAAAAAATGGATACCCCTACGTAAAATTGAATGCTGAATTTCAGCGAAATAAAGATAGGTATTTTTCAACTTATAGGATTTAATTTTCTTAAAAAAATAGCTTCTGTTTTTAGAAAAAGCATTAAATTTAAACAGTAGGCCTACAAGGTCTAAATAACAAAGGGAAAATTCAGGTAACAGCGAATTTTCCCTTTTTAGTTGTTATCCCTGATAATTCAGGTATGCAATTTTTATTTTGATGATTTTTCAAATATTAAACATATAGGTATAACTGTATAAATTCCGCAATGCTTCTTCTTCAATCATCACCTCAAAATTGGCGCAATGTTCCTTTGCATAGTTTCGGATATCATCGCCAAATTTTTGTTCCACATCTTTTTTTGAACTTTCCAAAAGGCGTTCTTGGGCTTCCCCGTTCAGGTCTGAAAAATTCAGATAAATCATAATTTTTAGGTTTTTGAAAGGGTTAATATTCGCTCGGCAGCATCAACGTATTATCCACAAAAAATAACCGCAGTTCATCCAATGGAAAATCCGTTACATTGTATCGGTGGGTTTCAAAAATGTTCCCGTTTCCATCGCTGTACGTTATTTCGGCTTCGTACCCAGAATAATCCTGTTTTTCCTTGGACAGCCTTTTAAAGTCGATGGTTACAAAATAGCTTTTATCCATCAAGGTTTTGGCAAATGCCGAGGTATCGGTAATCAGCCAAAAACATTCCGCAGCTTCCGCCAAATATTTTAGTCCGTTGGTGTATCGGGTTCTTAATAATGGGATTTGAAACACGGTTTCCGACCCGTGAAAATGTTGTAATCCCTCTTTGATTTCGTTAACTTGTGCTTTCATATTAATTTCATTTAAAGAATTGATAATGAAAAAGAGGGCGCTACTTTAGACGGAAACGCCCTCTTTAATATTAGATTACTCGGCTGAATTATTGCCGTTCTTAGTTCCCAACAAAAGGATTTCATTGGCTTCTACTTCGGTAACATATCTTTTGATACCGTCCTTGTCCTCGTAGCTTCGGGATTTCAATTTTCCGGTTACCCTGATTTCCTTGCCCTTTCCGGCATACTTCTCGATGATTTCGGCAGTTTTGCCCCAAGCTACAATCGTGTGCCATTCTGTACTTTGGACTTTTTCGCCCTTGGCATCTTTGTAATACTCGTTTGTGGCGAGTGAAAGACGGGCTACCTTTTTACCGCTTTCAAGGTTCGTGATCTGTGGCTCTTGGCCAACGTTTCCGATTAACTGTACGTGATTTTTTAAAGTACTCATAATAAAAGATTTAAAGATTAATTAAAATGCTACCCGAACCATTCAGATAGTTTGCGTTTATATTTTTTTGAAGTGATTTACTTATTATATCCAGAGCGTTTTCCTTTTTTTGTTTTTTTTAGTCCCGCTTCCTTTTTGATGTTTTTGTAAGATTTCATAATATTCGGTTTAGATTTACTTCCCATAGAGCCGTCCGCTGTTACCTTTTTTTGTTGCTGATACATTTTCAATAGTTGGAATTAATAAGGAGTTATAAAAGGGAGGCACGACCGGTTATGCACTCCGTTTAACTTCCAACTGTTGGTATTTTGCCTACAAAAAACCGGTTGGGACAGCGGTGGCTCGGGAGTAGGTCTAAATGCCTTTTGTGAAGTACAAAAACATAGGAAGCGGGACTAAATGATAAAATGGAATTCCTATCAGGCGGACTTAACTTTAAAGATGTAGATTGGGAATGAAGTGTTTCTGCCGTTTTTCAGGCAGGGTTAACGTAATGGACATCGGAATCTTTAGAGTTGTGTCCAAGACCTTTACAGGGAAGTGCTTTGCCCGGAATGCAGCTTTTCGCGGAATGGAGCGGCAATGTGCTGACCGGGTTATGAAAACGGATTATCCTCTTGAAGTAGGATTTAAAGCGGACTTGACTTCAAAGGTGTAGATTGGAATGGAGTTTGGCCGCTTCCCGAATTTTCTAGGGAATGAGCGGGCAAGTGGAATGGGAATCGGAAGCTTTGGAGTTGTGTCCAAGACCTTTGTAATGAAGCGCTTTTCCCGAAATGCAGCTTTTTCTGCGGAATGCAGGGGAATGGGCTGAATAACGTGAAAAACATAGCGTTCATTCCAACTCATTAACTAATTGAAGATTGGTGTGTCTATCAGTCAATAGATTTTTAAGATATTTGTTAATCAAATCATAATAAAAAAATAAAGCTATAGATGAATATATTTAAGAAAAAACTAGAAGACACATCTCCAAAGGAATTAAATTTTGAACCAATAGAATTATTTCAAAATTTATTCCATAAGGAGGGATACGCATACCTAAGAGGCATACAAGAAGAGGTGTTAAATTCTTGGCATAGCATAAGGGATCAACGAGATGTTTTGTGTAAAATGAATACAGGATCAGGAAAAACTCTTGTAAGCCTATTGATGTTATACTCAAAAATGATTGAAGGAGTCGGTCCAAGTTTGTATCTCTGTCCAGACAAACAACTATTAGAACAGGCAAAGTTGCAAGCGGATCTATATGGAATACCTGTTTGTGAAATTGAATATCACGGGCAAAGAAGTGTTTTTCCTGATGACTTCTTAAATTCAAAAGCCATCTTATTATGCACGTTCCAAAAATTGTTCAATTCCCGTTCTATATTTGAAAGGGATAATATTGACGTTGGTTCAATCGTCCTTGATGATGCCCACGTCTGTCTAGACAAAGCTAGAGAAGCAACTACATTATATATACCTTTCAATCACGACTTGGCAGATAGGTTACTGAAGTTATTTCAAGAAGAGCTGAAATACCAAGCCCCAGGAACTTATCATCGACTGATTCAAGGTGATCCGTATGCCAAGATACTTAAAGTTCCTTATTGGGCTTGGCTAACGCGTATTGATGAGTTAATAAAACTCATAGGCAGTTTCAGTGAAGATAGAGAGCTTATGTTCAAATGGGGTTTAATAGCTGACGACTTGAAATCTTACGATTGTTATGTCGGACCCAAAGGAATTGAGATCGCACCATCCTATGTGCCATTTCATAATGTTAGAGCTTTTAATGAGGCCAAACATAGATATATTTTATCTGCTACATTTGAAGATCAGATTGATTTAATTAAAGATTTAGGTATTAATATTAATAGTATAAAGAATGCCTTGATTCCTAAAGATCGTAAGGATGTTGGGCAAAGATTGATCCTCGCTCCTCAAAGATTTGATTCAAGAATAACAGATGAGCAAATTATGTCTTTGGCCAAGGAATATTCAGAATCTGGAATAAATGTAATGGTATTGACGCCTTCATCAAATAGAGCAACCAAATGGGAAGATTTTGGAGCGGAGATAATCGAAAATGATAACATAAATGAAGAAATCGCTAAATTAAGAACTGAGAAAGGGTTGTTCTATGTTTTAGTAAATCGTTATGATGGTGTTGACTTGAATGGTGATATGTGCCGCGTTTTAATTTTAGACGGCTATCCCTCATTCAGCTCTTATGAGCAACTTTATGCCGAATTACGGTTAGAATCCGTTAAGGCTTCTTTGAAAGCACAGATAATAGAACAAGGACTTGGTAGAGCTGTAAGATCAGGTAGTGATTATTGCGCAGTTTATTTAATGGGTAAAGACTTGCTCCAATTTGTAGGCAATAAATCCAACTTACAATATTTTACACCAGTTACACGCAAGCAATTGAAACTTGGTTTATCGCTTCTTGATGACGAATCTACTGATAAATCTTTGAATACGATTAAGGATACCGCCAACCTATGTCTCGTTCAAGATATGAGTTGGAGGGAATATCATTCAGAAATATTATCGAAAGTTGACGTTGACAAAACTGATGACCGAATCATAAAGAATTTAGAAATTGCAGATTTTGAGTCACAAGCAATCGAAAATTATAGAAGAAGAGATTATGAAGGTGCATCAAAGTTAATTCTAGATAAAATAGTAGATACTGTAGAATTAACCGACAAGCAGAAGGGCTGGTATTTTGAAAAAGCAGCTAATTATCTTCACTTAGATAATGCACCAAAATCAAATGACCTTCAAATTAAAGCAGCACAAACAACTTCCCATATGCTGCAATCAAAAAATGGACATAGTTATACGAAAATTATGGCTAGTGAAGAGCAGGCATCTCAAGTTTTAAATTTTATCAAGCAATTTGAGACTTCCCAAGACTTTAAAATGTATTTTGAAACCTTATTGGAAAATCTTCAATTTAGTCAAGATATACCTCATACGAAATTTGAGAATGCCTTTGCTGAAATTGGTAGGCTTATAGGTTTTTATACTCAGGAACCCGAAGCGGAATTTGGAAATGGCCCTGATGTACTATGGGTGATGACTGGAAATCATTACCTCGTTTTAGAAGCCAAGTCTAGAGCCATACACGATGAAATCACCAGAGATAATATTAATCAATTGTTAGGTTCAGGTGAATGGTTTAAAAAACTCTATGGGGGTGCTGCAAATTTTAATTTGGTTACCATTCAACCTCCAAATATAAAAGGATGGAATGTAAATACTAGTGAAAATACACGAGTGATTGATGAAGAATCATTAAATTTATTAAAAGATAATCTTAGAAGATTTGTTGACGGAATCAATAATTCAGGTTTCACGGCAACTAGTACTAAAGAAATAGCTAACTTATTGGGCACACACAATTTAACAACAAACGGTTTTTTGAAAAGTTTCTTAAAACCTGTAATTTCTAAAAAGGGATAATCTTTTAAAATATAGGTGGTCGAGTGGTCTAAGGCACCTGATTGAAGATCAGGCGTACGGGGAACTGTACCGGGAGTTCGAATCTCCCTCTATCCGCAAATACGTAAGTATTATAGCCCGCAGCTTCTGTTGCGGGCTTGTTGGTTAATTCAAGACCGTAAAATATTGAAAAAACCGTTTTTTATTTAATCCTTAGGAATAATTATGACTCACCTTTTGGGTTTTATAACATTTTTGGAAAAGGAATGTTTCAGATGAATTATTAAACAGAATTATCTTTTTGTAAGATAATTAGACCTGTTCTTCCTACAATTTTGCATAAACACAACAATTAGGGATGATCCGCTCTTTGCCCGATATGGAGCTTTTTCTGCAGAATGCAGGGAAATGTGCTAAAAGGGGGATTATGAATACCAGATCTTACTACACAAAGGCTGTGAAAATAGCATTTATTAGCTTTTAATAGCAAAACAGATCAAACTTAAAGCCAAGAAGAAAAATAGCAAAATGTTGTACCTATGTTGTACCAAGTCATAAAAAAAGCCGAGATTTTCATCTCAGCTTTTTTCGTACCGAAGGAGGGACTCGAACCCTCACGCCTTATCAGCAAAGGATTTTGAATCCTTCGTGTCTACCATTCCACCACTTCGGCATATCATTTTGCGCCTTTCTAAATTTGGATTTTGAATCCAGCGCGTCTACCAATTCCGCCACCAAGGCTTCATTCTAATTTATATTACTTCTAAGTTTCCTTAGCTTTTCTTTTCCTATGCCAGATTTCCAGTACTTTTCCCGAATTCTGGCCTCTGTTCGAGAACTGCAAATTTCGGAAAAAATTAGCTTAAATGGTCTAAATTTTCTCGTTGTCCTTTCTTTTCCAGAATTATGTTGTTCAAATCTTCTGTTTAAATCTGAAGTCAAACCTACATAAATATAATTCTCTTCAAGACTAGAGAGAGCATAAACATAAAACATTTAAAGAACTTTTCCAGCGCGCCTGCCTGCCGGCAGGCAGGTCTACCAATTCCGCCACCAAGGCAAACGGGAGGCAAAAGTAATAATTTTTGGTTTAAGCAAATAGATTTCTGGTAAAAAAGTTGCAGGCAAAAAAACTATATCGTTCAAAATGAACAGTCAGGTACTCTAAAATGCCATTTTGGGAGCAGGTTTTTTGGTTTTTCAGAAAGAATGCGCGAGAACAACCGCGAAAATATGCTCTTAAAATTGTGACCAGGAATTTTTTTAAAAATAATACGCAACCTTTTAGAAATTGAAGGTCATAAGGGTAAATAACAATTAAAAACACAAAACATGAAAAAATTTCTTTTCTTATTCATTGCAGCTTTATCGTTAACCGCTTGTGAAATTGATGACGACGGTCCCGGAACTGTACAGGTTATTGCTGAAGTAGTTGACACCACGCTTCCCGAGTCTTTTGAAGAAGGCAAACTCTATGATTTCAAGATAACCTATCTACTTCCAGATGCCTGCCATACAGGGATTGGTGTTCAGGCAATGAGAGAAGGGAGCGGAGAAGTCGAAAGAAGGAAAATTTACGTGGCAGGTGTGGCCTCGCGCCCTGCAAATCAAACTACCTGTAACCTCGAAGATGATAATCTTGAAGTAGAAGGGTCTTTTTCCATGAGAATTGAAGGTGATGAACCTTATACTTTTTATCTTTGGACAGGGGTTGATGTAGACGGCAAAAGCGTCTATAATGAGGTAGTTGTGCCTGTTGGCGAAGAAGAGCCTACCACTCCCGAGGAATAAATTTGAGCATTAAAGAACCAACATAAATCTCCTGTGGGTCTAAAGGAACTAGTTCGGCTTTGTAAACAACAGGATAGAAAGGCGCAGGAGGAGCTTTACCGTACATACTCGGAACAGCTCTTCGTGCTCTGCCTTAAATATTCCGGGAATTACGAGCAGGCAAAAGACCTGCTGCAGGATTGCTTTGTGAAAATTTTTCAGAAAATTGACCAGTTTAGCGGAAGAGGCAGTTTTGAAGGCTGGATGACGCGGCTGGTCATTAACACCGCCATCAAAAAGAGCAAAAAGAACGGGTTTCACCTTAGTATTACAGGCGAAATTTTTGAAGAAGTTGAAGAAGATCTTGATGACCAAAACCTGTCATTGGATTTTCTCATCAAAATAATCCAGGAACTGCCCGAAGCATACCGGCTCGTCTTTAACCTTTATGTCATGGAAGAATATTCTCACAAGGAGATCGCTAAAATGCTGGGGATTTCTGAAGGGACTTCAAAATCCAACCTCGCGCGTGCCCGCTACAAATTGAGAGAGCGTATTAAGCGCCACAACCGGATGAATTTCCTTAAATCAATATGAAAATGGAAAAGGACATCGACAAAATTTACCGGCGTCGCTTTGAGGGGGCAAAAATGCCTCCGCCCCAAGATTCCTGGGAAAATATTCTATCACAGCTCCCGCCAAAAAAGGCAAAAAGAAGGCTGCTTCCTATTTGGGTGCAGCTTGGCGGAGTGGCAGCCGCGGTAGCACTCCTTCTTACGCTTTCTTCAAAAAGTTCCTTTTTTCCTGAAAAAGAAAAAGGCGTGCAGGTTGTTTTTGAGTCCGGAGAATTCAGTTTTGAGCCTGAAGATGCTTCAGTAAAATTTCAGGAGGTGATGAAGGAATCTCAAATTTTTTTACAGGCCTTGATCTTACAGCATGAGCTTCAGGAGAAACAACAAATCACTGCTGAAGTAAAACCTGAAGTTAAGGCTGAAGCGCACACAAATACTTCAGGGAACCACGCAATTGTCAGTAGAGGGTTGCAGGTTACAGAAGAGGCCGGTGTAGCTGAAGTTTTAGAAAATAAAGAAGTTCTTGAGGAGAAAACTTCCGAAGAAATCCTGGGTTCGGGCGCTACAAAAGAACTTGCTGCGGCGTTGAGCCTGTCTAAAGAGGAAGAGCCTGAAATACCTTCCCAAAATGGCAATTTTCAGCAGAAATTTAAACTGAGTACAAGGGTGGCGCCTGTGTATTTTAATAACTTCGGAAACGGGAACGTTGTGAACAAAGGCTTTTCAGAAAAAGAAGCTGCGGGGGAAGTGACCTTTTCTTACGGGGTAAGTGTGGCTTATGCGGTTTCTGAAAATATCAACATTAGGGGCGGCATTAACAAGGTGAGCCTTGAATACAATACCCGGCAGGTTTCTTTTAATGAGGTCGCCAAAATTTCATCTTATGGCTTGAAAATGATGAATGCAACTACGCTTGCTTCACCTTCATACGGCACGCTGCATCAAAAAATGGGCTTTTTGGAGGTTCCTCTTGAGCTTGAGTATTTAGTGCTTGATGACCAGTTTTCACTGGGAATTATAGGCGGCGCAAGTGTGCTTTTTCTTGAAGAAAATGACCTTTTACTGGCACTTCCGGGTGAAGAAGCCGATCTTGGAGGGGCAAACCGAATGAATAAACTCAGCTATACCACAAATTTAGGCCTGGGATTGGGGTATAACCTGTCTAAGCAGCTGCAACTTAGCGTAGAGCCTGTAGTTAAATTTCAAATGAACACATTTAAAGACAGTGGCGGGCAAAAACCTTACTTTTTAGGATTGTATTCCGGGTTCAATTATAGATTCTAATCGGTTTAATAGGTGTCTGCTCAAGTTTTTTTTAACCTTTTCCTTGCTAAAGCCTTCTTCAATATTTTTCAAAAAGTAAATTTGCTGGTTCTCACCCACGAATTAATTTCTAAATTTGCAAGGCAACAACAAACAACACAACATGCCTGAAGTTTCTACCGCAGTAAAAATCTTTTCCTGTAATCAAAGCCGTGATTTGGCTGAGAAAATAGCCGAATCCTATGGCTCTAAATTGGGGAATGTTATCACTTCAACTTACAGTGATGGCGAATTTCAACCTTCTTTTGAAGAATCTGTAAGAGGATCGAGAGTTTTTATTATCGGGTCTACCCACCCGGGGTCTGATCACCTTATGGAGCTGTTACTTATGCTAGATGCTGCCAAAAGAGCATCTGCAAGGCATATTACAGCAGTTATCCCTTATTACGGCTGGGCCAGGCAGGATAGAAAAGATAAGCCGCGGGTGCCTATTGCGGCAAAACTTATTGCCAAAATGCTCGAAACTGCCGGAGCTACCCGAATTATCACCATGGACCTTCATGCCGATCAAATTCAGGGATTCTTTGAAAAACCTGTAGATCATCTGTTTGCATCTACCGTGTTTTTGCCTTACCTGCGTGGCCTTAACCTTGACAACCTTACTATTGCCTCACCCGATATGGGAGGCTCCAAGAGAGCTTATGCCTATTCCAAAACCATGGAGAGCGATGTAGTGATTTGTTACAAACAAAGGGTAAAGGCCAATGTTATTTCCCACATGGAATTGATTGGGAATGTTGAAGGGCGTAATGTGGTACTCGTAGATGATATGGTAGATACCGCAGGCACATTGAGCAAAGCGGCCGATTTAATGATGGAAAGAGGGGCACTTAGTGTAAGAGCTATTTGTACACATCCTGTACTTTCTGGAGAAGCCTATGAACGCATTGAGAATTCAAAACTGATGGAACTCATTGTTACTGATTCAATCCCGCTAAAGAAAAAAAGCGATAAGATACGGGTAGTTACCTGTGCCGATTTGTTTGCAGATGTAATGAATCGTGTACACAACAACAGGTCTATTAGTTCAAAATTCATAATGTAAACGGAAGTTAGATTTGCGGAAGTTAGATTTTAGAAGGTAGAAGTACGAACGGGTTTTCTGAGGTTCAAAAGTCTTGACTCCCGACTCCTGTCTATTGACATCCGGCTTTTGCTGCCAGGAATCTTTCGCTATAAATAATTAGGGCCTAAGCTTTTATTAGCTGAAAAAAAGATTTACTTTTGCAGCCTAAAATTTTTAACAATGAAATCAATTACGATCAACGGATCTAAAAGAGAAAGCGTAGGCAAGAAAGCTACAAAAGCCTTACGTAATGCTGGACAGGTTCCTTGCGTATTATACGGGGGAGACGAGCCATTACATTTTTCAGCAGAAGAGATTGCTTTTAAAGACCTGGTTTACACCCCAGATGTTCACACTGTAGAGATTAAGCTACAGGGAGGTGAGGTATTTAATGCTGTATTGCAGGATATCCAGTTTCACCCTGTAACCGATGCAATTTTGCATATCGATTTCTACCAGATCTTTGAAGATAAAGAAATTACTATGGAAATTCCTGTACATACTACAGGTGTTGCCCGTGGTGTGAAAAATGGTGGGGTATTGAGATTTAACCTTCGCCGCATGAGAGTAAAAGGTCTTCCAGGAAATCTTCCAGATTTTATCGAAGCCGATATTACTTCCCTTAAAATTGGTAACAAATTGTATGTTACTGCTTTACAAAGTGATGAGTTCAAAATCATGCACCCAGATAACACAGTGGTTTGCCAGGTTAGAACTTCTCGTAATGTCATCGCAGATACCGATGATGAAGAAGAAGAAACTGCAGCAGATGAAGTGCCTGCAACCGAAGTTAACGAAACTGAATAAGCTTCAGGATTTCTTATCAAAATATAAAGCATCCCAGTTCGGGATGCTTTTTTTATTTTTACCAAAAAGTCACGCATGCTATCTTTTTTTGGAAGATTGTTAGCTAAAACACCTAAAGAAGAAATTTCTCCTATGAAAAAATTTCTCATTGTGGGTCTGGGAAATATTGGCCCCAAGTACCACAATACCCGCCATAACATTGGGTTTAAAATACTCGATTTTTTGGCCGAAAAAGAAGGACTTACTTTTGAATCCCAGAAACTGGGGGATGTGGCTACCTATAAATTTAAGGGCCGCACCTTTATACTGCTTAAGCCTTCAACCTTTATGAACCTTAGCGGGAAAGCTGTAAATTACTGGTTGCAAAAAGAAAAAGTGCCCTTAGAGCACTTAATGGTAATTACAGATGATCTCAACCTTGCTTTTGGCACTATAAGGGTAAAGACCAAGGGCAGCGATGGCGGCCACAATGGTTTGAAAGATATCCAGGCCCAATTGGGAACAACGAATTACAATCGCTTTCGCTTCGGAATAAGTGATGCATTTTCTCATGGCAGGCAGGTAGATTACGTGCTGGGGGAATGGAATGAAGAAGAAAATAAAAAGTTGCCCGAGAGACTTGAAAAATCGGCTGAAGTGATAAGATCCTTCGGTACGGCGGGCATAAATAATACAATGAATACCTTTAACGGGAAATAGCAGTAGTCTTGAAAGAACACAAAGGAGCACATGCTTTCAACAGCAACCATCATACGGTAGTCACAATAGGCACTTTTGACGGGGTGCATATTGGGCATCAAAAAATTATTCAAAGGCTGGTAAATACAGCAAAGGCCGGCAATCTTGAATCGGCTATCCTCACTTTTTTTCCGCATCCCAGGATGGTACTTCAAAAAGATGCCGATATAAAGCTTATCAATACTATTGAAGAGCGTAAGAATATCCTGGAGCAAAGCGGGATTGACCATCTTATTGTACATCCGTTCACGCAGCAGTTTTCCAGGCTTTCGGCCCGGGAATTTGTGAGAGACGTGCTCGTAAATAAACTCAAATCCAAAAAAGTGATTATTGGGTATGACCATCGATTTGGACGCAATAGGACAGCAGATATTAATGACCTGAGAGCCTTTGGGGAAGAATATGACTTTGAGGTAGAAGAAATATCAAAGCAGGATGTTGAAGATGTAGCTGTAAGTTCTACTAAAATAAGGAATGCCTTGCGGGAAGGTAGGGTAGAGAAGGCCAATCGTTACCTAAGTTATCCATTTTCCCTGGCAGGAACTGTGGTGAGAGGGAAAGGCCTTGGAAAAGAATTTTCTTTTCCTACTGCCAATCTTGAAGTTAAAGAAGACTATAAGCTTATCCCTAAAAATGGGGTTTATGTAGTAAGATCTGTGATTGATGGAGAAATGGTGTACGGGATGATGAGCATTGGTACCAATCCTACTGTAGGCGGTACCGAAAAAACCATTGAAACCAACTTTTTTAATTTTGATAAAGACCTGTATGGGCAACAGCTTTCTATAGAAATGCTTATGCGCATTAGGGATGAAAAGAAATTTGAGTCGGTAGAGGCATTAAAACTGGCCATGAAACAGGACGAAGCTATAAGCTATCAATTTATACGTGATAATTATGCTCAATAAATGGCTTTTTACCCGCATAGATAATTCTGCACTTATTGTTTTTAGGATACTCTTTGGGGTATTGCTTGCTATGGAGGCTTTTGGTGCAATCTTTACTGGTTGGGTAAAAAGAGTGTTTATTGAACCCGCTTTCACTTTTAATTTTATAGGTTTCGAATTCCTGCAGCCTTTGCCGGGTAATGGCATGCTCTGGTATTACGCTGTTATGGGCTTGTTTGGCATCTTCGTGATGCTGGGTTTTAAATACCGGTTTAGCATTTTTATGTACACGATAATGTGGGCCGCTGTTTACCTGATGCAGAAATCTTCCTACAACAATCACTACTACCTCTTAATGCTGCTGTGTTTTCTCATGATCCTTCTCCCGGCGCACAGGTACGCCTCGGTTGACGCCTGGAAGAATCCGGGGTTAAAGAAGCTGAGTATGCCACGCTGGGTTTGGGTCTTGCTTGTGGTGCAAATGTTTATCGTTTATACCTATGCCGCCGTGGCCAAAATATACCCCGACTGGTTTGATGCCACGCTCCCTGCGATATTAATGGATGCCCGAAAAGACTACTGGATGGTAGGAGATTTTCTTCAGCAGCCCTGGGTACACCATACCATCGCCTGGTTCGGATTCTTTTTTGACCTGTTGATCATTCCTTTACTGCTCTGGAAACGCACCCGGATTTTCGCATTTTTGGCTGCCGTATTTTTCCATCTCTTCAACAGCTTTATTTTCCACATTGGGATTTTTCCCTATCTGGCTCTTGCTTTCACTATCTTCTTTTTTTCTACGGAAAATATCAACAGGTATTTCTTGTGGAAGAAACCACATTATTCCGCAGCTGAAGTAGAAGTTCCCAAAAACCGGGATTTGATCGTAGGTTTTATGGCGATTTGGCTGCTGGTGCAGGCAGCGTTGCCAGTTAGGCACTGGTTCTTCAAGGATGATGTGCTATGGACCGAAGAAGGTCATCGTCTTAGCTGGCGTATGATGTTGAGGTCAAAATCCGGTCAGATTCGCTATAAAGTGGTAGATAAATCAAAGCCTCAGGATACCATCTATATTAAAACTGAAGATTATCTTTCAGCAAAACAACAGCGTGCATTAGGCTCAAAACCCGATATGATTTGGCAATTTGCCCAACGCCTCGAAAAAGAATATGAACTAGAAGGAAAAGAGGTGGAGGTGTATGTAGACAGCAGGGTAAGTGTAAACAGGAGGCGTTACAAGCCCTTTATAGATCCTAAAGTTGATCTCGCAGCCGAAGAATGGAAGCACTTTGAGCATCATGACTGGATATTGCCATTTGTTGATGATAAAGAATAAGGTGCATTCCTGCGGTGTTAATCAAAATAAATTTGATCTGTCACGAAAATAACCGGAGCTCACATGACGAATTCAGTGGCTCCGGTGAAATACTTCAGCTTTATTTAATATTAAGCTGATACAGCCTCTCTGATCAAGACAGCTAGTTCTTTCTGAATTTCCAGGCCTTTGTTCGAGTTGTACCATTGCTGAATTTCCTCCTTTATTTTATCTGCTTCGGCGTTCTCAGCTTTTAGTCTTTCAAACAATTTTACGCATTCCAGGGGCCGTGGGCCCCAAACGTTAAGATCTTCGCCATGCTCATCTTTAATGATAAGCTTTGGTATAGAGAGCGTGCCGTTGGTGCGGTAATTTTCAATCCTGTGAGGCGCGCTGTCCCTTAGTTCATAAGAGACGCTTACAAGAGGATTTTCACGGCCCGCAAGTTCAAGAAACGGGGTGATGTGTGCCGCGTCTCCACACCAGGGTTCCGTGATAACAATCCACTGTTGGGGCTCATAAATTTGCTGGAGTGCATTTCTCAACTCTTCTGTTATTTCTCCCGTTTTTAACCACCGGTTCATACGAGACCAGTTCAGTTTTGTGTAATTGAGATAATCGGGATTATCGTAAGGCGCATTCTGCTGCTCTAAAGGCGTATTTTTTATAGTTTCAAAATAACTCTGGTATTGCTTAAAGTCCATATTTTCAGGCGTATATTAAGATGATTTCAATTTGATCTACAGGTCGATTCCCAAGAATAAAAGATACTAAAATTAATAGGATGGGCTGTAAAAGAACAAGGGATGATTTAAACAGAATTGCAATTTTTTTCAGTCCTGGCAGGGGCTCCATTAACTTCTGTGGAGACAGCGAACATTTTTGTCATCTCTCTGGCTGGAAGATCAATTGTTTACAGGGCTTTTGTTACTTTTGCTTTTCTGGCGGAAGAAATACGCTTGCGCAAATCCAAATATTAGATCTATGTTACAGGTAGCCAATATCAGGGCCAACAAGGAGGCATATGTAAAAGCCTTGAAAAAGAGAAATTTTGATGCTGAAGAAGTTTTTGCTGAAGTGCTTGAACTGGACGAGACCCGCCGTTCAACCCAGGCAGAGCTGGATGAGAAGTTAGCCGAATCGAACAGACTTTCAAAGGAAATAGGAATGCTTTTCAAGACCGGTGAACATCTGAAGGCAAACCAGCTGAAGCAACAAACTTCAGACTTGAAGGAGACTACTAAAGAGCTTTCTGAAAAGCTGGCGGCTACCACCATGGCCCTCAACAAACAGCTGTATAATATTCCCAATATCCCGAATGAACTCGTGCCGGCTGGTGCTTCCGAAGAAGATAATGTTGAGGTCTTTAAAGAAGGAGAAGTGCCGCAGCTTGGTGCAGATGCTTTGCCGCACTGGGAACTGGCAAAAAAATATGACATTATAGATTTTGAACTTGGTAACAAAATTACCGGGGCCGGATTCCCTGTCTATAAAGGAAAAGGTGCGCGCCTGCAACGGGCATTGATCGCGTACTTTTTAGACAAAAACGTGGCGGCAGGATATACCGAGTACCAAATGCCCCTTATGGTAAATGAAGCTTCGGGATATGGCACTGGGCAGCTGCCCGATAAAGAAGGGCAAATGTACCATGTCACCGAAGATAATCTATACCTTATTCCAACAGCCGAAGTTCCTATTACGAATATGTTTAGGGATAACATGCTTTCAGAAAACGATTTTCCCATTGCCTGTACCGGTTATACACCGTGCTTTAGAAGGGAAGCAGGATCTTACGGGGCACACGTGCGCGGTCTTAACCGCCTGCACCAGTTCGATAAAGTGGAGATTGTAAGGATCGAAAAACCCGAAAATTCTTTTGCAGCACTAGATCAAATGGTAGAGCAGATCAAGGATATCCTCAGGGATCTAAAGTTGCCTTACCGCATTCTTAGGTTGTGTGGTGGCGATCTTGGATTTACATCGGTGCTGACTTACGACTTTGAAGTATTTTCAACCGCACAGGATCGCTGGCTGGAGATAAGCTCCTGTTCAAATTTTGAGACTTTTCAGGCCAACCGGTTAAAGTTGAGGTATAAATCGGCCGATGGTTCCAAGCAACTGGCGCACACCCTTAACGGTAGTGCCCTTGCCTTACCTCGTGTACTGGCAGGGATTCTTGAAAACTATCAGACCCCTGCCGGAATAAAAGTGCCCGATGTATTGGTGCCTTATACCGGTTTTGACATGATTGATTAAAAGGAGTGTTCATAATATTTTGAGACCTCACAGGTTTTTGAAACCTGTGAGGTCTTTGCTTTTAATAGAATAAATCCCTCACTTTCAGGTGCTAAAAAAGGCATTTTCTTATCTTTACTCAAAACAGTTGCGGATGCGTTTCCTTTATTTTCTTCTCATCCTTCTTTGCTCCCATTTTTCAGGTTTTGCACAATCTGAGCAATTGGCGCGCAATTATTTTGACAGGGGCGAATTTGAAAAAGCAGAGAATATCTATGAGAAACTCCTCGATTTGGAGCCGCAAAATGCCTCCTTTTTCTACGGACTCATTGCCACATATCAGCAACTTGAAAAATATTCAGAAGCAGAAAGACTGCTGAAAGAAAAGGTGAACAACACGGCCAATGCCCCTCATTACCTTGTGGAGCTGGGCCACAATCTTGAATTGCAGGGAAAATCATCTCAAGCCCTTAAATTCTATAAGGAAGCTTTAAGAGCTATTGAGTCGAGACCCAACTATGCTTTTCCTATTGCCCGTGCTTTTGAAAAGTACAGCAAACTCGATAAGGCTGTCACAGCTTATGAGCTGGGCATGAAGATGAACCCCAATGCCGAATACAACATCCAGCTCGCCCGGCTTTACGGCGAACAGGGTGAGATTGAAAAGATGTTTAGCAATTATATTGATGTACTGGGCAACAACCCCGATTTGCTGCCGGGCGTGAGCCGCATTTACGGGGAGTTCATTACCGATGATCCCGCTAATGTGGCCAACATCACCTTCAGGAAATTACTGCTGAAAAAACTTCAGGAAGACCAGAATATACTTTTCAACAACATGTTGAGCTGGTTGTTCATTCAGCAAAAAGAGTATCAGAAGGCTTTTCAGCAGGAGAAAGCCATCTATCGCAGGTCAAATGAAGGTTTGGGGGCTATCTTAAGGCTTACGGTGATGGCGAGGGAAGAAGGGCAACTCGAAACAGCTCTTGAAGTACTCGATTTTATTATTGCTGAAGCCCCAAATCAGGACTTAAAACTTCAGGCGTACCAACTGCGGTTAAATATTCTTCAGGAAACACTTCCGAAGAAAAGATATTCCGAAATAGATGAGGCTTATAATGCCCTTTTTGACACCTATGGGAGTGGACCGGCAATGTTGTCGCTGTTCATAGATTACGCTAATTTTCTTGCATTTAAACAGGCTGAGGTCGCAAAAGCAGAAAAGGCACTCCGGGATTTTCTAGATAGTGACCTGAAGAAGTTTGAAGAAGCCGCTTTAAAAATGGCCCTGGCCGATATTCTCGTGCTCGATGAGAAGTTTAATCAGGCTTTGATCTATTACTCCCAGGTGCAAAACCTGGTAGAAAATGATGTCATTGCACAAATGGCAAGGTTTAAACTGGCAAAAACCAGCTACTACAAAGGAGATTTTGAATGGGCCACCATTCAGCTGGATGTTTTAAAATCGGCTACTTCGCAATTAATTGCTAATGATGCTATGGAACTTAGCCTTTTAATTAGTGAAAACTCGCTGGAAGATTCTACACAGGCTGCACTCAAAAAATATGCCCGGGCCGATTTACTGGCTTTTCAGCAACGGGAAGAAAAGGCCATACAATTGTTAGACACTGTTTTAACCAGTCATAAAGGCGAGGATATAGAAGATGATGCCCTTTTAAAACAGGCGAAGTTGTATGAACAAACGGGGCAGTACCAAAAAGCAGAAGAAAATTACCTTAACCTTATAGCGCATTACCAGAATGGTGTTCTGGGAGACAATGCTCATTACTACTTGGCCGAACTCTACGCCCAAAAGCTGTGCCAGCCCGAAAAGGCGCAGGAGTTTTATGAAAAAATTATCTTTAATTACGCCGATAGTATTTACTTTGTAGATGCCCGAAAAAAATTCAGGCAACTTCGGGGAGATGAAATTGAATAAACTTTAATTAAGGCCGCAATCCTCCCTTTTTTCTAAAGAAGCTACAGTATATGTATATCTACAATGTCACAATAAATGTTCAGGAAGATGTTCACCAGCAGTGGGTAAAATGGATGAAAGAGGAACACATCCCCGAAATGCTCAACACCGGTAAATTCACAAAAGCGCTTATGACCAGGGTGTTGGTGAACGAAGAAATGGGAGGCATCACTTATTCAGTTCAGTTTACCGCTCAAACCCGGAAAATGCTACAGCGTTATTACGAAGAAGATGCCGAAAGATTGAGAAGAAAATCTGCCATTTTTGAAGGGAAATTTGTCGTCTTCAGGACCGAGCTCGAGGTAATAAGCGAGCAGTAGAAAGCACAGTATCCATGAAAAAGAATTACAGTAAGAAAGGTGGAAACCGCCACAATACCTCTTTGCCCGGCCATCAGGAAGGCGATGTAAAGGCTAAAAAGCACCTGGGGCAGCATTTTTTGACCGATGAAAGTGTGGCCGAAAGAATTGCAGATACACTTAGTTATAAAGGTTATCCCCATGTGCTGGAGATAGGCCCGGGGATGGGTGTGCTCACAAAATATCTTCTGAAAAAAGATACCGATCTTCATGTGATTGAAATAGACACCGAGAGTGTTGCGTATTTAAATGAACACTATCCTGCTCTTGAAGGTAAGGTGCATGAAAAGGATTTTTTGAGGTACGATATTGGTGAGATCTTTAAACAGGAGCAGTTTGCCATAATAGGCAATTTCCCGTACAACATCTCCACCCAGATCGTTTTTAAAATGCTCGAACTACGGGATTTTATTCCCGAATTTTCGGGTATGTTCCAAAAAGAAGTAGCACAGCGTATTTGCGAAAAGGAAGGTAACAAGACCTACGGAATACTTTCCGTGCTGGTCCAGGCTTTTTATGAAGCCGAGTACCTCTTTACCGTGCCACCTTCAGTGTTTAATCCGCCGCCAAAGGTAGACAGCGGCGTGCTGAAGTTTACCCGGAAAGAAGATTTTTCCCTTCCCGTAGACGAGAAGTTGTTTTTTAGGGTGGTAAAGACAGCTTTTCAGCAGCGAAGAAAGACGCTAAGAAACAGTCTTAAGATCTTTGACCTGCCCGAAAATATTAAAGAAGATGCTATCTTTGGGCTACGCCCCGAGCAGCTAAGTACAGCCAGGTTTATAGAACTTACACAAAAGATCCAGCCTTATGCAATTTGAGGTAACCGAAGAATATATTGAGCAAATTCAGCTTCTCATTGAAGAGCATCGGGATACCGAGCTCTTGCAGCTGCTGGAAGAGGTTCACCCTGCCGATATTGCCGAGATTATCCACGAACTGGAACTCGATGAGGCTACCTATATCATAAAGCTGCTTGACAGTACCAAAACTTCCGAAGCTCTTATGGAGCTTGAAGAAGACCTGAGAGAACGCATTCTCGATAATCTTTCGGCCAAAGAAATCGCCGAGGAGCTCGAGAATATGGACACCGATGATGCTGCCGACATCATGTCTGAACTTTCTGAAGAACGAAAGCAGGAAGTTATCCAGGAGATCTCCGATGAAGAACACGCCGAGCATATTGTAGAGCTGTTGCGTTATGACGAGAATTCTGCCGGGGGTCTTATGGCTAAGGAGCTTGTTAAGGTAAATGAGAACTGGAGTGTAACCGGCTCTCTCGCCGAAATGAAGGCCCAGGGCGAGAACGTGACCCGTGTGCATTCCATTTATGTAGTGGATGATAAGGGGAAACTGAAGGGGAGATTGTCTCTAAAAGATCTTCTAACGGCTTCCAGCAGGGCAAATATCAGCGACGTTTATATAGACAAAGTAGACTACGTTACGGTTCATACCAAAGGCGAGGAAGTAGCCCGAATCATGCAGAAGTATGACCTCGAGGCCATACCCGTTGTTGATGAGATGGGCCGGCTCGTGGGGCGGGTAACCATTGATGATATTGTAGATTTTATAAGAGACGAAGCCGAAAGGGATTACCAGCTGGCAGCCGGTATTTCTGAAGATGTTGAGGCCGATGATTCCATCCTGCGGCTCACCCGGGCGAGATTGCCCTGGCTCATCCTCGCACTTTTTGGAGGTTTTGTTTCTGTAACCGTTTTAGGCACTTTCGATGCCGCGATGCAAGAGCATGCTGCCCTGTTCTTTTTTGTGCCGCTTATTGCGGCAATGGCAGGTAATGTGGGCGTACAGTCGTCGGCCATTGTGTTACAGGGTCTGGCAAATCAAAGCCTTAGCGGGTCGCTGTTAAACCGCCTTATCAAAGAAATACTTTTAAGCCTTTTAAACGGTACCGCCCTTGCACTTCTGCTTATCATTGGGGGTATTTTCCTGCTGGGCTTCGACTTCTGGTTTGGGCTTACCGTGGGCATTTCCTTGATCTCGGTAATCGTCATTGCTTCTCTCATAGGGACTTTTGTGCCCATTATCCTGGATAAATTCGGTATAGATCCCGCAATGGCCACAGGCCCTTTCATCACTACCAGTAATGACATTTTTGGGATCCTTATCTATTTTACCATTGCAAAACTTATCCTGGGCTTTTAAAATCAGCTACAATAGTGCCAGGGTTGAAATTTGTTTTTTGGAGCTTGGAATTTGAATTTTGGTACTTATAATTTCCATTATGGGTGCTGCTGCGCACCGGGCTTTCCGCTGTATTTTTTTACCCTCCAAAAAGGGTAAAAAAGATGCCGCTTCAATCCCTGCCCCAACTTCAATTTATTATTTTAGTTCCTCTTAAAAATACCTGTCAAAAATGCCATTTTATGATACCCATTGATCTTGATCCAAAGGAAAAACTAAAGAGCTTCAGCAATCACTGGCATCCTCGGCAAATAGGTGTCGTAAATGACATGCAGGTACTGGTGGCCAAAGTGAAAGGTGATTTTGTGTGGCATCAGCATGATGAGGAAGATGAACTCTTCCAGGTCATAAAAGGTACTTTATATCTTCAGTTTGAAGATCGCACCGAGACTGTAAAAGAAGGGGAGATCATCATCGTTCCAAAAGGATTAAAACACTGTCCCATGACCAAAAATGGAGAAGAAGTTCATATCATGTTGTTCGAAAAGCTAACTACAAAACACACCGGAAACGTAGAAGACAGCCTCACCCAATCTCACTATCCTAAAATCTGATTTTCATGACCATTCTTCACGCCGACTCCAATCACCCTGTTCTTTTACAACAACTCGAAGCCGCCGGGCATCACAATATTGAAGCCTATACCCAAAGTGAGCAGGAGATTCTTGAGAATCAACACCGCTATGATGGGATTGTGATTAGAAGCCGATTCAAAATCGACAAAGCCTTTCTCGATGCTGCGCCCAATTTAAAATTCATTGCCCGCGTGGGCGCTGGGCTGGAAAGTATAGATGTAGCATATGCCGAAAAGAAAGGCGTGAAGCTTTTTTCTGCCCCCGAAGGAAATAGAAATGCCGTGGGAGAACACGCCCTGGGAATGTTGCTTTCACTCTTCAACAAATTGAATCAGGCCGACAGGCAGGTGCGGGAAGGTTTGTGGTATCGCGAAGCAAACCGCGGAGTGGAATTGGAAGGAAAAACTGTCGGGATCATTGGTTATGGAAATATGGGTAAGTCTTTTGCGAAAAAACTTCAGGGTTTTGATGTAAAGGTGCTCTGTTTTGACATTTTAGAGGGGGTAGGAGATGAATATGCACAGCAGGTGGGCATAGAGGAATTCCGAAGGAAATGTGACGTGGTGAGTCTGCACACGCCCTGGACCCCCGAAACTAACAGAATGATCGGTACTGCCTTTATTGAAGCTTTTGCAAAGCCATTCTGGCTGCTCAACACCGCCCGCGGAAAAAGTGTCGTGACTGAAGATCTCGTTGCAGCCTTACGTTCTAAAAAAATTCTGGGTGCAGGTCTCGATGTACTGGAGTATGAAAAAGGCTCTTTTGAAAGTTTTTTTTCTGAAGCTACAGAAATGCCAAAAGCCCTGCAAGAATTACTGGTGATGCCAAATGTAATACTTAGCCCGCACGTGGCAGGCTGGACGGTAGAATCTCACAAAAAGCTGGCAGATACTATAGCACAAAAAATCATAAATCATTTCAAAGATCTATTGCCAGGATAAGGCCCTACCTTTGCAGGCTCAAAAAAGGCATTTTGAAAGACTATTTTTATTTCCTTAAAGGTAATTTTAGAACCGTAGGTTTCGGCTGGGTTCTCACGTTATTGTCAGGGTTTGGGCAAACCTTCCTGATTTCCCTCTACGTGCCCGAGATCATCAGGTCTTTCCAGATTTCTGAAGGTGCTTTTGGAGCTATCTATGCAGGCTGCACCATCGCAGCCTCTTTCATCATGCTGTCTGTAGGGCATACTGTAGACCATAAACCGGTAAAAAAGGTCACGGCTTATACCGTTGCTGGTCTCGCTCTTTCCAGTATTCTCCTGGGGCTTTCCCAGAATATCCTTTTACTTATAGTAGCAATTACGGGGCTGCGACTGGCGGGGCAGGGGCTGCTTACTCACATTAGCATGACCATCATGTCTAAACAATTTGTAGCCGATCGTGGCAAGGCCCTCAGCTTTTCGTCTCTCGGTTTTTCTGTGGGAGAGGCTTTGTTTCCGCTACTCATAGCTTTTTTAATAAGTTGGTTTGACTGGCGGGTGGCAGCAATAGTAAGTGGTTGTGTCCTGCTCCTGTATCTCATCAGGTTAAAGTTTAACCGACTCGAAAATTTTGATGAAAAACTTTCCCGTGAAGGAAGTCCGTCGCCCTGGTCACTTTTAAAGGATTACAAAACTGTGGTTTTTGACAGGAGGTTTGGTGTCATGATGCCGGCGAGTTTTATTCTTAGTTTCTCGGCAACAGCTATTTTCTTTTATCAATATGTGTTCGTGGAGAACAAAGGCTGGTCTGTGCAGCTTTACGCCACCTTTTTCACAGTATATGCTATTACCCGCTTTCTCTTCTCTTTATTTGGAGGGGTTTGGGTAGATAAATTTACAGCCCGAAAGCTCTTTCGGTACTACCTCATTCCCGTTAATATAGGCCTTCTTCCTTTTGCTTTTATGGATGGTATCCTGGGCGCACTAATATTCCTGATCACCACCGGAATCACGATGGGTGTTTCGGGAACTGTAAAGACCGCCCTGATAGCTGAGCTCTATGGCACCGAAAAAATGGGGGTGATAAGAAGTGTGTTTACCATGTTTTCGGTGATCTCTACTGCCCTGGGGCCACTGGTTGTCGGACTTTTAATGGATGCCGGAGTAAACTTTGAATATTTAATGGGCGGAATCTTTGTGCTCATGACGGTAATCATTATCAATTCTCAGCGGATCAAATCCTATCAGGATCAGGAAATCCCTGCATAATGCCTTATTCTCGATACAAATCTGTTCCTGCTATCGCAGTTCCAGATTCACTCGAATCGACGGCTTATTTGTTGTTTATTGATCATTGTTCATTGAGAAATTCACGCCAGTGAATCCTCAATTTTCTGAACTCTTCCCACTTCGCCTGTTTCGAGCCTCACCTTTATACCATGTGGATGCATGGGGGATTTGGTGAGAATGTCCTGCACTACACCTTCAGTTAGCCTTCCGGTCCTCTGGTCGTGTTTCAGAACAATGCTCACCCTCGTGCCGGTAGAAATATCTTTTCTTGTAGGTTTCATAATGTTTCATTGAAATCGCCAGGAATCTATTTAATAAAGTTGCCTTTCAACCCTACTTCTACCTTCGTACTTCTAAAATCGTACTTCTAATTTCCCTGACTCAACTCTATCATAGCCGATTTTATTGGCTCTTTTCCTTCAATAGCTTCAAAGGTCATATTTTTCACAAGCGGATCTGCAAGGGACATGATGAGCAGAAAAGCCACATCATCCCGTGGTATTTCCCCCTGGCCATCAAGTTTCTGGGCCAGTTCAACTTTTCCTGTCCCCAGGTCATCTGTAAGTGCGCCCGGTCTTAAAATAGTGTAATTGAGTCCGCTGTCGCGTAGGTGTTTGTCTGCTGTTGCCTTAGCATTTAGGTAGTGTTCCAGTTTTGGGTGTTTCGAAGGTTCATCGGCACCCATTGAGCTAAGCATGATGAATTTTTTCACTTTACCTTTTTTAGCGGCATCAATGATCTTTATTGCTCCTTCTTCATCCACTTCTGTGGTCTTCTCAGGGCCTGTGTCCCCGCCAGAACCTGCGGCGAAAATTACCTTGTCAATGCCTTTCATCACCGGGTCAAGATCGTCCTGCTCCAGGTCGCCATGTACCCACTGCACCTCCATATCTTCAAAAATGCTCTTTTGCTCTTCCTTTCTTATCATGGCTACTGGTTCAAAACTCTGACTGTTATTCAGAATTTCAATGATCCTTTTTCCGGTACTTCCGGTAGCTCCAACTATTAAAATCTTTTCCATTTTTCGTTTTTTGTTTCTCAAACAGCAAGATAAGCATCAAAAAAGCCAATTCCAACCGGCTTCGGGCATTTAGGCCATTCCTGGTTATGCTGCTGTTCCTTTTTTCGCATTTCGGTAACCTTGCGTTCCAGCTCCTGTTGAAATTCTTCCATCACCGGCCGCACGGTACTTTCCGGCAGGTCGGCTATGCGAATATACATGAGTCCGTCAACTGCGTCATTAAACAACGGGTCTACATTAAAAGCCACAACTTTTGCATTTTGCTTAATGTACTTTTTGATAAGTACCGGAAGTCTTAGGCTTCCCGGCTCTACTTCGTCTATGATCTTGTCAAACTTGTTGAGGTCGGCCTGGGATTCGTCAAAGACAAAATCTTTGTCCGCATCTTTTAATTTCACCCTAAATTCCTTCTTCGGCCTAATGTACTGCGCCACATAGGGATCATAATAATGCGACCTCATGAATTCGATCATCAGCGATTTTGAAAAATTCGAGAACTTATTGCTTATGCTTACGCCGCCAATCAGGTACTTATGCTTCGGAAATCGCAGAGTGCAGTGTACAATACCTTTCCATAAAAGGAATAACGGCATGGGCCGCTGTTGATATTCCGCAGTAATGAACGCCCGACCCATTTCAATAGATTCGCTCATCATTTTATGCAGTTCGGGTTCAAACCTAAAAAGGTCCTGCAGGTAAAACCCCGAAATTCCGTATTCTTCATAGATCTCGGCCCCCATTCCCATGCGGTAGGCACCCGCAATCTTGTTGGCCTCGTGATCCCATAAGAACATGTGGTAGTAGTAATCGTCAAACTTGTCAAGATCTGTAGACATGTTTGTGCCTTCCCCAATAGCTCTAAAGGTGATTTCCCGCAACCGGCCTATTTCCTTCAGGATATTTGGGATGATCTCCTTTTTCGCCAGAAAAACCTCGTAATTCTTGCTTTCCAGCAAACGCTTGTCGAGTTTTCGGCAGGTCTCCACTTCAGCCATCATCAAATCCAGTTGCGTCTCTTCCACAATTTTTTTTGGAGGCTTCTGAATTTTAAAATTCTTCGGAATACCTTTCAAAAATGGCTTTTTTTCGAAGGCATTCGCCAGCATGTAAGTTTTCCGGCGTAAAAAGGCTGTAAGGGATTCAACGCTGGAGATCTCCTGTATATCCTGCGGCTGAATGGCATTACCAATCCTCACCTTTATTTTTCGCTTCTTTTGAGATAGCATCTCGCTAGGCAGCTTGGCGGTTCTAAGAATATCACTTATTGATGCAAGCCTGTAAAAGAAAGTGCTGTTCTTCGCATGAAAATATATGGGGATCACCGGGACTTTGGCTTTTTGTATAAGCTTCATGGCAGCAGGATCCCACGGCCGGTCTACAATCATCCTGTGGTCGCGATAGGTAGAAACCTCGCCCGCAGGGAAGATTCCCAGTGGCTTCCCGTCCCGCAGGTGCAAAATAGCTTCTTTAATGCCTTTGGTGCTGCTCTGTGCCTTCTTGTGTTCTTCAAAAGGATTTACAGGCATGATGTAAGGCTGTAAAGGATCAATACGCTGTAACAGGAAATTAGCGATCACTTTAAAATCCTCCCGCTTTGAAAGCAATAGCTTCAGAAGTATCATTCCGTCTATACCTCCCAGGGGATGATTGGAAATTGTAATAAAAGGACCCGATTTTGGAATACGCTTCAGGTCTTCTTCGGGAATCTCAAAGTTAATCTCGAATGCCTTCAGAAGGGAATCAATGAATTGCGGTGCGGTCATATCTTTCCGCTTGTCGTATTCTTTATTGATCACCGAGAGCTTGGTGGTTTTAAGAACTATCCATCCCATAGAAGTTCCCAAAAATCCGAATTTATCCAAATTCATCACTTTGGCAACTTCTTTTGCACTTACAATTCCCATTTAATTTTTATTAAAAGTTAAAAAACTAGGGTATGGCTACAAGCTGAACCGTTTCCCGGGTAATTTGCTTAAGAAGCACTTTTTTGTCTTTCTCCAGCCCGGCCACTGCTTTCTCATCAAAATGCCGGATGGTATAAAGCGAGACACCCGTGTTATAATTCACCCTAAAAGTGGCCTTTAAATGGCTTAACAACTTTTCTAAGTTATTAAATTTATTGTCAATACAAACCGAAAAGCTGATGGCAGAATTCTGAATAAGGTCAACTTTGATTTGATATTTATGGAAAAGGCTGAAGATCTCACTGATGTTTTTTTCCAGGATAAATGAAAAATCGAGAGAAGATAAAGAGATAAGCACCTGATTCTTTTTGACGATAAAACAGGGTATCTTCGGAAGGATTGGCTGGCCTTTCTTTACTGCGGTTCCGGGATTTACGGGATTCAGAAACGACTTCACGTAGAGCGGAATTTCCTTACGCTGCAATGGCTGAAGTGTTTTTGGATGGATCACCGAAGCCCCGTAAAATGCCAGTTCAATAGCTTCTTCATAAGAGATGTGTTCCAGCAGCTGCGCATTCTCAAACACCCGCGGATCGGCATTGAGCACCCCCGGCACATCTTTCCAGATGGTCACACTTTCGGCATTAAGGCAGTAGGCGAAAATTCCGGCTGTGTAATCACTGCCTTCGCGCCCCAGCGTAGTTGAGAAATTGTTGGCGTCTGCCCCAATAAAACCCTGCGTGATAGAAAGGTTTTCCCGGCGCACCAGCGAAGTGATTTGTGCCTGGGTTTCTTCCCACTGCACCTGTGCATCGCGGTAAGTATTGTCTGTACGTATACAGTTCCTGGCATCGAGCAGGTCGTTCTTAATTCCGCAGGAAGAAAGGTATGAGCTCACAATGGTAGTAGAAAGCAGCTCCCCGTAGATCACCACCTGGTCATACACAAAATCGTAGTTGGTAGAGCGGTTGTGACGGAGAAAATTCTCGAGCGCCTCAAATAATTGTCGTACTGCAACAAAAGCAGGATGTTCCCTGTTCTCAAACAGTCCCAGCATAATTGCCCGGTGGAATTCCTTTACAGGCTGAAGCACATCATTAAAATCCCCTTTTTGAAGGTAATCATTTACAACCACTTCAAGCGCATTGGTCATCTTTCCCATGGCCGAAATTACCACGAGTTTTTCTGCGGTTCCTTCGGCTTCTAATACCTGCAGCACATTTTTTACTCCGCCGGCATCCTTTACAGATGCACCTCCAAATTTGAAAACTTTCATGCGTTGGTCTCTACATATTTAGTAATTCCGTTCTCATCCATCTGCACGGTATACCAGTCCTTCAATATATTGGCGCCGCTGCGGGCGTAAAAATCTATCGCATGCTGGTTCCAGTCCAGCACCACCCATTCAACCCGCTTTAGGCCCTGGGCTTTTGCATACTCGATCACCTTTTTGTACAAGGCATTTCCCAGGCCTGTACCGCGTTTTTCTTCACGAACCACAAGGTCTTCGAGATGCAGGGTACGGCCTTTCCAGGTAGAGAAACGGTAGTACACCAAAGCCATTCCTTCAATTGTGCCATCTACTTCGGCTACAAAAATATGGAAGAGTGGATGCTCACCAAAACCTTCGGTTTCAAGAGTTTCTACTGTGGTGATTACCGCATCGGGTTCTTTTTCAAAGGCTGCAAGTTCCTTGATCAACTCCAGCACGGCGGGCATATCTTCTTTTCTTGCGTCTCGAATAATGGTGTTCATAGTTGCAGTTTGATTGCAAAAGTAGAGATTTGATTTTAAGATTAAATTACGAAAACGTTGTAGTGACTTAAAATTATTTACTTTAGTTTTGTTTGATAAAGCACATTTTCTACTTCAATGGTCAAGAAAAATCAGACGTTAGGCGAATTCATAATTGAAAATCAGGCAGAATTTCCCTTTTCTTCGGGAGAACTTTCAAGATTGATTAACTCTATCAGGCTAGCCGCAAAAGTGGTGAATCACGAGGTGAATAAAGCCGGACTGGTAGATATTACCGGGGCAGCAGGGGAGACTAACGTGCAGGGGGAAGATCAGCAAAAACTGGATGTTTATGCCAACGAGAAATTCATCCAAACCCTTACTAACAGGGAGATCGTCTGCGGCATTGCTTCCGAAGAATCGGAAGATTTCATCACCATTTCAGGCCAGAACAACGATCATAAGAACAAATATGTGGTGTTGATGGATCCGTTAGATGGCAGTTCGAATATTGATGTGAATGTTTCGGTAGGAACAATATTTTCCATTTACCGGCGCATTAGCCCAATTGGGACGCCCGTGCAGATGGAAGATTTCTTACAGCCGGGCAATAAACAGGTGGCTGCGGGTTATATCGTTTATGGAACTTCTACCATGCTTGTGTATACCACAGGCCACGGCGTGAATGGCTTTACCCTCAACCCGGCCCTTGGCTCGTGGTATCTTTCTCATCCCGATATGAAATTTCCCGAAAAAGGCAGTATCTATTCGGTGAATGAGGGGAATTACGTACATTTTCCAAAAGGAGTGAAGAACTACATCAAATATTGCCAGGAAGAAAAGGAGGACAGGCCTTACACGTCCAGGTATATAGGTTCGCTGGTGTCTGATTTTCATCGCAATATGATCAAAGGCGGAATTTACTTTTATCCCACTACTTCCCATGCGCCTCAGGGAAAACTGAGGTTGCTGTACGAGTGCAACCCTATGGCTTTTATCGCTGAACAGGCCGGTGGTAAAGCCAGCAACGGCTTTAGCCGGGTTATGGATGTTGAACCTACAGAGTTACACCAAAGGGTTCCTTTCTTCTGCGGAAACAAAGAAATGGTTGAAAAAGTGGAAGAATTCATGGCCAAAAACCCCGAATAACAGCAGCCTCAAAAATGCCATTTTTAAGAGGGATTTTCCAGAACCAAAAGTCTTGCCTTTAAATTATTTCTCCCTGTTAAGCAGGTAGCGGTAGTCGTCAAAGCTCATCCCGCTAAAGATCTCCATAGAGCGTTTAATGATGTCTTGAGCCGCTTTTTGGGAGAAACCAATACCTATGGCATATTTTTTCAGAAGGCCCACTTCCTGCTCTTCAATATCATGGTCAGAATATATGATTTTAAATAGGTCATAAAGTCGCTCCAGCCGCCCTTCAACTGAGTTGTTGGGGTGAATGGGAAAAGCGTTTGGGTTTTGCAGCACCTTCATGTATTCCTCTTCCGCAATATCCAGTTTCGTCGCAAAACGCTTTAACTGCGCCTCTTCTTTGGCATTAATTGGCCCATCGGCGGCAGCAAGGTTGACAATAGCGGCAAAATGCCCAAGATTCCTGAGGTGTTCCCCGCTTCCAAAAAGATCTGAAAATGACATAGCACAAATATTTTTACTCAAATATAGCAATTTACTCTTATTCTTATCATTAGGGGGGTTCCCCCGCCTAAAAGGGCGGGGGCCGCGCCTGCCTGCCGGCAGGCAGGCTTTCCGCTCATAGTCCCTCGCCTTTGCAGGCTTCGGGAGCTATCAGCTGTAATCGCTAACCCTTCAAAAATGGCATTTTCAGTTCTAATTTTTTCCTAATGCCACAGCTGCCCTGCAAAAAAAATCCTAACTTGAATTCATGCCGCTTAAAAATCAGAAAAAACCGCTGCTTTGTTTTGATAAAAAAGGGATCTACTGCGAACCTGCAGGGGTATATCTCGATCCGTGGAAGCCGGTAGACAAGGCGATCATCACCCACGGCCACGCCGATCATTCCCGGTGGGGGAATAAGCAGTATATCACCCACCATACCAATGTTCCCATTATAAAACACCGGCTTGGAGAAATAGAGGTTTCCGGAAAGGAATACGGGGAGACATTCGTCATTAACAACGTGAAATTTTCGCTTTTTCCGGCCGGTCATATTATTGGCTCGTCGCAAGTGAGGGTAGAGCAAAAGGGGGAAGTTTGGGTATTTAGCGGCGATTATAAAACCGAAGATGATGGTCTCGCAGTGCCTTATGAACCTGTGAAGTGTGACGCTTTTATCACCGAATGCACTTTTGGACTTCCGGCTTTTAAATGGTTGCCGCAGGAGCAGGTGATGAACGACATCAACAGCTGGTGGCAGCAAAATCAGTCGGAAGGTAAGACTTCAGTTCTCTTCGGATATTCCCTCGGAAAAGCCCAGCGATTGCTGAAGTTTTTGGATCCGTCTATAGGAAGGATCTTCACCCATGGCGCCATTGAAAATATGACTGAAGTAGTGCGACCCTTCGCCCATCTTCCTGAAACCATCAGGATCACGAGGGAGACAAAAAAGGAAGAGCTAAGAGGCGGAATGGTGCTGGCACCGCCCAGCACTCACGGTAGTACGTGGATAAGGAAGATGGTACCCTTTGAAACCGGAATGGCCAGTGGCTGGATGGCCTTTAGGGGTGCACGCCGTCGCCGGGCCGTCGACCGCGGATTCGTACTTTCTGACCATTGCGACTGGCAGGGATTGTTGGCTTCAATTAAAGCTACAGGTTGCGAGCGGGTGATCTGCACCCACGGCTACTCCGAGATCTTTAGCCGATTTTTAAATGAACAGGGCTACGACGCCCGCACCGCCGAAACCCAGTATGAAGGTGAGTTGGCAGAGATGAATTCAAAATCAGAAGAAAATGATGAAAATTAAAGCAGACCTCACAGGTTTCCAAAACCTGTGAGGTCTGGTAATCAGTAATCATTGGTCAGTGATCAGAAATTAGATGAAATAAAAATAACTTAAGAACACGAAAATTCCCTCCCCTGCTAGGGGAGGGCCAGGGAGGGGTTATGGAAGAATTCGCAGCACTTATTAGGGAACTTGACAGCACCAACAAAACCACGGTGAAGGTGGCGGCCTTAACGCGCTATTTTCAGCGGGTGCCGAATAAAGATAAGGTGTGGGCAATCGCTATTCTCTCGCACCGCCGTCCGCCGCGACCAGTCAATACCACTTTGCTGCGGACATTTGCTGCCGAACTGGCCAATATTCCGCTGTGGTTGTTTGAAGAGTCTTACCACATCGTGGGAGATTTAGCTGAAACTATAGCGTTGGTAATTCCCCCGGCAGAAGAATCCAGCGAGAAAAGCTTAACCCAATACCTTCAGGAAATAATTGACCTCAAAGCAGCCACTGAATCCGATAAGAAAGAATACCTGCACGAGAACTGGGCCGCTCTCAATTATTACGAGCGTTTCGTTTTTACGAAGCTCATTACCGGAAGTTTCAGGATTGGCGTGAGTCAGAAGCTCATGACCCGTGCCCTCTCAAAAGCTACAGAAATAGATGAAGATGTGCTGGCATATAAGCTGATGGGTGATTGGGATCCTCAAAAAATCACCTTTCAAAAGCTCATTTTAGAGGAGAATGAAGAAGATTTTCTTTCCAAACCGTACCCGTTCTACCTGGCATACGCTATTGAAGGAGCTCCCGAAGATCTTGGTGATCCTTCCAATTGGTCTGCAGAGCATAAATGGGACGGAATAAGGTCGCAGGTAGTGATTCGCAACAGAGAGATCTTTGTGTGGAGTCGGGGAGAAGAACTGGTAACCGATAAATACCCTGAGTTTTCTGCATTTTTGGAAGTCATCCCTGATGGAACAGTAATAGATGGGGAGATCCTTCCATTTCCTGAAGGAGATATCGGCACATTTAATGACCTACAAACCCGCATCGGCCGGAAAACTGTTTCAAAGGCGCTGCTGAAAAAGACCCCGGTGATCCTGAAAGCATATGATCTTTTAGAGTGGGAGGGGAAAGACATCCGGAATTTGCCATTTTTGGAACGCAGGCAGATCCTCGAGAAACTTTATTCCACAGTGAAAACTGAAGCACTGCCTTTTCATCTTTCCGAAACCATTTCCTTTAAAAAATGGGAAGAAGCAACCGCCGAACGGGAGCGGGCCAGGGAGGTAAAAAGTGAAGGCCTTATGCTCAAACGTTGGGATTCGCCCTACCTCGTCGGAAGGAAAAAAGGTGACTGGTGGAAGTGGAAAGTAGCACCTTTAACCGTTGATGCCGTACTCACCTATGCCATGCGCGGTCACGGCCGCCGTTCGAATCTCTTTACCGATTACACTTTCGCCTTGTGGCAGGATGACGAACTGGTGACTTTTGCCAAAGCCTACTCCGGACTCACAGATGCTGAATTCCGTCAGGTGGATGCCTGGATAAAGAAGAACACGCTCGAACGTTTTGGTCCCGTTCGCTCGGTTACACCTCAGCTCGTTTTTGAAATAGCTTTCGAAGGAATCGCAGAATCCAGCCGTCACAAAAGCGGGGTAGCAACAAGATTCCCGAGAATATTAAGATGGAGACAGGACAAAAAAATAGAAGAAGCAAATACTATTGAGGAATTAAAGCAGTTGATCCCGAAATGACCACCCCGTCCTGCGGACACCCCTCCTTAAAAAAAGGAGGGGAGCTTTTCCGGAACAGCTTTGCTGTTCCCTAGGGGGAAAATGGGTTTATGAAATTTAGAATTGAAGAAAAAATAAATATAGTAGCACAAATAGCTCCTTCCCTTAAAAAGGGAAGGTGGATCCGCCGCAGGCGGAGACGGAAGGGTCCCACGGCTGCTTCTCGCTTAAACCAGTCAAAAATGAAAAAGAGAATCCACAATAAAAAATCCCTGGAGCCCTACCGCAAGAAGCTCCGCCACCACGGGACTACCGCCGAGGCATATCTGTGGACACATTTGCAACAAAAGAAGCTGGAGGGAAGAAAATTCCGGAGGCAACACAGCATCTTAAACTTTATAGTAGATTTCTACTGCGCCGAAGAAAGACTGGTTATCGAGCTGGATGGGCTGTATCATATGAACTCAACAAATGAAGAAAAAGATACTATAAGAACAAAAAAACTCGAGGAGGTAGGCATGAGGGTGATCAGGTTTGAGAACAGGAGCGTATTTGATAATTTGGAGTGGGTGTTAGAGGAGATAAAGAGAAATTTCAGGAGCGACGGACCACCCCGTCTCCGCTCCCGCGGATCCACCCCTCCTTAAAAAGGAGGGGAATTTTATAGGAACAGCAAAGCTGTTCCCCAGGAGAAAGTGGGTTTGTAAAATTTATAATTGAAGAAAAAACTAAGAAGGTAACACAATCAAAAACTCCTTCCCTTGCCAAGGGAAGGTGGCATTCCGAAGGAATGACGGAAGGGTCCAACCAGAGCACAAATCATGAACAAAACACAACTCATAAAACTCGCCAACGACTGGTTCAAATCCCAGTCCTGGAAATCTTTTGCTTTTCAAAAGGATTCCTGGAAAGCCTTTTTGGATGGTAAGCACGGACTCCTTAACGCTCCCACCGGAAGTGGGAAAACCTATGCGCTGTGGATTCCCATAGTGCTAGATTATATCAGACAAAATCCCGATTATAAAACAAAGCACAAACCCGGACTCAAAGCTATATGGATCACGCCGTTGCGGGCGCTTTCAGTAGAGATCGAGCAGGCGGCAAATCGATTTGCGCAGGATATTGGCAGCGGACTAACAGTTGGGATCCGCACCGGAGATACTTCCCAGAAACTACGTGCTGCCCAGAAGAAGCAAATGCCCGACCTTCTTATCACTACACCTGAGAGTCTGCAGCTGTTACTTTCTTCAAAACGCTATGAAAAGACCTTTAAAGATCTAAATGCAATAGTCATTGACGAATGGCATGAGCTGCTGGGAACCAAGCGCGGAGTGCAGATAGAACTCGCCCTTTCCCGCCTAAAAACTGTGGCTCCAAAAATGAAGATCTGGGGAATCTCTGCTACTATTGGAAACCTTCAGGAGGCAAGGGAGGTGTTGCTGGGACCTGAATCGGAAGCTTTTGAGAATTCTGTGTTGATCCGGGCCGATATTCAGAAGAAGATCAGTGTAAAATCAATCATTCCGGAGAAGATGGAAACCTTTCCATGGCGGGGGCATTTAGGGTTACACCTTATTGATGAGGTAGTGCCCATCATCCGGAAATCAAGGACAACCTTGCTTTTCACCAACACCCGATCCCAGTGCGAGATCTGGTTTCAGCGGATTTTGCAGAAATATCCTGAATTCGCAGGAGAACTCGCAATGCACCACGGAAGCATCAACAAAGAAACCCGGCTGTGGGTGGAGCAGGCAATTAGAGATGAACAGTTGAAAGCGGTGGTGGCGACCTCCAGCCTGGATCTGGGGGTAGATTTCTCGCCGGTGGAGACCATCATCCAGATTGGCGGACCAAAAGGTGTCGCCAGATTTCTGCAAAGGGCGGGGAGAAGCGGACACCAGCCGGGAAAGGAGAGCGTGATCTATTTTTTGCCGACACATGCCATGGAGCTCATTGAAGCTTCAGCCTTACAAAAAGCGGTAAAACATACTGTGGTGGAAGACAGAATTCCCTACCTCAATTCCTTTGATGTGCTCGTTCAATATCTAACTACCCTCGCAGTTTCCGACGGATTCTTTCCGAAGAAAATCTGGCCGGAAGTCAAATCAACCTTTTGCTACCAGGCGCTTTCCGAAGAACAATGGGAGTGGCTGCTGAATTTTATCACGCAGGGGAGTCAGACGCTGCAGGCTTATGACGAGTACAAAAAGGTGGAGATCGAGGAGGACGGATTATTTAAAGTAAATAATCGGGCTATTGCCATGCGACACCGACTGCAAATAGGAACTATTGTAAGTGATGCTGTGCTGGCGGTGAAATATTTGGGCGGAGGCTACATTGGGACTATTGAAGAGTGGTTCATTTCCAAACTAAATCCCGGAGATGTCTTCACTTTCGCCGGAAAGAACCTGGAGCTGTACCAGATCAAGAATATGCAGGTGATCGTAAAGAAATCGAAAGTCAAGAATTCCCGTTTCCCCAGCTGGGCAGGAGGGAGGATGAGCTTTTCAGCCCAGATGAGTGAACTCCTGCGGGAGGAGATGTTCGTAGCTTCAGAACTCGATGTCAGTTCGAGCACCTCGACTGCGCTCGGCACAGGCTCCGTCGAGGGGTCTCTTGACGAACGTAATAGTGGTTCTTTAGAACTTAACGCCCTCAGCAACATCTTTAAGAGGCAAAACAGGGAGTCTATTATCCCCAAAAAAGATGAATTCCTTATCGAAACTTTTAAAACCCGCGAGGGATACCACGCGATTTTTTACCCTTTTGAAGGCCGCTTTGTGCATGAAGCTATGGCGAGTTTGCTGGCTTACAGGATTAGTCTGCTGTCGCCCATCACTTTTTCCCTGGCCTTTAATGACTACGGATTTGAGCTGCTTTCCGATCAGGAGATCGATATGCAGCAGGTATTCGATAATGATCTTTTTTCTCCGGAACATCTCATGGACGACCTCCAAACCAGTTTAAACGCCACCGAGATGGCCCGGAGGAAATTTCGGGATATTGCAGTCATCGCCGGAATGGTGTTTTCGGGCTTTCCGAATAAGATGATCAAGACAAAACATCTTCAGTCGAATTCGCAGCTGCTTTTCAGTGTTTTCAGGGATTACGAGCCGGACAATTTATTGTTTCAGCAGGCGTTTAGGGAAACTTTCGAGCATCAGTTGGAAGAGGGCAGGTTGAGAATGGCTATGGAGCGCATTTCGGAACAAAAATTGGTTTGGAAACAATGCGAAAAACCCACACCTTTCGCCTTCCCGATCATCACCGACAGGATGCGGGAGAAATTATCTTCAGAAAAACTGGAGGATAGAATTAAAAAAATGATGGCGCAATGGGGCGACCTGTAGCTTCAAAAATGACAAAAACGCTTAGTCTTTATAATCAGAATTTTACTTTACATCCTTCCGGCGCCATGTTCTGGGAGGAGGAAGACCTGTTGGTGATAAGTGATGTGCACCTGGGGAAGGTGTCGCATTTCCGGAAGTTTGGGAGTGCAGTACCGCAAACTGCAATTGCGGGGAACTTTCAGAAAATGGATGAGGTCATTACTTTTTTTGAACCCTCAAAAATAGCATTTTTGGGAGATCTTTTCCACAGCTCCCTAAATAAGGAATGGCTGTTTTTTGAGCACTGGCTCGAACAAATTTCTGCTGAAGTTATTCTGGTGGAAGGAAACCACGATATCATTTCACCACTTAAGTATGAGGCGCTGGGAGTTTTTGTCACCTCTGAAATTGTGCTGAAAAACTTCCTCTTCACCCATCATCCCGAAGAAAGACACGGGTTCTTTAACTTTTCGGGGCACATTCACCCCGGAGTTAAAATTAATGGTCACGGCAGGCAGCAGCTTAAACTGTCCTGCTTCTTTAAATCGAAAGATCAATTGATCCTGCCCGCCTTCGGCGAATTCACCGGGAAGCACATCCTTATTCCGCAGGGAGATGATGAGGTGTATGTGGTGACAAAGGAGGAAGTGATTTGTTTGAATGATTAAAAAAGAGCCAAGAACCTAGAGTCTAGATCACCAAGACTTTTTTCAGATTTTAAAGAAGCTTATTTGTATCTTGTAATAAAAATTTCTGATTATGTTAAAGAAGGAAAAGGTCAAAGCCGAAATTGAAAACCTTCCAGAGGAATTTTCCATTGATGAGCTGGTTGATAGATTGATCCTGGTGGAAAAAGTTGAAAAGGGAATTCTCCAGTCGGAGCAGGGTGAGGTGATTCCAGATGCCGAGTTGGAAAAGGAGATGGAAAAATGGTTCAAATAAATTGGACTGTTCAGGCAAGGGAGGATCTGCAGAGTATTGTAAAGTATATCGCAAGAGATTCGCTGAAATATGCAAGACTTCAAATAATTAGAATCAGACTCAGAACAAAAATTTTAACTTCGCATATCTATTCTGGGAAAATTGTTGAGGAAATCAACAGAGAAGATATCCGTGAGTTAATTGAAGGAAATTACCGGATTATTTATCGAATAGTAGATCAGGAACGTGTGGATATTTTAACAGTTCACCACTCCGCGCGAGATTTAGGAAAACGGAAGTTGTAAAGTTTTTCAAAGAAAAAATTATGAAGAGTTCTGCTTAGATCTGCGAAATCAGCGGGAAATGTTACTGAGCTAAGGACTAATAGGCAATTGCCAATAGCTTAAACTCATAACTCTGAACTTCCTAACTCACAACTGTATTTTAACTTCTGTTTAAACTTCACCTTCTTTAGCCTTTGCGCATTAAGCTTTATCTTTGCAAAAAATAAATTTTTTGAGTAAAAATTCTATTGCCCAAAGCTTTGCACAGTCGACTCAACAGCTTGAACTGGGGAAAGCGCTTGCCCTGCCGCGAACTCAGGTGCAGTTAAAGGGCCTCGTAGGCTCTGCACTTTCCTTTGTTATTGCCAATGCTTTTGAAGAAGCTGAAAAGCCTTTTCTGCTGATCTTCAATGACAAGGAAGAAGCTGCCTATTACCTGAATGATCTCGAGCAGCTGCTGGGTGACAAAAATGTGCTTTTTTACCCCGGGAGTTACCGCAGGCCTTACCAGCTGGAAGAAACCGATAATGCCAACGTGCTGCTTCGGGCAGAAGTGCTTAACAGGATCAACTCCCGCAAAAAACCTGCGCTAATAATTAGCTATCCAGATGCCCTTTTTGAGAAGGTAGTGACCAGGAAAGAGCTGGAAAAGAACACACTCAAGATCAAGGTTGGCGACGAACTGTCTATCGACTTTGTGAACGAAGTGATGTTCGAGTACAAGTTCAAAAGAGTGGATTTTGTTACTGAACCTGGTGAGTTTTCGGTGCGTGGGGGGATCCTCGACGTGTTTTCTTTCAGTAATGACGAGCCTTACAGGATAGAATTCTTTGGCGATGAGGTAGAGAGCATCAGGACTTTTGATGTGGAGACGCAGTTGTCTACAGATCAGGTGAAGAAGATCACGGTGATCCCGAATGTGGAGCACAAAAGGCTTCAGGAGGTGCGGGAGAGTTTTCTGAAGTATATTTCAGATCAAACGGTAATCTTCAGCCAGGAACCGGAATTATTGTTTTCCCAGATAGATAAGCTTTTCAGCAAAGCCGAAGAAGCTTTTAAAAATCTTTCCGAAGAAATTAAACACAATGAGCCGGAAGAATTGTTCTGTAATTCGGCACTTTTGAAGGAGCAGATGCAGGAATATTCGCTGGTAGTGACCAATTCCCATCAACCAGAGGATATTGCTAAAACAATTACCTTCAACACCAAACCCCAGCCATCGTTCAACAAGAATTTTGAACTGCTTATTCAGAATTTTAGGGAGAACAGCGAAGACGGTTTTTCCAATTATATTTTTTGCGTAAGTGAGCAGCAGGCCAAGCGGTTTCATGACATTTTTGATGATGTTGACCAGGAGGTGAAATATAAAACTGTGGTACTTTCTATGTACCAGGGTTTTGTTGCTGAAGGTCAAAAAATGGTGTGCTACACAGATCACCAGATCTTTGAACGTTACCACAAATTCCACCTGAAAAATGGGTACGCCAAGAAACAGGCGATAACTTTAAAGGAGCTTACCAACCTGGAAGTCGGCGATTATGTGACGCATATTGACCACGGAATTGGGAAATTCGGCGGACTCCAAAAAATCGACGTGGAAGGTAAGAAGCAGGAGGCGATCAAGCTGATCTATGGCGAACGCGATGTGCTGTACCTAAGTATTCACTCGTTGCACAAAATCTCAAAATACAACGGCAAGGACGGGAAGCCGCCCAAAATCTATAAACTGGGCAGCAACGCCTGGAAAAACCTGAAGCAAAAGACCAAAGCGAGAGTTAAGAATATTGCTTTTAACCTTATTGAGCTGTATGCCAAGCGCAGGTTACAGAAAGGTTTCGCCTACGGACCTGATTCTTACCTGCAACATGAGCTGGAAGCATCCTTCCTCTACGAAGATACACCCGACCAGAGTACAGCCACAGCCGATGTTAAGGCCGACATGGAGAACGAACGGCCTATGGATCGCCTGGTGTGCGGGGATGTTGGCTTCGGAAAAACTGAAGTTGCGATAAGAGCCGCCTTCAAGGCAGTTGATAACGGGAAACAGGTGGCAGTGCTGGTGCCTACTACCATTCTGGCTTTTCAACACTACAAGACTTTTACAGAACGCCTGAAGGATTTTCCTGTCACCGTAGATTACCTGAACCGCTTTAGAACAGCCAAAGAGAGAAGAACTACTCTCGAAGAACTGGAGAACGGGAAGGTTGATATCGTAATTGGTACCCATCAACTGGTGAATAAGGCAGTGAAGTTTAAAGATCTCGGGCTGCTTATTGTAGATGAAGAACAGAAGTTTGGAGTGGCTGTAAAAGATAAGCTGAAGACCATCAAAGAAAATGTTGACACGCTCACTCTTACGGCAACGCCAATTCCGCGTACGTTACAGTTCAGTTTAATGGCTGCGAGAGATCTTTCTACAATTACCACTCCGCCGCCAAACAGGTATCCTATTGAGTCCCACGTGATAAGGTTTTCTGAAGAGAACATTCGCGATGCGGTTTCCTACGAGATTCAGCGGGGCGGGCAGGTGTTCTTTATTCACAATCGTTTAGAGAACATCAAGGAAGTCGCAGGGATGATCCAAAGGCTGGTGCCCGATGCGAAGATCGGGATCGGTCATGGACAAATGGAAGGAAAGAAGCTGGAGCAGCTTATGCTGAAGTTCATGAATGGCGAATTTGATGTGCTCGTTTCCACGACCATTGTAGAAAGCGGGCTGGATGTACCCAACGCCAACACCATCTTTATCAACAACGCCAATAACTTCGGACTCTCCGATCTTCACCAAATGCGCGGAAGGGTAGGCCGAAGCAATAAAAAAGCCTTCTGCTATTTCATTACACCGCCGTATTCTGCCATGACCGATGATGCGAGGAAGCGAATTACCGCTTTAGAGCAATTCAGCGAGCTGGGTAGCGGATTCAACATTGCGATGAAGGATTTGGAGATCCGTGGTGCAGGTGACCTTTTAGGAGGGGAACAAAGTGGATTCATTAATGAAATTGGTTTTGATACCTACCAGAAGATCCTGAACGAAGCCATAGAGGAACTGAAGGAAAATGAATTTAGGGATCTTTACCAGGAGCAGGAGAAAGAGGATAAGGAATACGTGAAAGACACGCAGATCGATACCGATTTTGAATTGCTGTTCCCCGATGATTATATCAACAACATTTCTGAAAGGCTTAATCTTTACACCCAGCTCAACAACCTCAAGACGGAAGAAGAGCTTCAGAAATTTGAAGCCGAGCTGGTAGACCGGTTTGGGGAACTGCCAACTCAGGCCGAAGATCTCCTGAACAGCGTCCGTATCAAATGGATTGCCTCAAAAATAGGAGTCGAGAAAATAATAATGAAGCAGGGCAAGCTGATAGGCTACTTCATTGCTGACCAGCAGTCGCGTTTCTACCAGAGCAAAGCTTTTACAAGAGTGCTTCAATACGTACAAACGCATCCGCAGAGCTGCACCATGAAAGAAAAGAAAACCCGCAGTGGATTGAGGTTGTTGCTGACATTTGAGAAGGTGACAACTGTCGATAGAGCATTGAAAGTGCTACAGCCGCTGGATGTGAAGGCTACCGCGGAAGCCTCCTAATCCCCCAGGAAAAGTAAGGAGAAAAAAGTACCTCTCAAAAATGTCATTTTTGAGAGGTATTCTCTGCTTTGGGTCTGTATTATTCTATCTCGGTCAATGGATAAACTTGAATATAAATTGGAGGTTCATAATTATAATCCACCAGATATATTATGAATTTTTGAAGATGAGAAGCAAGTCTGTAATCTTGTAGCTTATTTACTTTTTTTTCCTCCTGGAAAAATTCGGAATCTGTAATATACTGGTGAAAACTTCCAATTTTTTCCGGGGCTGCAATGTCACTTCTTCTTTCCATTATTTTAAACAGAAATGTTTCTGAAGATCTTTCATCATTTAAAGCATCTTTAATATAAAGCAAGTTCTCATCGTATTTTCCTTTTTGAAAGTAACTTTCATTTAAATGAAAAAATAAAGAATCCTTTATTTTTTCAGAGGATTTTAAATTCTGAAGAGAAGGCTCATTTTGGTGTTCCTTACAATTTATATCTGTGGTTTCAGATTGTGAAACAATTCTTTCGGATTTCGATTCCCGGCCCAAAGTGGACTTAAAAAATGCCTTTTTTGGCAGGTAATATATACTACCGGGAGCCTCCTGAATTTCGAAAAGTAGCTTTACTTTCTCTTTTTTACCACTATAGCCACTTCTAATTGTTCCTTCAAACTTATTTTCAGCAGTCCTTTTAATTTTAATAGATACAGTATTGTTTTGGTCAACGCAATCAATCTTGTCGCTATTTTCAAATACTGCACAATGATGACCGGTGAATCCAGCTCCTTCTGCTTTTAAAATGATTTCCATCCGGGGCCCGTCATTTTCAGCTTGCCAGGACCAGCTTCCCGAAATATCCTGAGCTATTCCGCTAAAAGGGATTAAGAGAATAAGAAGGAGTAGGTATTTCATTGGGAAAAGATAACAGAAAAAATATTACCTCTCAAAAATGCCATTTTTGAGGTAATATGGAGCAGACCTCACAGGTTTTCAAAACCTGTGAGGTCTTATAAAAAACTACTCTTTATAAGCTTCGGCATAAGGAGACCAGATCTCATAGATAGGGTCGCCTTTAGAGCTCTTACCGCTGTGATGCCATTCCCCGTCTTTCACTTTGTAATCAAAATCCAGGCTGGCACCAACGCGGCTGTCATCTCTCGAGAAAAATTCAATATTCTCTGTGTACTTACCGTCTTCAGCTGTGTACGTACCGCCTCCTGTGCCGGAGAAATCTCCCGTTTCGGAATTAAATGCCACCCATTGAAAGCGGTCGCCGCCAAGGATCTTTATGGTTCTCCTGGCGCCGGGCGTACTGCGGCTAAGTTCCCCGTCGCGTTGCCGGCCTGTGATCACCCAGTTTCCGGAGAGGTCGTTGGTGTCGTCTGATATTCTTCTCCAGGTGTAGGTAGTGCCATCTTCGGCCGTAAGGTTGAGCAGGTTCTTTTGAATTTCAACCGGTTCATACTGTCGGGTTTCTCCTAAAGCTGAAAGATCTTCGGTATTGAAATCGTAGGTTTCGGTATAGAGGTCGTCTAAGGTATATTCCCCGCCAGAGGCGCTAATGAATTTATTTGTACCGGCTTCTTTGGTGCCCTGTGCAAAATAATTGTCCATATAGATCCTTACCGTCTCCAGGTCATTAACAGGCTGATGATCTACTTCTACAAGAAGCCATGAACCCTCCAGGTTTTGGGCAGTTGCCATACTGAAAAATATCAGCAAGGGCAGAAATGGTAATTTTTTCATGTTCAGAGAATTAGCTCCTCTAAAATACTGAATTTTTCAGAAATTATTCCTCTTCGTCTGTATAGGTATCGTATTCGGGATAAAGGAAATTGTTGTAAGGAAAACGGGTGATATGAATCTCTCTTACTGCCTCATAAACCTTTTTCCTGAACTCTTCCATGTTCTCTTTGTTGAGGGCCGAAATGAACAGCACATTATCGCCAAGACGGTTCATCCAGGTGTTTTCCCATTCTGCCAAAGTGTAGTGGGAGCTTGTTTTTTCGGTCATCAGGTCATCTTCCTCGATCTTTTCGGCTTCATAAGCATCAATCTTATTGAAGACCATTAAAGTCGGTTTTTCACCGCTTTTAATTTCGGCCATAATCTGGTTAACCGAAGCAATATGATCCTCGAACTGCGGATGGGAAATATCTACCACATGCAGCAAAAGATCGGCTTCACGCACCTCATCAAGCGTAGATTTGAACGATTCTACCAACTGTGTCGGTAATTTTCTAATGAACCCAACAGTATCTGTAAGCAAAAAAGGCAGATTGCGAATTACCACTTTTCGAACCGTAGTGTCGAGGGTGGCAAAAAGCTTGTTTTCAGCAAAGACCTTACTCTTGCTAATCACATTCATCAATGTAGATTTTCCAACGTTGGTGTAACCTACCAAAGCCACTCTCACCAGTTGGCCGCGGTTTCCACGCTGCACTTCCATTTGTTTGTCAATGGTCTCCAGCTTTTTCTTGAGAAGGGCGATCTTGTCACGTACAATTCGGCGGTCAGTTTCAATCTCGGTTTCCCCGGGACCTCTCATTCCAATACCCCCACGCTGGCGTTCCAGGTGAGTCCACATCCCGGCAAGTCTTGGAAGAAGATATTGGTACTGCGCAAGCTCTACCTGTGTGCGGGCGTAGCTTGTTGTGGCTCTCTGGGCAAAAATGTCAAGTATAAGGTTCGTTCTGTCCAGCACCTTACAGTTAAGTATCTTTTCGATATTCTTTTGCTGTGCAGGTGAGAGTTCGTCGTCAAAAATGGCAGTTCCTATCTCATTTTCAGAAACATAAAGACGCACTTCTTCCATCTTTCCCGTACCTATAAAGGTTTTTGGGTTGGGCATGTCCATTTTCTGCGTAAAACGCTTTTTAACCTCACCTCCCGCGGTGTAAGTCAGGAATGCAAGTTCGTCAAGGTATTCTTCGAGTTTTTCTTCGTTCTGCTCGCGGGTGACGATCCCAATGAGCACAACTTTTTCGTATTCTAAATCGTTTTTTTCTAACATACAAGCTGAGCTATGGAAACAAAGTTACACAAATGATTTTTACAAGCCGAAGCCGCGAACTGCGAGAGCTCTTAAACATTAGCTAAATTTAAGCTGAAAAATTTCTTCTGAAAATGCCTTTTTTAGAAGGTATAGGTGAATCCTGCTCCAAAGACTTCCCTTATCTGAAAGGCTCCTACAATATTATCATCGTAAATGGCCTGAAAGATCAAATTGGCCGAAAGATATTTGTTGATCCCCATGTCGAGGTTGAGCAGGTAATCGATATCAATATTTTCTGGCTGGTCGAGATAATTGGAGTACAGGCTAAGGTTATGCTCCATGGTAACATTGGTCATCACCTCATATTTGAAGTAGGAACTTACCGAAGCCCCCAGTTCAAAGCGGCTGCTGTTGTTGGTATCCACCCCGTAATAGGAACCGTCAACATATCCAGGCGCCGATGTAAAATCTGGATCCACAAAGATGAACCTCGCTGTGGCAGGTGCCAGGTTAAACCAGAAATCTTCACTTTTTTTCCACATCATACCCGGCCCAAACTGCAGGTAGGCGGGAGAAATAAAATGCGTGGTTTCACGACGAACGGGCTGCCCGGTTTCCTGATCCTGGGAATACACATAACCTTTGCTAAACTGCGTTCTAAAATTGGTGAAAAAGGAGTAATACCAGTTGGAGTTTTCCATTTGTTTCCCCAAAATACTGTTGATCTCGAGGCGGTCGCTGGTTTTACGGGTAAATTCGTCATCCTTCAGTTTTGTGAGACCGTAATTGGCAAGGAATTTATTGTCCCATGTCAAATTCCCTTTTCTATAATTCAGGCTGTAATCAAGCACCAGGTTTCCGGCCATACTTGAAGTTCCGCCGCCGGTCCATTCCGCATTAAAAGCCGACTGGTTAAAGAGCAGTTGGAATTTTCCTTCGGAAGACCAACCATCAGGCGGAGTGTCATTTTCGTCGCTATTTTCGTCCTGGGCGTTTGCCGTAAATCCGAATAAAATAAAAGTATAAAGTAAAAATTTCTTCATGTACTACTTTTTAAACAGCGGTACAGATGAACAGGCTTCGCCATACATGATGCTCTTTGCTACCGGCTGAAGTTTATTAATAAGTTGCAGATATGCATTTTGAGGGACAGGGCGGCGCGAGCAGCCTTTTATAATTACCGGCAGCCCCTCATATTTAGAAACATCAAGGTTTTGCAGGATTTCGGTATAAAGTACTGTTTCGAGCATTGACAGGTCTCCCGTAACCACTTTTTTGGCATATGGAGTGAGGTAGGTGCTGAGCAGCATATAAGCCCAGCCCGGAATAATGGCATCACTGGAACAGGTAAGGGCAACGTACTTATTGCTGTACTGCGACCAGTCGTGTGCTTTTGCAGTAGCCCTAAAATCTTTTTCCCTAAGCACAAAACCTTCCAGAAGCCAGTCTTTTATGTCGAAGATTACCCGCTCGCCTGCAGGATAAAGTTCCTCCAGGTCAACAGTTACAAGTTTGCTGTTTGCTACGCGGTTTATAATTTCTTCAGCCATAAAAATTTAAAAGATAGTTTTGTTTATTAAAGCATTCCCAGTTCAAGCTTTGCTTCCTCGCTCATGAGGTCCTGGTTCCATGGCGGGTCAAAAGTGATCTCTACTTCACAGTCTTTTACCTCGTCCATAGATTTCACCTTCTCTTCTACTTCCATAGGAAGAGATTCGGCTACAGGGCAGTTGGGAGTGGTAAGGGTCATAAGGATCTTGATCTCGTTGTCTTCATTGACCATTACGTCATAGATCAACCCCAGTTCATATATATCTACCGGAATTTCGGGATCGTAAATGGTTTTCAAAACCCTTACGATCTTTTCTCCTAAAACTTCGGAATTCTGTGCGTGTTCCATCTTAATTTAATTGGGTTTGATATGCTACTGCATACATTTTTAACTGCTTTATCATGCTCACAAGACCGTTGGCCCGGGTAGGGGACAAATGTTCTTTTAAGCCAATCTCATCGATAAAAGCAGTATCAGCTTCTATAATATCTTTGGGATGCTGGTTAGAATAGGCGCGAATAAGAATGGCGATGATGCCTTTGGTAATAATGGCATCACTATCGGCTGTAAAAACCAGCCTGTCTCCTTCCAGTTCGGCATGAACCCATACTTTACTCTGGCAGCCCTTAATAAGGTTGTCTTCTGTCTTGTACTTTTCTTCTATGAGCGGCAGAGACTTTCCAAGCTCGATCATGTGTTCGTAGCGTTGCATCCAGTCATCAAACATCTCGAATTCATCTACAATCTCGTCCTGTATTTCTTTTATGTTGCTCACTACTGTTCTATTTTAATTAAAGTCATTAAAGGTACATCATTGTTGGAATAAATAACAAATTCATTGCCAGTATGATCCAGTTTTGAGACCTTCTCGAAGGAAGACAGAATTTGTCTTTCTACCTCCATTTTTCCCTTGCAGTACTTCCTTGTATTCATAGGGGTTGAAAATTCCAGATTGCTCCCCTGCTGATTGTAATGTGCTGAAAAATCATTACAACCCGTATTTCCCGAAAGTTTACTTGCCATAGGATTGAAGTTGAAAACAATATCGCGGGGCAGATATTCGTGTCCCTGAATTGCGATCACCCGGTAATTGCCATCCAGAATTTCTTCTGTAACAGTGTCTATGGTATTAGCACATGAAAGGGAAATTACAGAAAGTATTAAAAGCAGTATTTTCCTCATTTACCTTAATTTAAGACAGCATTAGTTTTGCTTTTTTTACTGCTTCAACAAATGTATCTATTTCTTCTTTAGTGTTATAAAAAGAGAATGAAGCTCTTACTGTACCAGGTATTTTGAAGAAATCCATTACCGGTTGAGCGCAATGATGCCCTGTTCTTACGGCAATTCCCAATTTGTCTATAATGGTGCCAATGTCGTAAGGGTGAATTTCTCCAATGTTAAAAGAGATGACCGCTGTTTTGTCTGAAGAAGTTCCGTAAATCTTCAAATCATCTATTTCCAGCAGCTTTTGGGTGGCATATTCCAGTAGTTCATGTTCATAGGCAGCAATCTTTTCAAAACCTATATTGTTCATATAGTCAAGAGCCGCTCCAAAGGCTATACCGCCGCAAATATCGGGCGTTCCGGCTTCAAATTTGTGTGGCAAATCGGCATAGGTGGTTTTTTCAAAGGTCACCGTGGCAATCATTTCGCCTCCTCCCTGGTAAGGTGGAAGTTTTTTAAGCCATTCCTCTTTTCCGTAGAGCATACCTACTCCCGTGGGGCCGCACATTTTATGAGCAGAAACTGCGTAAAAATCCACATCCAGCTTTTGTACATCTGCTTTAATGTGAGGTGCCGCCTGTGCGCCATCTAAAAGAACTGCTGCACCTACAGCATGAGCCTTTTGGATGATCTCTTCAACCGGGTTCACAGTTCCCAAAGCATTAGAAACATGATTGACAAATACCAGCTTCGTTTTTTCAGAAAGCAGTTTTTCGTACTCATCCATTTTAAGCATCCCTTCATTATTCATAGGGATTACCTTCAGCTTTGCACCGGTTTTCTCACATAACATTTGCCAGGGTACAATATTGCTGTGATGTTCTAAAGCTGAAACGATGACTTCATCGTCTTTCTTCAGAAGGGAAGCAAAACCACTTGCCACAAGGTTTATAGCGTGGGTAGTACCCGAAGTAAGAATTATTTCGTGTGCCTTAGCTGCATTAAAATGCTCCTGAATTTTTATCCGTGCCTGCTCATAAGCATCAGTAGCTTCCTGAGACAGGGTGTGAACTCCGCGGTGAATGTTCGCATTGTATCGCGTGTAATAGTCAACAATAGCATCAATTACCTGCTGCGGGGTTTGGGAAGTTGCCGCATTGTCAAAATAAACCAGCGGTTTTCCATTCACCTCCCGGGAGAGGATGAGAAAATCTTTTCTTATGGTTTCCACATCAAAGTGGGTTTTGGTAGAGGCAACTTTCATGAGTAAGTTTTTTGTTTTGGGTTACAGGCTGTAGCCCACATTCACCCCAAGTTTAAGGGCAATGATATTGGTGATCCTGGCTTTAAGCTCCGGAATTTTTACACTTTCAAGTACATTATTGGCAAAGGCGTACATTAAAAGTGCTCTTGCTTCTTTTAGCGGAATTCCGCGTGAGCGCAGGTAAAATAAAGCTTCATCGTCTAACTGACCAATAGTACAGCCGTGGCTACATTTTACGTCATCGGCAAAGATCTCCAGCTGTGGCTTTGAGTTAATTGTCGCTTTATCGTCCAGTAATATGTTATTATTAGACTGAAAAGCATTCGTTTTCTGAGCCTCTTTGTTAACCACGATCTTTCCGTTGAATACTCCTGTAGAAGACCCGGCAAATACGCCTTTGTAATCCTGGTGGCTCTCACAGTTTGGTTCTGTGTGATGCACTAAGGTATTATGGTCTACGTGTTGCTTGCCGCCAATTACAGTAATCCCTTTTAAAGTAGAGTCTATGCGCTCTCCTTTTTGGTAGTAATTAAGGTTGTTTCGGGTAAGGTTTCCACCAAAAGAAAAAGTATGTACAGAACATTGGCTTTCCCTGTGCTGTTCAATAAAAGTATTGTCAATTAAAGAAGCATTGTGATTGTCGTTCTGAATTTTGTAATAGTCAACAATCGCTCTTTTATCGGCAAAGATCTCGGTAACCGAGTTGGTTAATACAGGTTGATCTGTAAGGCTTTGATGCCTTTCAATAATTTGCACATGCGAATTCTCCCCAACAACAATAAGGTTTCTTGGCTGCACCAGCAATGCCGATTCATTTCCGGTAGAGAAATTTAGCACCTGTATGGGCTTATCGGCCATGGTATTCTTCGGAATATTGATAAAAGCACCTTCTTTCGAAAAAGCAGTGTTTAAAGAGGTAAGGCTTTCTTTTGGGGCCACCGTATTGAAGTAGTTATCAATAATTGGCTTGTATTTGGAATTGTTCAATGCCGAAGACATCAAACAGGCATCGATCTTTTCGTGTGTTGTAGCCGAAAGGTGTGAAGAATAGATCCCATCGATGAACACGATCTTATAAGTGTCAATGTCATCTATGAAATACTGCTCAACATCGCGGTAATCAATGGTGTCATGTTTTTTTGGAAATACGGTGTAATCGTGCTTCAAAACCTTGTTCAGGGAAGTGTATTTCCAGGCTTCCTGTTTTTTTGTGGGGAAGCCCATCTCTTCAAAATCCTTAATGGCCCGGCTTCTTATGTCGTGAATATCACTATTCATGTTCACGTTCTCTTCAAAAGCCAGAAATGAGGATAATAATTTATCTTTTAGCTCCATTGTTCTTTTTTCTTACTCCCCAAAAAGGGGAAAATTAAAGGGCCTTCTGGCGCCTTACGCTCCTACTTCTTCCTTGATCCAGTCGTATCCTTTTTCTTCCAGCTCGTAAGCGAGTTCTTTTCCTCCAGATTTTACGATCTTTCCGTCGAGCATCACGTGTACATAATCAGGGATGATATAATCGAGCAACCTCTGGTAGTGAGTGATCACAAGTGTAGCATTATCTGGTCTTCTCAGCTTGTTAACACCGTTAGCCACTATACGCAGGGCATCAATATCCAATCCTGAATCTGTTTCGTCTAGAATAGCCAGTTTTGGTTCCAGCATAGCCATCTGGAAAATTTCGTTCCGCTTCTTTTCTCCTCCCGAAAAGCCTTCGTTAAGGGAACGGGAAAGGAATTTACGGTCTATTTCAAGCAGTTCAGACTTATCGCGGATCATCTTCAGCATTTCATTAGCCGGCATGTCTTTAAGACCTTTCGCCTGCCTGTTGGCATTGATCACTGTTCGCATAAAGTTGGTCACGGTAACCCCGGGAATTTCTACCGGATACTGGAAAGATAGAAATACGCCTTTATGCGCCCTTTCTTCAGCATCAAACTCTGTGAGCTCTTCTCCTTCAAAATTGATCTCTCCGCGGGTTACTTCATACTCTTCTTTTCCGGCAATTACCGAAGAAAGCGTACTTTTTCCTGAACCGTTGGGCCCCATAATAGCATGGATCTCTCCTGCATTTATAGTGAGGTCTATGCCTTTTAATATTTTAAGGCCTTCTACTTTGGCGTGTAAATTTTTTATTTTAAGCATAATTTCAATATTTCCTGAATCCTCAGGGTTTTTCGATGTCTTTTTTAATTCTTGGCGCAGCTGAAGTATCGGTCTCTTTAGTCGAGATTTCAAGGATCTCTTTTATCTCTACCAGTTCTTCCCAACCTTCGCGTCGTGGATTTTTAATGATGCGGGCTTTAACTGTAACCGGCACCATGTCAAAATCATCTTGTTTGAAGTTCGCAACACTGTCGGCCAGTTCGCGACTCAATGAATCTATTTGTACTCCATAAATGAAGTCTTTACCCTTAAGCACTGCAGCATCTGCAAGAAAGATAAATTCTCCTTTTATGGTGGGTATGCTGTCTTTTGCTACTGCAACCTGTGGCTCAACCTCTGTGGGTTCAGAATCTTCCCCGCAGCTATTGAGCATGAACAACCCTGCCAGTAATGCAAAATATATTTTTTTCATAGCTATTATCCTACAGATCCTTCCAGGGAGATCTCCAGTAACTTTTGAGCTTCAACCGCAAATTCCATAGGGAGTTTGTTTAGTACTTCTTTGCTAAACCCGTTTACAATAAGGGCAATCGCTTTTTCGGTATCAATTCCTCTCTGGTTACAGTAAAAAATCTGGTCTTCCCCAATTTTACTGGTGGTAGCTTCGTGTTCAACTTTTGCTGTCTTGTTCTTCGCTTCAATATATGGGAAGGTATGGGCTCCACATTTATTCCCCATTAGTAAAGAGTCACACTGAGAGAAATTTCGGGCATTTTCAGCCTTACTGTTTATTTGCACGAGTCCGCGGTAGCTGTTCTGGCTTCTTCCGGCCGAGATCCCTTTAGAAATAATTGTACTCCTGGTATTCTTTCCAATATGGATCATTTTAGTTCCAGTATCGGCCTGCTGAAAATCATTAGTAACCGCGATAGAGTAGAATTCTCCTACCGAATTATCTCCCTTCAGTATACAACTTGGGTATTTCCAGGTCACAGCCGAACCGGTTTCTACCTGCGTCCAGCTTATCTTGGCGTTCTTTTCACAAATTCCGCGTTTGGTCACGAAGTTATAAACTCCACCTTTTCCTTCTTTATCCCCTGGATACCAGTTCTGCACGGTTGAGTACTTGATTTCGGCATCATCTAAAGCGATAAGCTCCACAACTGCACCGTGCAATTGATTCTCATCCCTTGATGGCGCAGTACAACCTTCCAGGTAACTCACATAACTACCTTCATCGGCAACCACAAGAGTTCTTTCAAACTGCCCTGTTCCGGCCTGGTTTATTCTGAAGTAAGTAGACAATTCCATAGGGCACCGCACTCCTTTTGGAATATAACAGAAAGAACCATCACTAAATACTGCGGAATTCAATGCAGCATAGAAATTGTCTTTTTGAGGCACTACAGTACCAAGGTATTTTTTTACTAATTCGGGATGCTCCTGAATGGCTTCACTTATAGAACAAAATATGATCCCTTTTTCGGCCAATGTTTTTTTGAAGGTCGTGGTTACAGAAACAGAATCCATTACCACATCTACTGCTACCCCTGCAAGCTTTTTCTGCTCATCAAGAGAAATTCCAAGCCTTTTAAAGGTATCCAGCAATTCGGGGTCAACTTCATCAAGACTGTCGTATTTCGGCTTTTTTGAAGGCGCAGAATAATAAGAAATGTCCTGAAAGTTGGGTTTTTTATAATGCACATTAGCCCATTCTGGCTCGATCATTTCCTGCCAGGCCCTAAAAGCTTCAAGGCGCCAGTTGGTCATCCATTCCGGCTCATTTTTTTTGAGGGAGATTGCCCGTACAATGTCTTCATTGAGTCCCACAGGAAAAGTTTCAGATTCAATGTCGGTGTAGAATCCGTACTTATACTCTTTATTGTCGAGCTCCTTTTTTAAATCATCTTCTGTATATGCCATCTTTCTGAGTTCCTGGTTTAAGGTTTAAAGTTCAAGGTTCTACCCTTTGAACTTTGTTCCTTTTAATTCGCTTTTTTGCAGATAGTTAATAAAAGAGCTTATCTGCTTGCTCAATAAAATCAATTTAGTGTAGAGGAGGTCGAATTCCTCTTTGGAAAGGTAATTTCTGTCAAGTGCACGATGTAATTGAGATCGTGTTTCTCCACAAGAAGCTTTCGCTATGGCCAGAAATTGAATAAATTCCCTATTACCATTCCTTTCAAATCCTTCAGCAATATTATCCATAACAGACCCTGAAGAGCCGTTCATTTGGTCGTAAAGTTTATAATCAGATTTCAGGTCAAAATTTTGTGTGATCTTAAAGATGTCATTGCATATACCGCGTGCACTTTTCCAAATCTCCAGATCTTCAAAATTCTTTAGTGTGCCCATCAACCTTAAACTTTAAACCTTGAACTATGAACCTACAGCGAGAATGATTCCCCGCATCCGCAAGTGCGCTGGGCATTGGGATTGTTGAATACGAATCCTTTACCGTTGAGGCCGCCCGAATATTCAAGGATGGTTCCCGCCAGGTACAACACGCTCTTTTTATCGACAACAATTTTAATATCGTTGTCTTCAAAAAGCTTGTCACCTTCTGCCTTTGAATGATCGAATTTAAGATCATAGGACAGGCCCGAACATCCACCGCTCTTCACACCCACCCGAACAAAATCCTGCATGGCATCAAAACCATCTTCCTGCATAAGGGCGGTTATTCTCTTTTTGGCGTTTTCACTTACCTTTATCATCGCTATAAAGATTAATTCTAAATTAAATGCAAATATAATACAAACAATAGGTTTTACCATGGCAAATGCTATCAGAAAAAAGAATTCGGGCATTGGCATCGGCTATTTTCCAAACTTCTTTAATTTCTTCGGGTTATTTGTGTAACTTTTTCATTTTCAGAATTAAAGAAAAATATTTTTAATTCTTTACCTGCCAAAAATGGCTTTTTGAAGACATCTTTCTTTAAATGAACATTTAAGCCTTAATTTTGCGAAAACTCATGTAACAGGATTATGTTTGAAAACAGTAACGAAAGCAGAACAAGCCTTTCAGAATATGGTGAATTTGGACTTATTGATCACCTAACCCGAAACTTTGGGATCACCCCCGAAAACACTATTAAAGGCATTGGGGATGATGCGGCAGTGCTCGATTTTAAAGATGAGAAGGTAGTGGTTACTACTGATTTTCTTGTGGAAGGTGTGCATTTTGACCTGGCTTACATGCCGCTGAAGCATTTAGGCTACAAGGCGGTAATGGTCAATTTGTCCGACTTGTATGCGATGAACGCAAAGGCCCGTCAAATAACCATTTCTATTGCTGTTTCTAATCGTTTTCCTGTAGAAGCTCTTGAAGAACTTTATTCGGGCATTGAGCTCGCTGCAAAACTCTACAAAGTAGACGTGGTGGGAGGCGATACTACTTCTTCAAATTCGGGGATGGTGATTAGCGTTACCGCGCTGGGTGCTGCAAAGGAAGAAGAGGTGGTGTACAGGAGTGGAGCCAAAGAAAATGATTTGTTGGTGGTTACAGGAGATCTTGGTGCCGCATATATGGGCTTGCAGGTACTCGAAAGGGAAAAGCAGGTCTTTAAGGTGAACCCTAATTCACAGCCCGATCTTGATCCTTATACTTACCTCATTGAACGTCAGCTTAAACCTGAAGCCCGTCAGGACATCCCGCCTTTGTTCAAAGCGCTTGACCTTCAGCCGACTTCAATGATAGATATTAGCGATGGTCTTTCTTCTGAAACCATTCATTTGTGTAAAAATTCCGGAACAGGAGTTAATTTATTCGAAGAGAAAATTCCGTTAGATCCGGCTGTGATTTCTGTGTGTGAAGAATTTCAGCTAGACAGTACCACCATTGCTTTAAGTGGTGGCGAAGATTATGAGCTGCTGTTTACTATAGATCAAAATGACTACGACAAGATTAAGGGGAATCCTAATTTTACGGTGATTGGGCATATGACCCAACAAAGTGAAGGTATGCATTTGGTTACCCGTGCCAACCAGAAGATAGCGTTGATTGCCCGGGGCTGGAATGCCATGAATAAAGAGGGCTAAGAAGCCCTGGAAAGGTCTTTTTCAGTAAAAATTTTTCTCGAACGTCTGCGTTTGTGGATCTTTGCAATATAAGCGTTGGTTTCCCGGAATTTAGGAGTGAGTTTAGCAATAAAGCCGTGGGCGGTATCGGTCATTTCCAGTCCGCAACGGGTGCATTTGTACTCTTTGATATGATCGGTTATCCTTTGTGAAACCGTAAAGTTATGGCTAAAAACTGCGCATATCCAGGCATTGGGAGAAAACAAACGAGGGATTTTATTTTCCATTTATAGGGTTTTTCAGGGTAATTTCAAAGTAGGAATGTAATAAAACTTTCCTGAAAATCAGTTAAATACCTCAATTTTTCGATGAAATGCACAATTCCCAGAATTGTTCTTTATTCTCGATGTAAGAAAGATGGCCTCCCGAAAACTGGAAAAATTTGCAGCCACAGTCTACGGCAAGATTTCTTAATTCAGAAATGTTAACCAGGGGATCTTCGCTGCCGGCTACTATAATTTTTTGTCCGCTGTAATTTTTAAGAACTTCAATTTTTTCTGAACGTATTTTCATGCCTTTTAGAGCTGCAGTGATCCCTTCTGTTGGAAAACCCATAGCTTTATCTTTGAGTTCGTCAATTTCTTCGGAAAATGATGCTGTATTGCGGGGTGATAACAGGTTGTTGATAGCCATGCTGATGTAGGCCTTTTTATTTCGCTGTGCCAATTCAACAGAGCGGTCCCTGATCTCTTTTTTCTCTTCGTTATCGGCCTGTGGGGTAGAATTGAGCAGCATAAGATCCTGAACCATTTCAGGATGTTGCTCCAGGAACGCCAAAGCCACATAACCGCCCATAGAATGACCTATAAAATTGCCCTTTTTGACACCTGTGGCTTGCAGTACGGCATAAACAGCTTCAGCCATCAATTCCATGCTGTGAACTTCAGAAATAACGCCCGATTTTCCATGCCCCGGCAGGTCAATGCAAATAATTCTGCCGTATTTCGAGAACCCGGGCAGGAAGTCTTCCCAGATTTCCGAAGATTCTAAAAATCCGTGCAGCAGTACCGTAGTTTCGCCTTCTCCTACTATTGAATAATGGATCTCTGTTTCCTGAAATTTTATCTTCATCTGGTTGAAGTTTATAGCTATTGGCGTTTAACTTATATATTTAAAAAGCCACGAATTCACTGGTTATTTGTGCATTCGTGGCTTTGAATCATAATTTGCAACGTGGGATTCTAAGAGTTCATGATCTCTTCAATCTCATCGGCTTCTATCGGGATGTTTCTCATAAGGTTGAAAGGTTCTCCTTTTTCCTGGATCACCACATCGTCTTCAAGACGAATTCCGAAGCCTTCATCTGGGATATAAATTCCGGGTTCTACGGTAAAGACCATGTTTGCCTGCATGGGCTCGTAAAGTAATCCGTAGTCATGCGTGTCAAGTCCGATATTATGAGAAGTACCGTGCATGAAATATTTCTTGTATGCCGGCCATTCAGGATCTTCATTTTGAACATCGGCTTTATCAAGTAACCCGAGGCCCAGTAATTCAGATGTCATGAGCTTGCCCACTTCTTTGTGGTATTCGGCCCAATCGGCACCGGGAACAAGCATTTTTGTAGCGTTGTTCTTAACGCGGTTTACGGCGTTGTAAACTTCTTTTTGGCGTTTTGTATACCTTCCGGAAACAGGAATAGTCCTGGTAAGGTCGCTGGCATAATTGGCATATTCAGCACCTGTGTCCAGAAGGATCAGTTCCCCTTCCTTACACTGCTGGTTGTTTTCGATGTAGTGGAGAACATTAGCGTTATTTCCGCTGGCAATAATTGGTGTGTAGGCGAAACCTTTAGAGCGGTTGCGGATCATCTCGTGCCAGTATTCGGCTTCAATCTCATATTCCCACACGCCCGGTTTTACGAAATTAAGCACTCTGCGGAAGGCTTTTTCAGTAATATTACAGGCTTGCTGCATAAGATCGAGTTCTATAGGATCTTTTACAGAACGCAATCGCTGCAGGATAGGGTTGCTCTTTGCTACACGGTGAGCAGGAAATTGCTGCTTGCACCATTTTATAAACCTGGCTTCGCGGGTTTCAGTCTCCACATTTGCACGGTAATGTTCGTTGGTGTTGAAGTACACAGTGTCACACTGGGTCATTACTTCAAAGAATACTTTTTCAAAATCTTTGAGCCAAAAGACATTTTTGATACCTGATACTTTAAGTGCTTTTTCTTTGGTAAGTTTTTCGCCTTCCCAAACAGCAATGTGATCATTGGTTTCGGTGAGGAAGAGCATTTCCCTGTGCTTTTCTGAAGGCGCATCGGGAAAAATCACAAGTATGCTTTTATCCTGATCTACTCCACTTAAGTAGAAAAGGTCTCTGGCCTGCTGGAACGGCATGGTGCTGTCTGCCCCAATTGGGTAAATGTCGTTGGAGTTGAAAACAGCAAGGCTTTTAGGTTGCATCTTTTCAGCAAAATTCTTCCTGTTTTTTATGAATAGTTTGCGGTCTATTTGGTGATATTTCATGGGTATTATTTAGTGTGTGCAACAAATTTAAAAAATTTAAACCGAGCAGCGGTGGAAAACACGGCCGACTCGTTGATTTGATCAATTCATTTTAGGGCAAAATTGCTTATAGTTTTAAAAAAACGTTTGAGCTCCTGTCGCTGTAGTAGGGTTTTAGGTATTCATTCCTTTAAATAACAGCCTTTTGCAGCTTCTTTATATTTGTTCTAAATAAAGCGTAATTGGAGGTGAATGTTTGCTAATGAAGTGAAAGAGCGTATTTTTGCTTTTACTTTATTAAAAATAATCACAAATTTTATGGCAAAATCTGCGCTATTAAAGTCATCGCTTGCTAAAAAGTACTGGATGGCTTTCACAGGCCTGTTTCTATGTTTATTCCTGGTAGGCCACCTTGCGGGAAACCTGCAGCTGTTGGCTACGGGAGAGGGTGCGAGAGATCAATTCAATGAATACGCGCTTTTCATGACCACCAATCCTATTGTTAGGGTGCTGTCTATAGTAACTTTTGCGAGTATACTTTTTCACGTCATTGATGGGATCGTTCTTACAGTGAATAACCGCAAAGCACGCCCTCAGGGTTACGCGAGCTTTAAACCGGCTACAAACTCAAAATGGTCTTCAAGAAACATGGGAGTTCTTGGAACAGTGATCCTTGCGTTCATCGTGATCCACTTAATCAACTTTTGGGGAGAGATGAAATTTGGAGGTTTGGATGACACTGTTTATCAAACTGCCAATGGGGAGACTGTGAAAGACCTTTACACGCTTACGATCATGACCTTTCAGGATGCTGAAATGGGTCTTATCTGGGCTATCATTTATCTTATTTCCATGATTGCTATTGGTTTCCACCTGTATCACGGGTTTGGCAGCGGATTCCAGTCTTTGGGAGTAAATCACCCCAAGTACAATAATTTTGTGCGGAAGACCGGAGTGGCCTTTTCTGTTATAGTGCCACTGTTGTTCGCTATCATTCCGTTTTACATCTATTTTGTACTCGAAAAAATATAAGCTATGGGAGTATTAGATTCTAAAGTACCACAGGGGCCGTTGGCCGATAAGTGGGTCAATCATAAAAATAAAATCAATCTTGTCAATCCCGCCAACAAACGGAATATTGACATCATTGTAGTTGGTACAGGTCTTGCCGGGGGTAGCGCAGCCGCTACTTTAGCAGAGCTGGGATATAACGTAAAGACATTCTGCTATCAGGATTCTCCACGCCGTGCGCACTCTATTGCCGCACAGGGAGGAATTAACGCAGCAAAGAACTATCAGGGAGACGGGGATTCAGATTACCGTCTTTTCTACGATACTGTTAAAGGAGGAGATTACCGTGCCCGGGAATCGAACGTTTATCGTTTGGCTGAAGTTTCCGGTAACATTATCGACCAGTGTGTAGCTCAGGGGGTTCCCTTTGCACGTGAATACGGTGGATTGCTCGATAACCGCTCTTTTGGTGGGGTACTGGTTTCCCGTACCTTTTACGCAAAAGGTCAAACCGGGCAGCAGTTACTTTTAGGTTGCTATTCGGCCATGAACCGTCAAATTAACCGCGGAAAAATTAAATCTTACACCCGTCATGAAATGCTTGATGTGGTGCTTGTAGATGGAAAAGCCCGTGGTATCATTGCCCGTGACCTGGTGACCGGTGAAATTGAAAGACACAGTGCACATGCTGTGGTAATTGCTTCAGGAGGATACGGTAACGTGTTTTATCTTTCTACCAATGCGATGGGAAGTAATGTTACTGCCGCCTGGAAAGTGCACAAAAAAGGAGCGTTCTTTGCCAACCCTTGTTTCACGCAAATCCACCCAACCTGTATTCCGGTTTCCGGAGATCATCAGTCTAAATTAACCCTGATGTCTGAATCCCTTCGGAATGATGGTAGGATATGGGTTCCGAAGAAACTGGAAGATGCTAAAGCTATTCGGGAAGGAAGGCTGAAGCCTACCCAACTGGCCGAAGAAGACAGAGATTACTACCTTGAAAGACGTTATCCTGCGTTTGGTAACCTGGTACCTCGAGATGTGGCTTCCAGAGCTGCAAAAGAGCGTTGTGATGCCGGTTTCGGAGTAAATAAAACAGGAGAAGCTGTTTATCTTGACTTTAGTGCTGCTTTTATGCGCTACGGAAGAGAGGCGGTTTCTACACAAAAAATAGAGAATGCTTCCGAAGAGCAGATTCGGGAGCTTGGAAAAGCTGTGGTTGAAGCTAAATACGGAAACCTTTTCCAAATGTACGAGAAGATCGTAGATGAGAATCCGTACGAAACCCCAATGAAGATCTATCCTGCCGTTCACTATACAATGGGAGGTCTTTGGGTTGACTACAACCTGCAAACTACAGTTCCCGGACTTTATGCTGCCGGGGAAGCGAACTTCTCCGATCACGGTGCTAACCGCCTTGGAGCTTCGGCTTTGATGCAGGGACTTGCCGACGGGTATTTTGTACTTCCATACACCATGGGAGATTATCTCGCCAACGACATTAGAACCGGAAAGATCCCAACCGATTCTCCCGAATTTGATGAAGCCGAGAGAAAGATCCGTGAGCAACTGGAGCGTTTTGTAAATACAAAAGGAACAAAGTCTGTTGATTATTTCCACAAGCGACTTGGAAAGATCATGTGGGATAAAGTTGGTATGTCGCGTAATGCAACAGGATTGAAAGAAGCTATTTCCGAAATTAAAGCTTTGAGAGAAGAATTCTGGAAAGATGTACGTGTTCCGGGAATCGTTGACGGCATGAACCCCGAGCTTGAAAAAGCCGGAAGGGTAGCCGATTTCCTTGAGCTGGGAGAGCTTTTTGCCAAAGATGCACTTCACAGGGAAGAATCTTGCGGAGGTCACTTTAGGGAAGAATTCCAAACCGAAGAGGGGGAAGCCCTTCGTGATGATGAGAACTTTATGTATGTAGCCGCCTGGGAATACACGGGAGAACCTGCAGATGCAGTTTTACATAAAGAAGACCTGGTCTACGAAAATATTGAAGTTAAAACGAGAAGCTATAAATAGAATTGAGAAGTTAGTATTGAGAAGTGAGATTTTCACGTTCTCAATACTCCATACTCAATACTCAATACTATAAAAAATGAATCTTACACTAAAAATATGGCGTCAAAAAGATGCCACTTCAAAAGGGGCAATCCAAACCTACCAATTGGGAGGCGTGGAACCCGATATGTCTTTTCTGGAGATGCTCGATGTCCTAAACCAGGAGTTGATTGACAAAGGAGAAGAGCCGGTGGTCTTTGATCACGATTGCCGTGAAGGAATCTGCGGAACCTGTAGCTTGCAAATCAATGGAGAGCCTCATGGCCCAGATAGGGGTGTTACTACCTGCCAGTTGCACATGAGAATGTTCAAAGATGGAGATACCATCACTATTGAACCTTTCCGTGCAAAGGCCTTTCCTGTGATCAAAGATTTGGTTGTAGACCGTTCTTCTTTTGAAAGAATTCAGCAGGCAGGAGGATATGTCTCTGTGAATACTTCAGGGAATACCCAGGATGCGAACTCTATTCCAATTGCAAAAGATAAAGCAGATGCAGCATTTTATGCGGCAACCTGTATTGGATGCGGGGCCTGTGTGGCAGCATGTAAAAATGCGAGTGCCATGCTATTTACTTCGGCCAAGGTAAGCCAGATGGCTTTATTGCCCCAGGGAGAAGTTGAGGCCGATCGTCGTGTGCTTGCTATGGTAGAGCAAATGGACAAGGAAGGTTTTGGTAACTGTACCAACACCGGGGCTTGTGAAATAGAATGCCCTAAAGGAATATCTCTTGAGAACATTGCCCGTATGAACAGGGAGTACTTAAGAGCCAGCGTAAAATAACATTTTTGACACCTTATATTTCTGAAGATCCCGGACTTTGCAGTTCGGGATTTTTTTTGGAACTTATTGAAAAAACTAATGGCAGGAGTCAGCAATATATCTTCCAAACTTCCGAAGCACGAAACAAGTATTTTTTCTGTGATGTCAAAAATGGCATTTGAACATGATGCTGTCAACCTCTCGCAGGGTTACCCCAATTTTGAAACCGACAGGCAACTCAAAGAGCTTGTTTATAATGCTATGCTCGATGGGTATAACCAATATGCGCCGCTTGCAGGAATTATGCCTCTTCGGGAGCAGATTGCCGATAAGATTGAGAGCCTGCACGGTAAAAAGTATGATAAAAATACAGAGATTACGGTAACCGATGGGGCTACCCAGGCTTTATTCCTTGCGATTACAGCCTTTGTGAACCCCGGCGATGAAGTTATAGTGCTTAAACCGGCTTATGATTCTTATGAACCCGCTATTAAGCTGAATGGTGGCATTCCGGTGCTGGTACAGCTCCAAGGAAAAGGGTATAAGTTCAATGTTGATGAGATCAAACAGAAGATCACTCCAAAGACCCGGATGCTCATTATCAACACGCCCCACAATCCCAGCGGAAATGTTTTCAGCAAAGAAGAAATGCAACAGCTGGAAGCTCTTTTAGAAGGTACAGATGTCATTCTTTTGAGTGATGAGGTCTATGAGCATATCATTTTTGATGAAGCTAAACATTACAGCGCCTCGTCTTTTCCTAACCTCTCAAAAAGGGCAATTGTGTGTGCCTCTTTTGGAAAGACTTTTCACAACACCGGCTGGAAGATGGGTTATTGTGTAGCCCCCGAAGAACTTATGGCCGAAATATGGAAGGTGATGGAAGTTAATGTCTTCTGCGTACATCATCCCACCCAGAGAGCATTCGCCGAGTACCTCAAAACCCCTCAACATTACCTCGGGCTCAGGGATTTTTATCAGGAGAAAAGGGATAAATTTCTGCACCTCATTAAAGACACTGCTTTTAAAGCTGTTCCTTCAAAAGGAACTTACTTTCAGCTTCTGGATTATTCCGAAATAACAAATGAGCCCGACGTGGATTTCTCCCGCAGGCTCATTACGGAATTTGGTGTGGCAAGTATCCCGGTTTCAGTTTTTAACAAAGGGAAAGAAGATCACCGGCAGTTGAGGTTCTGCTTTGCCAAGACCGATGACACCCTGGCAAAGGCCGCAGAAATCCTCAAAAAGGTCAAATAGAGATTATTCTTCCTGATGTTTTCTAAGGCTGTCATTGATATAAGACCGTACAATTTCGGTAGTTACCCCAAAAACAACATGGGCAATTAGCTCATGTGCCTGTGTCTTAAATGGCACTTTTTCGGGGCTCTCGTCAAGGCCCATGAGCGGCAGACTTGTTTCGTGGGTTGACGCCCAGGTGGTGGCACCTAAAATTGCACCGTCAAGCATGTTCATCTGGTCTTTGTCCCTTTTTCCGTAGCCATAAATGGCACCTACAGTGGCACCCAGGGGCAGGTTGACCAGTTGTTCCACAATACCTTCATTTTCGAGCTTTATAGGAGAGCCTATCAGTTTTGTTGAGAACTTATCCATCACCTTGATCTGGGCCGATCGCTGGTCGATCTTTCGTACCTCCAGGAAGCGTTCTACGCCTGCTTTTACAGCAGTTCCTACAAGTCCGGCCACGAAACCGGCAAGGATTCCGCGGGAGGTGTTCGATGGGAAGGAATCTTTTTCAAAAAATGATTGTAAACTCATAGCTTTAATTTTTTCTTTTTAAAACTATTCAACTTCGCCCGTCAATGCAACCATTTAACATGCATTTAGCAGGGGAAAATGCATTTTTATACCTTTACATATGGCAGAAATTTTAAACACCGCACTCCTTCAGGCGAACCTGGAATGGGAGAAAATCGAAGACAATAAAGCCCTTTTTGAAAGGAAAATAAAAGAGCTTCCGCAGGAAACCAATCTTATTATCCTGCCCGAAATGTTCTCTACCGGCTTCTCTATGAATGCCGCAAATCTTGCTGAACCCGACAAGGGCCCTACCTTTAAGTGGATGCAAAAAATGGCTTCGGAAAAAGATGCAGCTGTTACCGGTAGCCTCATCATTTCTGACGGAGGCAATTTCTACAACCGCCTGTATTTTGTTTATCCTGATGGTTCTTCTCAAAAATATGATAAGCGGCATACCTTCACCCTGGCCAAAGAAGACGAAACCTATGCTTCGGGGCGTGAAAGGCTTATTGTTGAGTACAAGGGTTGGAAGATTTGTCCGCTGGTGTGCTACGACCTTCGCTTTCCCGTGTGGGCCCGCAATACCGAAGGTTATGACTTGCTTATTTACGTGGCTAACTGGCCTGCAGCCCGGGTTGTAGCATGGGATGCTCTTTTAAAAGCCCGGGCCATTGAAAATATGAGCTACTGCATTGGCCTTAACCGCGTAGGCCGGGATGGGAGCGACCTCAATTACGTGGGGCACTCGGCTGTTTATGATTGCCTCGGAAAACAGATCTCTTCAAACCTGCAGGAAACTGAATTTACCGAGCTTGTAAAGCTCAATAAACAGGATTTAAAAGACACCCGTTCCCAGCTGAAGTTCTTACAGGACCGCGACCGGTTTACTATTATAGATCTGGAGGAGGAATAATTGCTGCAGGGCTGGCATCAAAGGTGTAGTTGTCATCCCAGTTTGCCCTCACGTTTATAGGCTCGGGGTAATACACTACAGTTTCGGGCTGCTTTCTTTTTAAGAAACTTCCTGTATCCCAAGTATTATTTTCATTGCGATCGTAGATGAGCCTTAACAGGTAATTCCCGGGTTTAAGGTTGTTGAAGTTGATTACATTAGTGCCGGTAGAATACTTTTCGGCGATGACTTCCCCTTTTTCTGTCGTGACCTGCACAATAACCGGAAAAGATTCAACTCCTGTGAGGTTAACAATCACATTTCCGCGATCGGCCAGGGCAGGCGTTGAGGCCTGGGCCGTGATGGTGTCGCTCTGCCTTCCGAAGAAATCTTTAAAAGCGCCCGGCAGTGCCGTGAGTTGGTATTTTTGTTTTTCAGATTTTTCAAAAGAAAGTCTGTACACATTATTCCACCTGTCATAAGTTCCTGTGAAGGGCACCGCGATACTGTCGCTCCTGGTAAGGTTTATAAGGGAGTCGTTTACCTCATCGAGGGGCACTGTGGGAATTATTTTTAGATCTTCCTGAAAACCAAGCGTTGACTGAGGTTCTACACTAAAAAGCAAGGTGTCCCGTTTTGCCTTTCGCAGCCGGGCAATAACTGTGTCGCTCACCCGTGGGGTTTCCACAAGGAATTTTAACGTGTCGCGTTCTGCAAAAGGTTTGTACCAGTAATGCAGCGTATCGGTCACAGGATCTTTAGTGATCCTGTCTTCAAAATCGGCAGGTACATCAAATGGGGTAATTGAAATACTGTCGGCCACTACTAATCCTGTATATCCAAAAATGAGGTGCTGTTGAGCCTTTACCTGGGGCCTTTCAAATTTTCCTTCAAGTATTTCGGAAAACAGCGTGAGGTCGAATTCCTCATCTGTGGGAATCGTGATGTATTCATCTGCAAATGCCACCTTGTCTGTACGCGGTTCAAAAGTGTAATTGTTGTTCACATCACGCATGGCCACCAGTTGATAAGTGCCCTGTTTAATATTGTTTAGCTGAAAAGTGGTTGCACTGTCAAGGGTATTGGTAACATATCGGGGCACCCGGGTGTAGATCACAGAATCTGAATAAGTCGAATCTACTTCATAAAGCATCACCGAGATAAATGGGTCGGGCGCCCGAAGAATTGCATCCTTCACGCTGCCTCTCAGGGAAAGGGAATCAATATAAGGCCCCGTAGAAAAGGCGTAGGTGAAAAAACTAAGCGGGTTAGACTCATTGTTGTCTGTAATGCTTCTTCCGAAGTTAATAGTATAGGTAGTGCGGGGTTCTAAAGTGTCATTAATTTTTATGCGGATAGATTTGCTGGCCGTTCCCAAAGGAGTGATCTCGGGCCGCGGATCCATTGGCGGTGAAATAATTATTTGTTGCTGCGGGTTTGACAGCTTAATGTATTCATTGAAATGTATCCTTATTTCATCGGAATTAAAACTGGTGGTAAAATTCTCCGGCCTTGCCCTCACATATCTGGGAGGCTCCATATCACGAGGGCCGCCATCGGGCGTACCTCTTTTTGCACAGGCCGCAAAGGCGATAATAATGGTAAGGATGAGCAGGAAGTTTACACCGGCACGTTTCATAAAACGAAATTTGTTACAAAGAAACAATTTATTCTTTTAATCCTGAAGCCGCTAATGCGTAACGGCCATAGTGGCTATGCTAATTTTCACATTGGGAACCTGGAGCAGTTTGTGAGCACAGGCCTCAAGAGTGGCACCGGTGGTAACCAGGTCATCTACCAGCAGTACGTGGGCATTTTGCAGCGAAGATGGGTTTTGTACAACCAGGGTTTCTTCTATTGTGCCCCAGCGGGCAATCCTCTTTTTTATGGTTTGTGTTTCTGTGGAGGTGATCTTTAGTAACAGGTCATCACGATAAGGGATTTCAAGTGATCTGGCAATTTCCCGGCCAAAACCCTCTACCTGGTTAAAGCCTCTTATTTTAAGTTTTTTGCGGTGGAGTGGTACAGGAATGACCATAGTGGTTTCCTGCCATTGCGGTAATTCTTTGAGTTCATTCCCCAGCCATGTACCTAAATAGGGGCCAATTTCTTCATGACCGCGATACTTCAGGTTGTGAATAAGCTTTTGCACCACACCTTTCTTTTCAAATAACAGGAGGGAAGTGGCATTTTCAACAGGTATCCTTCCGTAGAAAATCTTTTCAACCACATTGTCTTTTTCCAGGTGATGATTGGTCACCGGTAAGCCGTGAAGGCAAGACGTACAGAGGATATACTCATTAGCCCGCAGGCCAGATTCACATCCATAACAGAGTTTGGGATAAAGAAGGTTAAGGAAATCGTGAAACATTTGTTAACAAATTGGTCTTAGCCTGATTAAAACTCCTAAATTTACAAAACTAAACCGTTAAAAATCATTTGTTATGTCAGACCAGAAGAGTAATAATGCCTTAAAGATCCTTACCGGGGTGTTGGCAGTCGCTTTGGTTGCATTGGGTATTTATACCATTAAATTTTATAATGACGAGAAAGAGAACCAGGAATTGTTACAGCAGGAAAAAGCTGTGATAGAAGGAGAGCTTAACGATTTAATTGTGAAATACGATGAGGCGATCGCTGAAAATGAAGGTCTTGATTCTGAGTTAAATGCAGCGAGAAACAGGATATTAGCCCTGCGCGATTCTGTACAGGTTATGGAAGCCAACCTGGCTCTTATCTCACGCTACCGCCGTGAAGTGAGCAATCTTAAAGCCGAAAAGGAACAATTGTTTAGAGTGGTAGACAGTTTGAGCAATCAAAACCAGAGGCTTATTACTGAAATTGACAGTACCAATAACATGCTGCTGGAGAGAACAAGGATTTCTGATTCGCTTCAGGTTCAAACTCAGACTATGGCCTCAAAGATTGATAAGGCTGCTCAACTGAAGTTAAGTAACCTGAGAGGGGAAGGTGTTATTGAAAGAAACAGCGGCAGGCTGATAGAAAATGACCGTACCCGAAGAGTAGATAAGATTAGGACCTGTTTCACCATTACGCCAAACACTCTGGCTGCGGCAGGAGATAAAAACATCTATGTGCAGGTGTACAATCCCAATAACGAACTGGTAGGAGATCAAATTGCCGTGCAGCATGACGGCGGGGTGATGGTTTATAGTGCTGCCACTAAAGTCTACTATGAAAATGAAGAACTTGATGTGTGCCTGTTAGCCAATACAAATCCAGATCGCCTAATTGAAGGTGCTTATAAAGTGCTGGTTTATGAAGGTGCTAATTTGATAGGCGCTACAGGATTTAGTCTCAGGTAAAACAAAAAATTAATTAATCCTACCGCCCTGGCTTGAATCGGGGCGGTTTTTTTATTTTTGCTTTATGGCAAAACAAGAAGACCTTTTTAAAAATGTAATATCCCATGCCAAAGAGTATGGGTATATCTTTGCATCATCCGAGATTTATGACGGCCTTAGCGCAGTCTATGACTACGGTCAAAACGGAGCAGAACTAAAAAAGAATATCAGGGAATACTGGTGGAAAAGCATGGTGCAGCTGCACCAGGAAATAGTAGGCATTGATGCCGCTATTCTAATGCATCCTACTACCTGGAAGGCATCAGGCCACGTTGATGCTTTTAATGACCCTCTTATTGACAATAAAGATTCTAAGAAGCGATACCGGGCCGATGTTCTGGTTGAAGATCATGCTGAAAAAATTCTTCAGAAGGCACAAAAGGAGATCGAAAAAGCGCGCAAACGCTTTGGGGAAGCTTTTGATGAAGAGCAATTTGTCAACACCAATGATCGGGTACAGCGGTATTTGAACGAAAGAAAGGAAATCCTGGAACGTCTTGGCCGCTCCCTTACCAATGAAGATCTAAAGGATGTAAAAGCATTAATTGAAGAGCTGGACATTGCCGATCCTGAAACCGGATCCAGGAACTGGACCGATGTTAGGCAATTCAACCTTATGTTTGGCACCAAACTGGGAGCTTCTTCTGAAACGGCATCAAACCTCTACCTGAGACCTGAAACCGCTCAGGGAATTTTCGTGAACTTTTCTAATGTTCAGAAAACCGGAAGGATGAAAATTCCATTTGGAATTGCACAAACAGGAAAAGCCTTTAGAAATGAAATAGTCGCAAGGCAGTTCATTTTCAGGATGAGGGAGTTTGAGCAAATGGAGATGCAGTATTTTGTAAGGCCGGGAGAAGAGCTTAAATGGTATGAACACTGGAAAGAGGTGCGTCAAAAATGGCATTTTTCACTGGGTCTTGGGGAAGAAAACTATCGCTTCCACGATCATGATAAACTGGCCCATTACGCCAACGCCGCAACAGATATTGAATTTAATTTCCCCTTTGGATTCAAGGAACTTGAAGGTATACATTCTCGTACAGATTTTGACCTGAAAGCACATGAAGAATTCTCTGGGCGCAAGCTTCGTTTTTACGATCCTGAACTTAAGGAAAATTATGTGCCTTATGTAATAGAAACTTCAATAGGGCTTGACAGGATGTTTTTGGCTGTACTTTCGGCCTCATTAAAAGAAGAAGAGCTAAAAGATGGCAGTTCACGTACTGTTCTTAAACTACCTGCAATACTTGCACCCGTCAAGGCAGCTGTGTTGCCACTCGTGAAAAAAGACGGCTTGCCCGAGCTGGCACAGGAGATCATTGAAGACCTGAAGTGGGATTTCAATGTACAATATGATGAAAAAGATGCTATTGGGCGCAGGTACAGGCGGCAGGATGCTTCGGGTACACCGCTGTGTATTACCGTAGATCACGATTCTCTTGAAGATCGCACGGTGACTGTGAGGTACAGAGACAGCATGGAGCAAAAAAGGATCCCTATTGCTGAGATCTCCAAATTGATCTCAGAAGAGACCGACTTTAAACACTGGATGAAAAAGTAGCTTTTTTCCTATCTAAATATGAGTTAAAAAAAAGAGCAATTCTCTCCGAATTGTTCTTTTTTTTGTTTCTGCTCATCCTAAATCATTACATTTATTGGGTCAAAGTTTGCTTTATGCTGAAAAATTATTTTTTTCTTTTTCTCGTTCTGTTCCTGGGGTTCCATGTTTCTGCCCAGGAGAAGGAACTATTAGGCCCAATCTCACAGGGAGTGGCAAAACCATCTTTTTCTGCGCCTCTTTCTGCCAAAGAACTAATCCCGGCCATAAGTGAAAGGAAGGAAGTAAACCCGAAGAACCGTACAGCAAACAGGGTGGTGCCGGGAAAAGGATATCCTAAAGGTGTAGACGCCGCTTTGCAGAAAAAGAAGGGAACTATCCCAGTGAAACAGGCCATCCTTTCTTTTGATGCCGCCAATCTTTTTCATACTCCTACAGATCCTACCGGAGCTGCCGGGCCAAATCACTACGTTAATGCTTACAATTCGGGTTTTTCAGTTTTTGACAAGCAGGGGAATGTGCTTTTGCCGCCTACCGATATAGCTTCCCTGGGAGGGGAATTTTCAGGAGAAAGGCTGGGAGATCCCATTGTGCTTTATGATCAATTTGCCGATAGGTTCATCATCACGCAATTTGCCGGCTGCCCTTATAATCCTACCCAGGGTTGTCCGAATAAAGTTGATCCCACCAATGCATTGCTCGTGGCTATTTCTAGAGGCCCGGATCCTGTTAATGACGGATGGTACACTTACAGGTTTGCTACAGGTACTTTTCCCGATTATCCAAAATTCTTTGTTTGGAGTGATGGTTATTATGTCACTACAAATCAGGATTTGGATGACCCGGCAATTAGTGAAGTAGTATTTGTGCTGGAAAGGGAGAAAATGATAAGAGGAGAGGCAGCCAGGCATGTGGGCTTTCCACTTCCGGGCGTGAGGAACAACGGCTTTTACAGTCCGGCGGCTTTTAATGCAACCGGTAGTGAACCGCCGCCACCGGGAAATATGCCGATAATTTATTTTCAGGATGATTCCTGGATGGGGATTAATGTAGATCATCTTAAAATCTGGCTGGTCAATATAGACTGGAATAACATAGGAAATTCATCCATAAGGGAAGCACAGGAAATAACACCTTCGGAAGGCCTCACGCCTTTTAAAAGCACTTTTGACGGGGGAGGCTTTTCCAATTTATCTCAACCTTTTAATAAACCCGAACTTGATGCCTTACAGGGCGCCCTGATGTATCCAACTTCATACCGAAGGTTTGCCACGCATAATTCTGTAGTTTTTAACTTTGTGGTAGATGTAGATCCCGGCATTGCAGAACACGCAGGGATAAGGTGGTACGAACTGAGGCAGTACGCAGAAAACCAGGCGTGGGAAATATATCAGGAGGGAACTTATGCGCCCGATGATAGCGACCGCTGGTGTGGAAGCATGAATATCGATAAACATGGAAATATTGGAATGGGATTTACTTTGGTGAATGACAGTCCCGAATCGCCCATACTACCCACTTTAAAATTTACAGGAAGATATTTTAACGATCCGCTCAACAAAATGACGCTACAGGAGGTGACCCTTGTGGAAAGTACTTCAGCTAGTGAAAGTAATAGATATGGAGATTATGCCCATACCAGTATTGACCCTGTTGATAATGAAACATTTTGGTACAATGCAGAGTATTTTCAGCCAGGATCGCGTCTAAACAGGGTGGGCGTGTTTAAACTGGCCCCTCAATTTGCAAAAGATGTTGGGATAACTGCAATCACGTCTCCTGTCTCTTCAAGCCTTACCGCTAGCGAAGAACTCACTGTTACCATAAGGAACTTTGGAACTGAAGCTCAATCGAATTTTCCTGTGACTTTCCAGGTGAACGATGAAGAGGTGGTAATGGAAACCTTCAGCGGTACCATTCCTTCAACAGAGCAGGCGGAATTTACTTTTTCAGAAAAAATAGACTTTTCCACTTCCGGAGAAACATACGATCTTTTTGTTAGTACAGCGCTGGAAGGAGATATGAACCCCGAAAACGATTCTTTAAAAGTTGAAATTACTAACCTGCCGCCCAATGATATTGGAATCACACAAATTGTACATCCCGAAACCGGCTCCAACCTTGCAACTGAAAATATTACTGTAGTAATTGAGAATTTTGGAGGAGAAGCGCAAACTGGTTTTGAAGTCGGTTATACGGTAAACGGCGGAAATCCTGTGACCGAAACCGTAAGCGAAACACTGGAAGTAGATTCTCAAATCACGTATTCATTCAATAATCCGTACGATTTTTCAGCAAACGGGAGGTACACTATAGTAGCGTCTACTTTTCTCAAAAACGACAGTGATACTGCCAACGATGCGACTGTGGAGACCATTGCTCAACTCGATTGTATTCCCCAGGGTTCTTCCTGCGCCTTTGGAGATGGTATTAACAGCTTCTATTTGGAAGAGATTGTCAATGAAAATATCTATTGTGACGACGGTTATAACAACTTTTTAGGTATTTCTACCAGACTTGACATTACCCGGGAAGTGCACCAGGTAGGAGTGGTGTCTAATAGCAGTAATGAATTCTCTATGTGGATAGATTTTAATGACAACGCCGTTTTTGAGCCTGAAGAGCAACTGGTGAGATCTGGTGACATAACTTCCTCTTCGGCTCCTACAGTATTTGAATTCTCACTTCCCGAAAATGCCACTTTGGGAGAGCATATTCTAAGGGCAAGAGCAGGAGACGTTAGCCCTGGTTACGATGGAAATCTTAATGACCCCTGTAATGTGATGCAATATGGTACTACCGAAGATTATACGGTGGTGCTGGTAGATGGGATCAAAGAATCTGAAATACAGCAGGGAGATTTTGTGATCACTTCTTCCGAAGAAGATATGTTCAGCCTCAATTTTACCACGCCATACCAACGCCCGCTGTGGGTAACCGTGCACGATATGTTAGGGCAAAAACTTGTGGAGGCCATGGTGAAAAAAGGGGCCACAGCCTATTCTTATTCTCTTGATATGTCTTACGCCGCATCGGGAGTTTATCTTGTGCGTATGGGAACGCGAGACGAGGGTAAAGTGAAACGCATTATTGTACAGTAGTTAAAAAAGTCTGACTTCATTCTTTCTAAAGGCCCTTTAAAAATGCTATTTTTGACAGCATAAAATGTAAAGAATGAAAATAATTTCCTACAACGTAAACGGAATTAGAGCTGCCATTAAAAAAGGGTTTATTGACTGGCTGGAATCAACTAACGCCGATGTGGTTTGCCTGCAGGAAATAAAGGCTACCCCCGAGCAGTTTGATCATGAACCTTTTGAGAATTTGGGGTACAAGTACAATTCCTGGTATCCGGCTGTAAAAAAAGGCTATAGCGGTGTTGCTATCTTGAGCAAAGAAGAGCCTAAAAATGTGGTTTTTGGCACCGAGATAGATTACATGGATTTTGAAGGCCGCAATGTGAGGGTAGATTTTGATGATGTTTCGGTAATGAGCCTGTATTTGCCATCGGGAACAAATATTGCCCGCCTCGACCATAAACTGCAGTATATGGCCGATTTTCAGAAGTATATTGATGAATTAAAGCAGAAAATTCCGAATCTCGTGATTTGTGGAGATTACAATATTTGTCATGAAGAAATAGATATTCACGATCCTGTACGGCTTAAAAATACCTCCGGATTTTTGCCGGTAGAAAGGGAATGGATAGGCAATTTTATAAAGAGTGGTTTTGTGGATTCCTTCAGGCACTTTAATTCTGAACCCGGGCATTACTCGTGGTGGAGCTACCGTGCCGGTGCCCGCGGAAACAACAAAGGATGGAGAATTGATTATAACATGGTGAGCGAGCCGCTAAAGGACAGGTTGAAGCGAGCCGTTATTTTACCCGATGCACAACATAGCGACCACTGTCCCGTTCTTCTTGAATTAGATTAAACCAAACCCCTATTTTATGAAAAAAAATCTCTTATTCGCTCTTTTGAGCAGCTCGGTTTTACTTTCTTCCTGTGTTTCTTCAAAAGTGTACAAAGACCTTGAAGACAGGCATGCCCAATTGCAGGAAGATAACAGTGAACTTTCCAGGGAATTTGATGATCTGGAAGCCCGGTTCCGCCAAAACGAAAATGATCTTGCAGCTTTACAGGCACAATATGAACAAACTAAAGCTGAAAGAGACAGGTTGCAGGAGGAGTATAATAGCACCAAAACAAGCTATGAGAAACTTAAAGCCTCTTATGATGCTCTTGAAGCAAACAGCTCTTCGGCCCTCGCAGAAAACTCCCGAAGAAATCGTGAGCTTTTAGCCGAGCTTGATGCTAAAGAAGAAGCTTTGCTTCAGGAAAAGAACAGGTTAGAAAAACTGCAGAAAGATCTTGCGGCCCGCTCTAAGCGTGTGGATGAACTGGAGAGTATGATCGCTGCAAAAGACGCCAAAATGAATGCCCTCAAAAATGCCATTTCCAAGGCCCTTGTCAATTTTGAAGGAAAAGGCCTTACCGTAGAACAGAGAGATGGAAAAGTTTATGTTTCTATGGAAAATAAACTCCTGTTCAACTCCGGTAGCTGGGCAGTGGGAGCAGAGGGAAGAAAAGCGGTACAACAACTGGCTTCTGTACTGGCTGAAAATCTCGATATCGCTGTTCTTATTGAAGGGCACACAGATAATGTTCCTTACAAAGGGAGTGGGCAGCTTACCAATAACTGGGACCTTTCCACAAAACGTGCTACGGCTATAGTTGAGCTGTTACTGGAGAATTCAGGGATTAATGCTGAAAACCTTACCGCAGCCGGAAGGGGAGAATACGCGCCTGTAGCTTCAAATGACATTGCCGAAGGCCGTGCTAAGAACCGCAGGATCGAAGTGATCCTCACTCCTAAACTCGATGAGATCAACAGGCTGCTCCAGGAGCCGGAATTCGAATAACTAAACTTTTTACAATGGTGACGCCAGGCTTTTATGGATGAAGAAATTTTCATCTTTAAGCCTGGTGTGATACCAATCGGTCGTTTCCCCAAGAAACTGTAGCGTGTCATTTGTGTTGGCACGGCTGCCAATTTCAGCTTTAGTTGAAGGCCCTTTTCTCAGGTTAGCCGTACCGGTTGCCCGCAGGAATGTCTTATTAAACTTCGGAATAAATTCGTTGGGAGGTGAGGGTTTGAAAACGTAGGGCAGGGGATCCTGTGCGCCTCTATAGCCTTTATAAACACCGAAATGCAGGTGCGGCGGAGTGGTACGTGCATTACCCGTATTTCCTACAAGCCCCAGGGTGTCACCCACTTTTACCCGCATTCCGGGACGGGCAATAATGCTGTCCAAATGTGCATAATACAGGGAATTTCCCCGCTTGCTGTCGCGAAGCCAGACTTGTTTTCCGCCCAGGCCTTTGTTCCCGGTTGAAGATACTCTGCCCGAAGTGGCTGCAACCACAGGCGTGCCTCTGGGGGCAAAAATGTCAATTCCTTCATGGCTTCTTCGGCCTCCGTCTCTCGTGGCGCCCCACATACTCTGTACCGCGGTGTTGCCTCTATCGGCTACCGGAAAGGAATAAACAGGCTCTGTAAATATCTTTATTGAAAATGCTGAAGTGGAATTGATTTCCGGCTGAAGTAGGATCTTATATATTCCGGGTTGTTCTGTTTCAAACTGAATTTCAGTGTCTCCAAAATCAGCCGATTTCACGTGCTCGTAACTCGCTACCGAATCTGTTTTCTGCCGGTATAGATCTATAAAGACAAGTGGATTCAGGGAATCTGTCTGTACCTGTGTACGCAGCCGCTCTCCGGGATTGAGGGAAATATTGTAGGTGTAGATATGATTTTGCGGGGCTGTAAACTTGCCTGCTTCAAAATAAGGAGGCGTAACAGTTATACTGTCAAAAAGGGCATTTTCGAAAGTCTTTTTCCACTGAACATAGGCTGCGGGGTCACTGTCAAAATCCCGCTCATACTGTTCTCTTGCTGTTGGTGTGGTAAAGAAATCCCTTGCTTTGTTCATTTTGGAACAGGAGATTACCACCGAAAATAAAGCCAGTAGCGCTGTAAAATGTGTTACAAAGTTCCTCACGCCCTTAAAATGCAGAAACTGTGCCATGTAAAAGTCTAAAAAGCCGGGGTTAAAATGCCATTTTTGACACCTCAGGTTTTCAGAAGAAAAGCTTCATGATTTTATCTGTCTGCCGGTCGTTCCCCACCATGTAGGGATGACTTCCGGTAACTTCAAACTTATTTTTCAGGTAGAAATTGATGCCGCGATGGTTATGCTCCCAGACTCCCAGCCACAAATACCTCATTTTTCGCTGAATGGCCATTTCTATCACGTTATCCAGGATCTTCTGTCCTATTTTTTGATTCTGAAACTCCTTTCTGATATAAATCCGCTCCAGTTCCATAGCGTCTTCGGCCTTAAATTCGGTTTGAGCGTCGCCTAAATTGATCTTGAAGTAACCTGCGGTTTCGCCCTCCAGTTTTGCAAAGTAAAACTCTGAAAGCGGGTTGAGCAGTTCAATTTTGAGCTGCTCTTCGTTAAAAGCACTATCGAGATAGGCCTGGAGATCTTCAGCATTGTTCTGGTCTCCAAAGGCATCGGTAAAGGTGCTTCGGCTTAACGCTTGCAGCTCCTGAAGATGTGCTGAAGAAAGCTTCTCAAAAATGACATTTTTGGGTGGCATCGTGATCTTTTTCAGCAAAAGATAAGGCTTTTTATCCGAAGAGAAAGCTCACGACATCTTCCACTTTTGAAGCTTTTTGAATTTTTATTCCGAAGTTACTCTTTGGAAATTTATTTTGGGAAGAAACCACGATACTGCTGAAGCCAAGTTTTTCGGCTTCAAGAATGCGTTGTTCAACCCTGGTTACCGGCCTAACTTCGCCTGCCAGACCAATTTCGGCTGCAAAGCTGATGTCTTTGGGCACGGCAATATCTTCGTTTGAAGAGAGTATGGCAGCAACCACAGCGAGATCGAGTGCAGGGTCATCAACTGAAATTCCTCCGGTAATATTCAGGAAAACATCTTTGGCGCCCAGCCTAAAACCTGCCCTTTTCTCAAGAACCGCCAGCAGCATATTGAGCCGCTTGGCATTGTAGCCTGTCGCTGAGCGTTGCGGAGTGCCATAAACCGCCGAACTCACCAGCGCCTGCACTTCTATCATCAAAGGCCGCATTCCTTCAAGGGTGGCAGCAATAGCGGTACCGCTCAGGTCTTCTTCATTTTTAGAAATAAGGATTTCTGAAGGATTACTCACTTCCCTAAGGCCGTTCCCCTGCATTTCATAAATTCCCAGTTCATTGGTGGAGCCAAAACGGTTTTTATGCGCTCTTAAAATCCTGTAAACGTGATTGCGATCGCCTTCAAACTGTAGCACCGTGTCAACCATGTGCTCAAGGACTTTTGGCCCCGCAATGCTTCCTTCTTTGGTGATATGGCCTATAAGAATAACCGGTGTAGCCGTTTCTTTCGCAAATTTAATAAGCTCGGCGGTGCATTCGCGAATTTGGGAAATGCTACCGGGGCCGCTTTCAATGTAATCGGTTTGAAGAGTTTGAATGGAATCAATGATGACGATTTCGGGCTGCAGCTTTTCTATTTGCTGAAAAATGTTCTGGGTCTTTGTTTCTGTAAGAATGAAGCAATTGTCGGAATCTGGGTTGATACGTTGCGCCCGAAGCTTAATTTGCTGCTGACTCTCTTCGCCAGAAACGTACAGGGTTTTGTATGATAAATTAAGGGAGATTTGAAGCAGCAGCGTACTTTTTCCTATTCCGGGTTCCCCGCCCAAAAGGGTAAGAGATCCGGGAACTATGCCGCCGCCCAGCACCCTGTCCAGTTCCTGATTATTGGTTTTGAGCCGCTCTTCTTTAGATACCTCAATTTCAGAAATCCGCAGCGGTTTTGCTATTTTTCGAACCCCTGGCGCAGCGTCACTACTCCAGGATTTTTTTTCGGTTTTTTGTACTACTTCTTCAACCAGAGTATTCCACTCGCGACAGGAATTGCACTGGCCCTGCCACTTGCTGTGTTGTGCGCCACAGTTTTGGCAGTAATACAGGGTCTTCGATTTAGCCATTGATGAGTTGCTTCAAATGAGCTGCTAATAACCGAAATCTTGTTTAATTAGGTCGGCTTTTTTCAGCATAAAATCCACCGTAATAAAGGCCACTTCTTCTTTCCCATAAGCACTTTGGTAAGTTTTCATAGCTTTTTTAGGTCGGCCATTGGCTTCATAAGATCGGGCGAGGTAATAATTGGCCAGCGCCATGTTGGGATATTGTTTTTGGGCGAGTTCACCGAGTTTTTCCAGTTCATCCCACTGCTCACGGTACTCTAAAGCCTTACCAATAGCGAGATAATCATTTATCCTTACGGGCTTTTGAATACCAAAATTTCCTTCAATAAGGTTGTATTTTTCAAGAAGATATTCGAAAGCTGAACCTTCAAGGGCGATCACCTTATCGTAGTCTTCGAGGCTTATAGGCTTATATGTTTGAAAAATGTGCTCCAGGGCCCGTGGTAGTGCATTTGCAATTAATGTGTAATGATTAGCAGCTTCAAAACTCTCAAAATCGTAATGCAGATTCTTATTTTCTATCACAGACAGTTGTTGATCAAAGGCGGTCATCTGTTTTTTGAGATCGGGGACGTCATTGGAGCCTGTTGCGAGGTAGTACCAGCAAGGCGCTTCGGCTTTTGAAAGAGATTGTGCGATCCTGTTGCTCATTTCGGGAGCCAAATCAGGGCTTAAATTGATGTAAGCCTTGAAGATTGGATTAGGTTTGAAGAGGTAGTAGTTGATGAAATTTGAAGTAATGTCATGCCCTGCAATTGCCGTAAACCTCGAAGTGCGGTAGTTGTTGTCAATAAAAGGGAGCAGTTCCATGCCTAAAAATTCAAAGAACTGGGCGCCTTTTTTCTCGGGAAGAAAATTCCTGGGGTCGTAAGAGCAGTCATCATGCCTGCTTCGCACCTGGTTAACGCCTACTACGATGGTTTCGGGTATTTCATCCCAATAAGAATAGTAATCGACGTTCCCTGCCATAGGTTCGAAAAGATAGTCTCCGTCAAGAACTATGATCACCGGGTAAATTTTATCGGTATTCTGGTCGTAATTGCGGGGTAACTGAATTTTAAGTTCCCTTTGTTCTCCAAGTTTTGAAGAATTTATGGTCTTGTAAATGGTTTGTGAAAAACTTAATTGGACTATTAAAAACAGGCAGGCTAAAATGTATAATTTCTTCATATGCAGTAGGTTTGTTTCCTAAGGCAATATAAAATTTTATTTCTTTTGATTGTAAATTGGAAGAAATAAGAAGGAAAGTCCGCCGAGAATAACTACCATAAGGGTTTGGGATCCCCACATGATCCATCCAAAGGCTTCCCCGGCCTGTTGATTGATCCCAAAAAGAAGCAGGACAGCACCCATTGCTATGGGGTAAACCCCTATCCCTCCATTAGTTGTGGTAATAGCAAAGGAGCCGGCAATAAAGGCAGCCATGAAGCCTGCCAGAGACAGCGAATTAGTTTCGGGAATAGCGTATTTGATGACGTAGAACATCAACAGGTACATGGTCCAGATAAAGAGGGTGTGAAAAAGGAATTCTTTTTTCTTCTTCATCCTTACAATACTGCGCATACCTTCAAGCAATCCCCGTGCAAAATCTCTTATTTTGATCATTAAAGGGTGATTAGAACGCCGCACCAGGTTGAGAAAAAAGACACCAATAATGATAAGCACAAGCAGTATCCCCATGGAGAGGAAAGGGTTGATGTTGTTGTTTTCGAAATAATTGATAAGGTTTTCGGTTTGAATGAGGAAGCCGAAGGTGGTAATGAGCAGCACCATTGCCAAATCGGCTATTCTTTCTGAAACTATGGTTCCAAAAGCTTTATCAAAAGGAACATTCTCATATGTAGAAATAGTTGCTCCACGCAATACTTCACCAGATCTTGGTACACCCAGATTTGCGAGATAACCTCCCATTACAGCCATAAAACTGTTGGCAAGCCGGGGCTTATATCCTAATGGTTCCAGAAGATACTTCCAGCGATAGGCACGGGAAAGATGAGATAGTATTCCGCAGAAAACACTTAAAAAAACCCATTTTAGGTCGGCAAGGAGAATGTTGTTCCATAGTTCCTGTCGCTCCAGGGGAGTTGCGCTGCTAAGGGAATACCATATCAAAAAGATTCCCAGTAATAGGGGAAGAAAAGTTTTCGATAACCTGAAAATTTTTTTCTTCAAGAGTTAATTGAGGAGATTGGTTTCTTCGTTAGGGAACACAAGAGAGGGCTTAAAACTTTTAGCTTCTTCAATATCCATAATAGCGTAGGTGATAAGAATAAGGATATCTCCTTTTGCCACTTTGCGGGCCGCAGCACCGTTAAGGGTGATCTCGCCACTGTTGCGGGGCCCCGGGATTGCGTAGGTTTCAAGTCTTTCACCGTTGTTGTTGTTCACGATTTGCACTTTTTCACCTTCAATGATATTGGCTGCGTCCATAAGATCTTCATCAATAGTAATACTGCCAATGTAGTTAAGATCTGCACCGGTGACTTTTACGCGATGAATTTTTGATTTTACAACGTGGATTTGCATACTGCTAATTTAAAGCTATATTATCAATTAACCTGATGTCGCCAGAATAGGCGGCAATAAAGGCGCGATACTTCTTTGTCATATCTTCTTCCTGTACACTCAACAGGTTGTCTGCATTGGCTATTTCAAAATATTCCAGAAGCAGGCCGGGTTGAGATTCGAACTGGTTAGACACCCAGGTGGTAATCTCTTTAGCACTTTTTGTGCCAAAATCCTCCTTCACTTTTTGCAGAATCTCGTAAATGAATGCAGCCTTTTGTCGTTCGCCGGCGCTTAACCTTTCATTGCGGGAACTTCGGGCCAATCCGTTCTTTTCCCGGTATATAGGGCAGCCTATCACTTCAACATTCAATCCCTGTTTTTCTACCAGTTTCTTTATAATTTGTAATTGCTGGTAGTCTTTTTCTCCAAAAAAGGCTTTATCGGGCTCTACCATTTCAAATAACCTTTTAACGATGGTTCCTACCCCGTTAAAATGGCCACTCCTGTACTTTCCTTCCATTTGATATTCCAGCCCGTCAAAGGAAAATTCTTCCGAAGAAATGCTGTCGCCATACATTTCGGATGCTGTGGGGGAAAAGACAATTACATCATCGCTCAACTTTTTTATGAGCTCCACATCCTTCTCGAGTGTGCGCGGATATTTTTGAAGATCCTCGGGGTTATTAAATTGCGTGGGATTGACAAAAATACTTACAACTACCTTATCACAAGTAGAAAGGGCCTGTTCAATTAGAGAGAGGTGACCCTCGTGTAATGCTCCCATGGTGGGAACAAAACCTATACTGTGCCGGTTATTTTTTAAGGCTCTAACCAGCTTCCTGAGAGCTTCCTTCTCCTTTAAAATCTGCATCTTATTCCAAAATTAAGGGCCTGCAAACTTAATATAATACTGGCAATCTGCATAAAATTTTGTATTTTTGCGTGTTTTTATTTTATAACAGCATTAAAGTGATCCTATGAAAGATAAGAGGATATTGTACGTATCATCTGAAGTTATTCCCTACTTGCCCGAAACCGAAATTTCATCTATGTCTTTTGAAGCCCCCCGAATGGTTAACAACCAAGGAGGTCAAATTCGCATATTTATGCCCCGGTTTGGGAACATCAATGAGAGAAGGCATCAGCTTCATGAGGTCATTAGACTTTCTGGAATGAACCTGGTTATCAACGACCTTGATATGCCACTAATTATTAAAGTAGCATCTATTCCCAAAGAGAGAATGCAGGTGTACTTTATAGACAACGAAGATTATTTTAAAAGAAAGGCAACTCTTACAGATGAAGAGGGGAACCTTTTCCCCGATAATGATGAAAGAGCTATTTTCTTCGCGAAAGGAGTGATTGAAACTGTTAAAAAACTCAACTGGTCACCAGATGTTATACACGTGAATGGATGGTTGTCTTCCTTGCTGCCACTATATCTTCGCAACTATTATGGCAACGAGCCTTTGTTCAATGAAGCAAAAATTGTTACCTCGGTATACAATCAGGACTTTGATGGAACGTTAGATAATCAAATGTATAAGAAAGTTTTATTTGATGGTCTTGAAAACGAACAGGTGAAACACCTTAAGAAACCCTCTTACGTGAATATAATGAAAACAGCCGTAGATAATTCTGATGCTGTTGTTATCGCCGGAGATAATATTCCCGATGAGTTAAAGAAATATTTGAGTAAACTTGACAAGCCGGTATTAGGTTATAAGAACCGGGAAGAATTTGCCCAGGCTTATCAGGAATTTTATACCACAAAGGTGCTATCATAATTAGAAAAAAATCAATGAATTTAAAGAATATAATGTTGAAAACAACAACAGTTTTGGCTGTTGTTTTTTTGTTTGGAGCTTGCGAAGATGATTTTCAAACTCTTGGGAGTGATGTAATTGGAGAACCTGGCTTTGATGCCAGTGTCTATGATGAAACATTGATCTCTGCACATTCTTACGATCTTCCTCCTGTACAAACCAACAGTTTGCCTCTTAACCTTCTTGGGGTTTATACCGATAATGTTTTTGGAACACAGGAAGCAAGCGTGCTGTCTAACCTCGAACTTAGCTCATTGGATCCTTCTTTTGGGACCGATCCTGTGGTTGACAGTGTGGTGCTTACTATTCCTTATTTTTCTCATGAAGTACTTAAGAATGACAAGGTGGAGTATGTTCTCGATTCTGTTTACGGAAGCACCCCCATCAGGCTCTCAGTTTACGAATCTGGTTACTTTCTGAATAATTACGATCCCGACACAAATTTTGAGCAAACCCAGAAGTATTATTCCAATCTGGAGCCAAAGATCATGAACAACATCAATCCGGAGCCAATTTACGAGAGGGATAATTTTATTCCTTCTTCCAAAGGCTATTTGGAGTATAGTGTTGATGCTATGGGGGTTGCAGATACTGTGGTTATGGCTCCGGCTTTAAGGTTGAAGCTGAAAAACGATTTCTTCCAGAAGAAGATTCTTGACAAGGCAGGTAGTTCGGTTTTGCTTAATCAGGATAACTTCAGGAACTACTTTAGGGGGCTTTATTTAAAAGCTGATAAAGTAGGCGCCGGTGGTGCGATGATGCTACTTAATCTACTTGATTCAGATGCCGGAATTACTATTTACTACAAGACAAAAATTGTTGATGGGAATGATTCCGACGATGATGGAGACAGGGAAGAACTTATTGAAGGAAGAAGAGCCTTTAGTTTAGACTTTGGTGGTGTGCGGGTAAATACTTTTCAGCAGGAAGCACCACAGTATGACGACCAAAATCTCTACCTTAAAGGTGGGGAAGGTTCTATGGCGGTCATAGATCTTTTCTCTGGCCCCGATGCTAATAACGATGGGGTTTCAGATGAACTTGAAGCGCTAAGGGAGAATAACTGGCTCATAAATGAAGCACATCTCGAATTCTTTGTGAATAGAGATTACATTAGCGATGTAGATGAGGCTGAGAGGGTCTATCTTTATGATTTAAAGAATAATACTATATTGGCCGATTATATTTTGGATGCAAACGGGCAGCCAAACGGCATGGCTTCAGTTTCAAACCGTCGCCATCTCGAACCATTAGAAAGAGATGAAGATGGGAAGGGAATAAGTTACAAGGTCAGGATTACCCGATATGTAGATCAGCTTTTAAATCAGGATTCTACAAATGTTAAGCTGGGGCTGGTAGTAACACAAAATGTAAATTTAATATCGACATACAAAGTATTGCCTTCGGCTAATCCTGAAGTGGATAGAGTTCCGGGGGGTGCTTTAATAACACCAGAGGCTACTGTTCTTTATGGCCCGGATGCACAGAATGAGGATAAGCGCCTCAAGCTGAAGATTTATTATACAGAACCAAAGAATTAGAATATGTGTGGGATAGTAGGATATATTGGTCACAGAGAAGCATATCCAATTGTATTGAAAGGACTTCAAAGACTGGAGTACAGGGGGTATGATAGTGCGGGCATAGCACTGTATGATGACAAAAATTTAAAAGTAAGTAAGACAAAGGGAAAGGTAGCCGATCTTAAGGCGAAGATGGAGAGTGAACTCGATAGTACTTCGGGTACACTTGGCATTGGTCACACCAGGTGGGCAACTCACGGTGTACCTAATGATGTCAATTCCCATCCTCATCTTTCAAATTCCGGAGATCTTGTGATCATCCATAACGGGATTATTGAAAATTATGAGAGTCTTAAAAAAGAATTGACCAAGCGCGGATACAAATTTGAGTCTGATACCGATACCGAAGTTTTGGTGAATCTTATTGAAGATGTTATTGCCAAAGAAGGCGTCAAGCTTGGTAAAGCTGTGCAAATTGCACTTAATCAAACTGTAGGGGCTTATGCCATAGCTGTTTTTGACAAGAAGAAGCCCAATGAAATTGTGGTGGCTCGTTTAGGAAGTCCGCTTGCGATTGGCGTTGGGAAAGATGAATATTTCATAGCTTCAGATGCCTCTCCGTTTATTGAATTTACCAATAATGCAATTTACCTTGAAGATGGTGAAATGGCTGTGGTAAGACGCGACAAAGGAGTAAAGGTGAGAAAGATCCAGGATGATTCCCTGGTCGATCCTTATATTCAGGAGTTGCAGCTCAACCTGGAGCAAATCGAAAAGAACAATTTTGATCACTTTATGCTCAAGGAGATCTATGAGCAACCCAATGCAATAAAAGACACCTACCGTGGAAGGTTACATGCAGAAGAAGGTATTATTCGCATGGCAGGGATAGATGATAACCTTGAACGTTTTCTCAATGCACGCCGAATTATTATTGTGGCTTGTGGTACCTCATGGCATGCCGGGCTGGTAGCCGAGTACATTTTTGAAGATCTTGCGCGTATTCCTGTTGAAGTAGAATATGCTTCAGAATTTAGATACCGTAATCCAATTATCAATTCAGATGATGTTGTGATCGCTATTTCTCAAAGTGGGGAAACAGCCGATACTATGGCGGCTATTAAGCTTGCCAAAGAAAAAGGAGCTTTTGTGTTTGGGGTCTGTAACGTGGTTGGATCTTCCATTTCAAGAGAGACCAATGCGGGCGCTTATACCCACGCAGGTCCCGAAATTGGGGTGGCTTCAACAAAGGCCTTTACTACGCAAATCACCGTACTTACCTTGATCGCTTTAAAGCTTGCTAAGGCTAAAGGAAGTATGTCGAATACCGATTTCCATATGCACCTGCAGGAGCTCGAAACTATTCCTCAAAAAATAGAGATCGCGCTACAGGGAAATGATCATATAAAAGAAGTAGCTTTCAAATATAAAGATGCACGCAACTGCCTGTATCTTGGTCGTGGGTTTAACTTCCCCGTTGCTTTGGAAGGAGCTTTAAAACTTAAGGAGATCTCTTACATTCATGCTGAAGGTTATCCTGCTGCCGAAATGAAACACGGCCCTATTGCTCTTATTGATGAAGAGATGCCTGTAGTGGTGATCGCTACCCGAAAAGGACATTATGAAAAGGTGGTAAGTAATATTCAGGAAATAAAATCCAGACAGGGTAAAATAATCGGGATAGTTACTGAAGGAGATACTAGTGTGCGTGATCTTGCCGATTACGTGATCGAAGTACCCGATACTATCGAGTCGCTTACACCGCTTATTACCACGATTCCGTTGCAGTTACTTTCTTACCACATTGCAGTAATGTTGGGTAAAAATGTAGACCAGCCAAGGAACCTTGCAAAATCGGTTACAGTAGAATAAAATTTTATTGCTGAAGTTTTTCTGAAAGTCAGCAACTCTTGCGGACTTTCTTTCTTTAACACCTTCTAAAAATGTCATTTTTGGAAGGTGTTTTTACTTCGGAAAGATCCAGATTGCGCTTTAGTGAAAAAGTTATTATTTCTCTTAGAGACTTTTATACAAAAAAACTATCTTTGCAGCCTGAAAAAGACAACGGCTTTTTATGAAGATTTAAAAGTTGTTACTGGTTCTTTTTTAGGTATTTATAAAAACTCAATATTAAAGGAATAGATAATGTCTAAAGTTACAGGTAAAGTTGCACAGGTTATCGGCCCTGTTGTTGACGTTAAGTTTGACACAGAGAATGCTGAATTGCCAAGGATCTATGATTCACTTGAAATTACCAGGAAAGATGGATCTGTATTGGTTCTTGAGGTTCAATCTCACATTGGAGAAGAAACAGTAAGAACAGTTTCTATGGATTCTACCGATGGTTTGAGCCGGGGGGTTGAGGTGCTTGCAACTGGAGCGCCTATCCAGATGCCAATTGGTAAGGAAGTTTTTGGTCGTTTGTTCAACGTGATTGGTGATGCTATTGACGGTCTTGGTAATATACCTAAAGCCGCAGAGAAAGGTTTGCCAATTCACAGAGAGGCTCCAAAATTTGAAGATCTATCTGTTTCTACTGAAGTTCTATTTACCGGGATCAAGGTTATTGACCTTATTGAGCCTTACGCAAAAGGAGGTAAAATTGGTCTTTTTGGAGGTGCAGGGGTTGGTAAGACAGTACTTATCCAGGAGTTGATCAACAACATTGCAAAAGGTCACGGTGGTCTTTCGGTATTCGCCGGGGTTGGTGAAAGAACCAGAGAAGGAAATGACCTTTTGAGAGAGATGCTTGAATCTGGAATTATTAGATATGGAGAAGACTTTATGCATTCTATGGAAGAAGGCGGATGGGATCTTCAAAAAGTAGATAAAAATGCACTTTTAGATTCTAAAGCTACTTTCGTGTTCGGGCAAATGAACGAACCTCCAGGGGCACGTGCTCGTGTGGCTCTTTCGGGTCTTACCATTGCTGAATACTTCCGTGATGGAGCCGGAGAAGGTCAGGGGAAAGACGTACTTTTCTTCGTAGATAACATCTTCCGTTTCACACAGGCAGGTTCTGAGGTATCTGCACTTCTTGGACGTATGCCATCTGCGGTAGGTTACCAGCCTACACTTGCAACAGAGATGGGTGCGATGCAGGAGCGTATTACTTCTACCAAGAATGGATCTATTACATCTGTACAGGCGGTTTACGTACCTGCAGATGACTTGACAGACCCGGCACCGGCTACGACCTTTGCCCACCTTGATGCAACAACTGTACTTTCACGTAAGATTGCCGAGCTTGGTATTTACCCTGCGGTAGATCCTCTTGACTCTACTTCACGTATTCTTACAGCTGATATTCTTGGTGCCGATCATTATAATTGTGCTCAGAGAGTAAAAGAGTTACTACAGCGATATAAAGAACTTCAGGATATTATTGCCATTCTTGGTATGGAAGAACTTTCTGAAGAAGATAAACTGGCCGTGTCACGCGCAAGAAGGGTGCAGCGTTTCCTTTCTCAGCCGTTCCACGTAGCCGAGCAGTTTACAGGTCTTAAAGGAGTACTTGTAGACATTAAAGACACCATCAAAGGATTCAACATGATCATGGATGGAGAGCTTGATCACCTGCCCGAAGCTGCCTTTAACCTTAAAGGTACTATCGAAGAGGCTATCGAAGCCGGTGAGAAAATGTTAGCTGAAGCTTAATAGTATTGAGTAGTGAGTAGTTAGTATTGAGATATTTCTTGATCTAATTACTCAATACTCAATTCTCAATACTAAAGAAATATGTATTTAGAAATAGTTACTCCTGAAGCGGTTTTGCTTAGTGTAGAAGTTGATTCTGTGAGTGTGCCGGGAGTTGAAGGGCAGTTCCAGATGTTGAACAACCACGCCCCCATAGTTTCGGTGCTTTCAAAAGGGGAGATCAAAGTATTTACCCATTCTCATCCTGTAAATTCTGAAGATCTTGCCAAAAGCTTCAAAAGAGATGCAACTGACAGTAAGATCCTAATCCTTCCTGTAGAAGGTGGAGTGGTAGAGATGAAAGATAATAAGGTCATCGTTCTGGCTGACTAAGCTGAAAAGAAATATATTTTAAAAATCCCGTTGTGAAAGCAACGGGATTTTTTGTTTCAAAATTAGCTGACAATGCCGCTCCTCTGGAGCTCCATTTTTGAAGTGCCCTTGATTAGCTATAAATATGTCGCTCCTCCGGAGCTAAAGCTGGGATGAAAATTTTTCATATGCTGTAGATGGTGTGCCGCTCCTCCGGAGCTTAGGATAATGGTATGCCGTTCCTCTGAAGTTCCTTTTTTAAAAGATGATTCTTCTATGAATATGTCGCTCCTCCGGAGGTTTGAGACATTTTTGGGCTAAAGCCGGGATGAAAATTTTTCATATGCTGCAGATGGTGTGCCGCTCCTCCGGAGCTTAGGAGCATCCTTTGGTTAAAACCCTTTTGAAGGAAATTTTCTTTATCCTCTGGCTGAAGCCGGAGGCCATCTATGTTTATTAGTCTGTGGCGAATCCGAAGGAGTTTTGGAAATTGAGCCTCGGAGAGGCGGCATATTTATAGTAGAAGAGCAATCCGCTAATAAAAGAGCTCCAGAGGAGCGACATTCCTCATAATAAACTGCCCCGGGCTTCAGTCCGGGGCAAAATTAAATTGAGGTGTAAGGTCTTTAGCCCAGGCTTTTCTGTAGAACCAAGCCATAGGTCAAAATTTAATTGCCAACAGCTCAAAACTTTATTTTGCTGACAACCATTCCTTTCTGGCTATTACAGCTTTTGAAGAAGCATTCTTATCTATTGAGATCTCAAAGCTAGGATCAGCTTCTAAAGTGATAGTTTTATGCATCTTTTTTCCGAAGCGTTCAATTTCAAGTTTTAGCTGGTCTCCCGGTTTATACTGCCCGAATTCATCTTCCCAGGAGCTATCTGCTTTGGGAGTGGTGCCATTTACAGATAAAATCCGGTCGCCAATATCGAGTCCGGCCTTGTAGGCTGGAGCATTCTTCTTCGGATTGCTGTTTATGTAAAAACCTTCATCATCCTTTTGAACTGAGGCTCCAAAAATGGCATTTTTGGAATCCCTTTTTAGAAGGAGTCCAACTTCAGCAAGTAGTTGTTCATAATTCGGCATTTCGCTTTTGTAGATGTACTTTCCGAAGTAATCTTCAGCAAAATCACTTCCTGCGTATGCGGCAAGTACATTCTGAAGATCTTTCAGCTCATACGGAATTTCGGGTTCGCCGTATTTTTCCCAAACCAGTTGCATAAAAGCATCAAGATTTTGCCCTTTTTGACGCAGCTGTAAATCGAGAGCCAGGCCGAGCATGCTTCCGTAGGAATAGTAGGAGATAAATGTATTTTCCCTGTTTACAGGATCAATAGAAGCCGCTGCATCTACAAACGGCGCCTGATAGCTCATCTCTACCGGGTTAAAATATGCTCGTGCAGGAGAATTCCACACGTAATTGAAGGTGCCGTTGAGGCCTTTGGCATAAGCTTCAGGAGTGATTATTCCTGCGCGGGTAAGGGTGAGCCCGGTGTAGTAGCTGGTGAATCCTTCGGCAAACCATAGGAGGCCGCTCATGTTAGCTTCAGTAAAATCGAAAGGTTCAAGAGATTGGGGTCGTATCCTTTCCACATTCCAGGCATGAAAAAACTCGTGTGCAACAGTGCCAATGTTGCCATCCATTCCGCCTTCTGCCAGGCTTGATGTACTGGTTAAGACCGTGCTGTTCCTGTGTTCCATACCGTCGCCAGAAACCTGTGGCATATAACAGGCCAGGAAAGTATATTTTTTGAAGTCAAATTCTGGTAACTCTCCAAAAATGGCTTTTTGCTGTCTTACTATTTCTTTGGTCTTTTCCCAGTATTCATCAAATTCCTGAGAAGTACCGGGGTGGTGCAGTGTAAATCTTACCACCTGCCCGTCAATTTCAAATTCCCTGCTGTCAAAATTGCTGATTTCAGTAGGACTGTCCATGAAGTAATAAAGATCTGGGGCGTAATATGTATTGCCGTCAATTTGCTTCAGCTGGGTTGCGATCTTCCAATCAGGAAATTGTTGGGTGTCAAAAATGACTTCTACAGGCCTTTGCTTCAGAGATTCTGAATACATAAAAGTGGCGGGAATATTAAGGTGCGCATGGGTTTGGTCAATTTGAGTATAAGTTCCGTCGGCGCGGTTTCCGAAGAGAATATATTCAAGATTTACCTGTCCGTCATGACCTGTAATAATCCAGGAGTAGGGGTCGGGTCTTAAAATCTCCAGTTGTTCCCCTTTAGTGTTTGTTGCCTTTACCCCGTAGACATTTTTGGCAAATTCATGCAGGGCATAACGGCCGGGAGAGGTGCGGCTCATTCGCACGATAAGGCTATCCTGCTCAAGATCGGGAAATGAAATTTTAATGTTGGCCTCGTGGTGTTCTGCATTTTCAAACGAAATGTGGTAGGTGTTTTTCTGGGCAATACAAACGGAAGTTGCAAGGAGAAAAAGGATAAGGATACGCATAGAAAAAATTTTGCCTGAAAATAGAAAAATTTGGGGAGACTGCTGCTCCTGAAGGAATTATCTATAGTTTGAGCAGCAGCAGATCTTTTGTAGTTTGAAAGTACCTGAGTTTCAGAAAGAAAATTTCTGCTGCAGAAGCTGTTGTAGTTCCCCCGAATTAAATAAAAGACAACTTCCTCCACATTTTTTGTACATAAATCTCACAATTTTTTGAAATTCGGTAGTCGTAAAAAGCGTCAATGGGTTTAAATCCTCAGTTTTTCCTGCTATATTTGTCTTTCCAGTTATTTGAACGTTCCCTATGCTTTCAGCTATACTTTTAGGTTTTATCTTTTCCATTTTCCTGGTCTTTGCCGGAAAATTTTTCAAAGGTAAACTTGCTGTACTTTCATCACTCGTTCCGCTGGTGTTGTTCCTGTACTTTCTTTCGTTTATCCCACAGGTAGCCAATGGCGAGGTGATAAGGGCCAATTACGAGTGGGTGCCAAGTTTGGGGCTCAATCTCGACTTTGCTCTCGATGGGCTTTCCCTGCTGTTTTCGCTTTTAATTACAGGAATTGGATTCCTGGTTTTTGCCTATACCGCGGCCTACTTAAAGGGGCATGATTACCTGGACAGGTTTTACGGGTATCTTGGTATGTTTATGGGTGCCATGCTGGGCCTTGTTTTGAGCGACAACCTGCTCTCTATGTTTATCTTTTGGGAGTTGACAAGTATAAGTTCCTTTTTTCTTATTGGGTTTAATAATACAAGTGAAGCCTCACGAAAATCGGCTGTGCTTGCTCTTGCTATAACAGGATCTGGAGGGTTTCTTTTACTTGCGGGGGCGCTATTGCTGGGAGGCGTGGCAGGGACTTACAGTATTAGTGAGATGGTGGGGCTTAGCGACAGCATTGTTCAAAGCGAATCTTACCTCTGGATTGTCCTTCTCATTTTTGGGGCAGCTTTCACAAAATCGGCGCAGTTTCCATTCCATTTTTGGCTTCCGGGAGCTATGAAGGCGCCAACTCCGGTATCTACCTACCTGCATTCGGCTACCATGGTCAAGGCAGGGATTTATCTTTTGTTGAGATTTACACCTGTATTGGGAGGAGAGGATATTTGGAATACCACGCTTATTACTGTGGGGGGAATTACCATGTTCTATGCTGCCGTGCACACCCTTTTCAGGACCGATCTTAAAGGAGTTTTGGCTTATTCTACCATTGCGGTTCTGGGACTCCTGGTCTTTCTTATTGGGTTGGGAACAGAATATGCTTTGACGGCTGCGGCTGTTTATATCATTGTTCATGCGCTCTATAAAGCCACTTTATTCCTGGTAACAGGTATTATTGATCACGAAACGGGTACGCGAGATGTCACTCGTCTTGCCGGATTGCGTAAAGTGATGTTCCCTGTTGCAATTGCAGGTTTTCTGGCTGCACTATCCAGTGCGGGAATGCCGCCTTTTGTGGGGTTTGTAGGAAAAGACCTGGTTTATGAATCTACACTTCATATGGGCTCCTGGGCCATAGTTCTTACAGTTTTAGCTATAGCCACAAATATCCTGGTGCTTTATGCAGGCTTTGTTGCCGGAATAAAACCTTTTACGGGTAAACTTCTTGAAAGTTTTTCAAAAGTGCACCTGCCCAGCTTTCTCATGTGGCTTCCCCCGGTGATCCTTGCGGTGCTTGGATTGATTGTGGGTATTTTCCCCGGCCTCATAGACGGGCCACTGGTTCAGCCGGTAGTAAATGCAGTGGGAATAGATGATTCTGAGCTGCATCTCAAGTTGTGGCACGGTTTCAACACCGTATTGGGATTAAGTGCTCTTACCCTGGGAGTCGGTTTTCTCCTGTACTTTCTTGTAAAACCATCTAAAGCCAAAGAAAAAGGTGTGGCACGATTTGACTTTATTGCGCCTCTTACTCTGGTAAACAACTTCGGAAATAGTTTCAGGACGTTTTCAAACTGGTGGACGCGCATCTTCCAAAATGGTTTTCTTCGGAATTACGTTTCCACAATCATACTGTTCCTGGTGGTGCTGGTAGGATACTCTCTTTTTTCTGACCATGACGGGATACCTATAGATTTTTCTTCGTTCTCAAGAATGACCTATTATGAAATGATCATCATGGGAATCATGTTCCTGGCAATACTTTTTGTGGTAGGGGCGAGATCGAGATTAACAGCCGTGGTAGCCATGGGGGTTGTAGGTTATGCTATATGCCTCATGTTTGTGATATACAGCGCACCCGACCTTGCAATGACGCAGTTCTCTATTGATACCCTTACGGTGATATTATTTGTTTTGGTACTTTCGAGTCTGCCGAAGTATCTTTCAATCTCCGATTATAAGATGAAAGCCATAGACGGGGTACTCTCAGTTTCTTTTGGTATTCTTATTACACTCATCGCTCTTGAAGTCCTGGGAGAACCGGTGAACAAAGAAGTGAGTAATTTCTATGCAGATAATGCCTATGTCATGGCAAAAGGGAAGAATGTGGTCAACGTTATCCTGGTAGATTTTAGAGGGGTTGATACGCTAATGGAAATATCGGTGCTTACCATAGCAGCCATAGGAGTATTCAGCCTGCTTAAGCTTAGGTTGAAAAGAGATGACAGGGAACTAAAAGATTAAAACATGAAGACAATTATACTACGTACCGCTTCCAATTATATGTTGCCGTTGCTTCTTGTGTTCTCGGTATTCATACTGCTTAGAGGTCATTACCTGCCGGGTGGAGGCTTTGTGGGAGGTTTGATTGCTTCTATTGCTTTTGTACTGCATGCTTTTGCAAACGGACTTGGAGATACACGGCAGCTGATAAGATTTCATCCCGGGTTTTTAATGCCTACAGGGTTGACCGTATCTTTTTTAAGTGGTGTTTCTCCCATCATCTTTGCAGGAAAACCCCTTATGACCGGTTTATGGTATCCTCATCATTTACCCATAGTGGGAAATTTAGGATCGGCCCTGTTTTTTGATATTGGCGTTTACCTGGTAGTACTGGGAGTGACCTTAACTATTATATTCACTATATCTGAATCTGTATAACCTATGGAAGTACTTTTAGCGATCATGGTGGGTACGCTGTATGCTTCGGGCATATATATGATTCTTAGGCGCAGTTTAGTGAAGCTCATTATTGGCATTATCCTTTTAGGAAATGGAGCAAACCTGCTTATTTTCCTTCTTGGTCGCATAGCCAAAGGCTCACCACCTATCATCCCCGGAGATTCAAAAGTTTTTCTTGAAGCTTATTCCGATCCGCTTCCGCAGGCACTTATACTTACAGCTATTGTCATCAGTTTTGGTTTGCAGTCATTTGCTATTGTGCTTGTAAAAAGAGCTCATAAAGTGGTGAAGACCGATGATCTTGATGAAATGAACGCAACAGACGAATACTCATGATCGAACAGTTAGTTATTTATCCCCTTATAACACAAATGCTCCTGGCAATTGTGCTCATGTTCTTTTGGAGCCGAATTAGGTGGCAAAGAGTGGTAAGCATATTGGGAAGCCTAATAAACCTGGGAATGGCCATATGGTTGTTTGTTACGGTGTGGCAGGGAGGAACACTTTCTATACAGGCAGGAAACTGGGAGGCGCCATTCGGTATAACCTTTGTAGCCGATACTTTTGCAGCAACCCTTGTCTTGCTTACTGCTATTGCAGGTGTTGCAGTGTCCAGCTTCTCGGCCGGATCTGTCATTCCGGCCCGTTTAAAATTCGGTTTTTTCCCCATTTTTCATTTTCTGTTGCTGGGGTTAAACGGTGCTTTTCTTACTGGTGATATCTTTAACCTCTATGTGTGGTTTGAGATTATCATTATCACCTCTTTTGTCTTGCTCACAATTGGGGGCGAGAAGGCACAGCTTGAAGGGGCTGTAAAATATTTCACACTTAACATCCTGGCTTCAATTGTATTTCTTACTGCCATAGCAGTTCTGTACGGACTCACAGGAAGCCTTAACATGGCCGATCTGGCATCAAAGGTTGCAGCAGTAGAGAATCGTACTCTTGTGCAGGTAAATGCATTATTGTTCTTAGTTGGCTTCGGAATTAAATCGGCACTGTTTCCGCTTTACTTCTGGCTGCCGGCCTCTTATCACACCCCGCCATCGGCTGTTTCTGCCATTTTTGGAGGCTTACTCACAAAAGTGGGTGTATACGCTTTGATAAGGGTGTTTACGCTCATTTTTGAAGTAGACCCATTCCTGCAGAACGTTCTGCTCGCTGTAGCCGTTCTTACGCTCTTTAGTGGTGCTGTAGGTGCAATTGTTCAGAATAACATCCGAAAGATATTTTCTTACCTGGTGATTTGCCATATAGGTTATATGATAGCCGGTCTGGGAATGATGACCGAAATGGCCATAGCAGGAGCTATTTTTTACCTTATTCACGATATCATGGTGAAAACAAACCTGTTTATGATGAGTGGGGTGATCTACAAGATCAAGGCAAACCACAACATCAGGAAACTGGGAGATTTTTACGCCGATCATCCAAAGTTAAGCCTGCTGTTTGCAATCCCGCTGTTTTCCCTGGTGGGGATACCGCCTTTATCAGGTTTCTGGCCTAAGCTTTCTTTGATATCTGAAGGATGGTTTACAGAGAATTATATAGTAATAGGAGCCATAATTTTTGCCAGCTTTATAACCCTGGTTGTAATTATTAAGCTGTGGGGAGAAGTGTTTTGGAAGACGGGAGAGAAATTACCTGAAGTGCGGAATTTTCCGTACTTTAATAAGTTGACGAATATTAAAAAGACTCAAATGCTGGCGCCAATTATTCTCCTTTCTATTGTAAGTCTTTATCTTGGATTTGGGGCAGGGAATATTCAAAATCTGGCTGAAAGGATTGCATTTGAACTTATGGACAATCAGGAATATATTAATACGGTACTAAGTAAATAAAAGAAGATGAAAAACCGGTTTTTAGCAAATTTACTCCTCACATTTATCTGGGTGGCGCTTACCGGAAGCTTTACTATTGCCAATATTTTATTCGGATTTATCCTCAGTTATTTTGTGCTTTTTATCATCACCCGGGGCAGCGGCCGTGCCAGGTATTTTAAGCTGGTGCCAAAACTTATAGGCTTTTTCTTTTACTTTCTTTACCAGCTGGTAAAGGCAAATGTACAGGTGGCCTGGGAAGTAGGCACACCAAAGCTGCATATGACGCCCGGTATTGTGGGAGTCCCTCTTGACGTACAGTCTGATGCGCAAATCACCCTATTGGCCAATATGATCACGCTTACTCCGGGAACGCTTAGCCTTGATGTTTCCGAAGATAAAAAGGTGCTGTACGTTTATTCCATGTATATCACAAACAGGGAAGAATTCATCAGGGAAATCAAGAACGGATTTGAAAAACGCATTTTAGAGATCTCTTCATGACATTAGACTATTATTTATATTATATAATCCTGCCGGCACTATCTATTGCGATCTTGCTGGTTTTCTTCAGGTTCTTTAAAGGGCCCACAATCTCCGACAGGGTAGTGGCAGTAGACCTGCTGGTAACCATGGGAATTGGTGTTATAGCCGTGTACAGCATCCTATCTCATCAACCCACTTTTTTAGATATCGCACTAATCTTGGCCCTTATTGGATTTTTGGCTACGGTGGCGTACTCTTTTTATATTCAAAAACGTAAAGACAGGGACAAATGATAGTAGATACAATTATAGGAATTATAGCAACCCTGGGAACTCTTTTTGTACTGTTGGCCGGTGTTGGAATCCTGCGAATGCCCGATACCTATCTTAGAATGGCAGTGACCACCAAAGCAGCAACTTTAGGTATAGGGTTGATCTTACTGGCTGCAGCCGTCTACTTTAATGACCTCTCAACAACCACCCGCGTTTTGGCAGTTATAATTTTTATCCTATTAACTGCTCCAGTTGGGGCCCATCTTATAGGCAAGGCTTCTTACATTAAAGGAAATAAACTCTGGGAAAAGACCATTATGGATGATCTGGAAGGCAAATACAGAAAAACTGGTAAAAACATTAGCCTGCCCCGAAACATGGATCATGACAAAGAAAAATATTAGTCATCTATCTTCTCTTCCTCTTCATGACCAAAGACCTTTGATATAAAACGGTCTACCGGGTTAAAGACTACATTGACAAATACAATTACTGCAACCAGTAGAAAAAGTTCTTTAAACTTTCCAATAGCAGCAAGGCATCCGGCTCCGGCGCTACACCAAACGGTTGCAGCTGTGGTGAGGCCCCTTACAATTGTCCCTTTGTGCAAAATTACCCCGGCACCAATAAAGCCAATACCTGTCACCACCTGCCCAATTACCCTTGTGGTATCAACATAATCATCCCCGGCAAAACTAAGGGAACTAAGAACAAAAACTGCCGCTCCCAGGGAAACCAAAGCATTGGTTTTTAGACCTGCGTTCTTGTTGTGAATTTCCCGCTCTATTCCAATAAATAATCCTGCAAGCAGGGCCGCACCAATTCTTAATCCGAAGTCCAGTAGCTCCATTTTATTCTTAACTTAGCTTCTAATGCCTAAGTTAACATTAAAAATACACAGTTTCAATTCAAAAGGGGATTATTCAGGCTTAACAGAGGTTCTAAAAATGGTATTATGAGAGAAGAATTTTCAAACGTTGCTGTTTTTCAATATTCGGCGGAAGCCCAGATCCTTAAAGGCCGGTTAGAGGCTGAAGGGATCCAAACTTTCATGATAGATAATCATACCATAGACACAGATCCGCTGGTGAGCAACGCCATTGGCGGGGTGAAGCTAAGGGTTCGCAAAGAAGACCGGGAAGAGGCTCTTCGGGTGCTTTCCGCTGTTAGTAAATACTCTGTTGATGATGTGGGCAGGCAAATTAGCTGCCCGTATTGTAACAGCTCAAAAGTTGAAATCTTTACCAGTGTCAAAAGTGTTAAATCCTTCTTCTTTTTTTGTCTCTCATTTCTGGTAATTGCCCTGCCTCTCTACATGAAAAGAAATTATCACTGCACAAACTGTAAACATGAATTTAAGCTGAAGTGACCTGGGTTAATTGGATTGCTTATAAATTAATTTTTCAGCTTTAAACAAAACAAGCTATTATTTGCTGATTTAAATTTCTTTCCACCATTTTTCTTCGGAAGTATTATTGAAACCTTCCGCAGAAAGCTACAGAATATGAGGTTTTTAAAATATTCCTGAAGCTGAAAATTTTTTACGTTGCCAATCCAATTTTTGTACTTTAGAAAGAAAATCAGTTGCTTATGATGCATCCAGATACAGAAGTGCGTTTTATTAATGAGATCATTGGCTATGGGGTAGTGGCTAAAAAATTTATTCCAAAAGGAACCATTACCTGGGTGCAGGATCCGCTAGATCGGGTGCTTACTGGCGGCGAGGTAGAACGTATGCACCCACACGTACAGGAGCAGGTGGATAAATATTCCTTCCGGAATAATAAAGGGGAATATGTGCTTTGCTGGGATCTTGCCAAGTACGTGAACCATAGCTTCAACGCCAATTGCCTTTCTTCGGCTTACGATTTTGAGGTTGCCGTTCGGGATATTCAGCCGGGAGAACAATTGACCGATGATTACGGATATCTGAACATTTCTGAACCCTTTAAAGCGGTAGATGAAGGTACCGGGCGAGATACTGTTTATCCCGATGATCTTTTGAAGTATCACGAGGAATGGGACCGGCAGCTACAGGATGCTTTTGAGAATTTTGAACAGGTTGAGCAGCCACTGAAACATTTAATTTCTTCTAATGTGCTTGAAAAGCTCAAGGCGAAGCTTTCACAAAATGAACCTCTCGATTCTATTCTGAACTTGTATTACAGGGAAAAATAGGTGGCTGAGGTTCCGGTAATTTAGGTTTGGCTAATTTTGTTGATCCCAAATATTAACCAAGCCAGCTTTTATTAGAAATGAGAGAAAGTTCTCTATTTTGGCCTTCCAAACAGGGGCTTTTGATTATTTTTGATCAGGTAATTATTTCATGGCAACTAAATTTAACCGGTGTGGGGAAAAGAGCCTTGAAATCAATAATTATTGCTGCCCGGCAGAAGACGAATAATGTAGGCCCTTCATTAAACAGGAAATAGGGAAAGATGAAAGAGAGACTTGAATTAGCTGAAATCCCAAGAGAAAAAAAGATCTCCAAAAAAGACTTTTTAGAGAGGTATGTAAAACCGCAAAAGCCGGTGGTTATAGAGCAGCTAATAGAAGACTGGCCCGCTTATATCAAATGGAATCTCGAATACATCAGGGAGGTGGCAGGAGATAAAACCGTGCCTCTTTTTGATGGTAAAAAGACTATTTCTTCAAAATATAAATTTAATGAGCCGCATCTTCATATGAAGATGAGCGAGTACATTGATCTTATCCAAAAAGGCCCCACCAGCTATCGGATTTTTCTTTATCATTTGCTGCGCGAAGTTCCTGGGCTTCAAAAGGATTTTAGTTTTCCAAAAATAGGGCTGCGCATCCTAAAGCAGATCCCTATGCTGTTCTTTGGCGGAGAGAATTCCAAAGTCTTTATGCATTACGACATAGACTATGCTAATATTCTGCATTTCCATTTTCATGGCAGGAAACGCTGTATTCTCTTTCCCCCTTCAGAAACAAAATATCTTTATAAAGTGCCTCATGCCCTTATTACGCGCGAAGATATCGACTTCATGAACCCCGATTTAGATCAATTCCCTGCGCTTCGGAAAGCCAAAGGAATGGTAACCGAGCTTAGGCATGGAGAAACGCTTTACATGCCCGAAGGCTACTGGCATCAAATGACTTATCTCACCCCGGGTTTTTCTATGAGCCTGCGTGCAGCACCAAGAAATATTGAAAACCTGGGTAAAGCACTATATAACCTGTTTTTTATGCGACATTTTGATAATGCGATGCGCAGGTGGAAAGGCCAGAAATGGATAGATTACAAGAACAAACAGGCTGTTAAAAGAACGAACAAACGGGCAGAAACCTTTAAAAAGGGCAAATCTGGCTCTCATTTTTGAAACTTATACCTGTATAAGGTCTTCTGTAACTTCATAGACCAGGGAGCTTTCGTAACCTTTCCGGATGAGGTAATCACCCAGCTTTTTCTTTAATTTGAACTTATCTTCTTCAGAAAGAAGATTGAGTTTTTTCTCTGCAAGCTCATAGAGTGTGGTTGTGTAAACACTTTCCTCAATCTCGGTCATGGCCATTTTTATAATGGGAGAAGAGATTTCCCTGGCTTTTAGCTCCTGCTGAATTTTATATCGTCCCCATTTTTTTATCCGGAATTTACCCCGTACAAAACTGCGGGCAAAACGTTCTTCATTGAGAAAATCTTCCTGCATCAGTTTTATGATGATCTCTTCACGGGCAGCAGGGATCATACGCATTTCAAGAAGCTTATCTTCAACCTCTTTCTGTGACCTGTCACGATAAGCGCAGTATTGCATCAGCTTAAGAGTGGCTTCCTTGACGGTATATGATTTTCCAGCTTCTTTGTTCAAGATATATGATTCAAAATTGGAGGTCAAAAATACAATTTTAAGCCTGCAGTAACTTTAGACAAATTGATAAAATATCTTGTTTTTTGCGCTTAAATCTTAAAGCGAAGCGGTCTAAGATATGTAATACTCATCTCAATTCTCATATCTAGTATCTCAATACTATGAACAAAAAAAAACGCCTCCCAGATAAATGAAAGGCGTTTCTTTTTGTTATTGAATCACTTCCCCGGCATTGTCGTGAAAGTGGTATTCAAGATACGTGTAAGCATCTCTTGGTACTATTTTAACCCACTTTTTATGGTCGAAGAACCATTTGGAGCGGGGTGATGGAAAACCTTTGGTTAAAAAGGCTGCTATAAAAGGATGTGCACTTAGAGTGATCTTTTTATAGTCTTTCTTTAGAAGCTTTTGCAAATCCTGGTTGATCCTGTTGACCAAAACGATGGGAGCTTCAATTTCTTCCCCGTTTTTATTGGGGTTTTCCTCCCTGGTTTTGATGTTCATTTCGGGTCTAACCCGTTGTCTTGTAATTTGTACAAGTCCAAACTTACTGGGGGGCAAAATCTTATGTTTTGCGCGGTCGTCACTCATCTCCTCTTTAAGATGATCGTACAAAGCTTTTCTATTCTCAGCTTTGTTCATGTCTATGAAGTCAACTACAATGATCCCTCCCATGTCACGAAGGCGCAGTTGCCGGGCTATTTCGGTAGCACTAATAAGGTTAACCTCGAGTGCGGTGTCTTCCTGGTTTTTTGATTTGTTGGAGCGATTTCCGCTATTCACGTCAATAACGTGCATGGCTTCGGTGTGCTCAATGACCAGGTATGCCCCTTTGTTCATAGAAACGGTGCGGCCAAAAGTAGTTTTGATTTGTCTTTCGATCCCAAATTTTTCGAAGATGGGAATATTTGAGTCGTACAATTTTACAATGGATTCTTTCTTTGGAGCAATTTCGCTCACATAATCTTTAATTTGGGTGTACAAGGTTTCATCGTCTACACAAATAGAGGTAAATGAATCATTAAAGACATCTCTAAGAATAGAAGATGCCCTGTTCAATTCACCCAATACTTTTGAGGGATGAGGTGCTTTGTACAGCTTTTTACACATTCCTGTCCAACGACTCATTAAATTCTGAAGGTCGTTGTCCAGTTCTGCTACTTTTCTGCCTTCTGCTACGGTACGTACAATAATTCCAAAGCCTTTAGGTCTAATACTTTTTACAAGTCGTTTTAGGCGGTCCTTTTCTTCTTTGCTTTCTATTTTTTGAGAAACAGAAACGCGATTGGAAAAAGGAACCAGTACGATGTAACGGCCCGGAAGGGAAAGTTCAGAACTTATTCTTGGGCCTTTGGTTGATATTGGCTCTTTTACTACCTGTACCAGTAGCGATTGATTTGATTTTAAGACATCTGCAATGCTTCCGTCCTTATCAATATCTTTTTCTAAAGGAAAATCCTTAAGGGAATAATCCTTTAATTTACCTGTGCTTACACGTTTTATGAACTTCAGCAAAGAAAGTACCTGCGGGCCAAGGTCATGATAATGCAAGAATGCATCTTTTGTATAGCCTACATTTACGAAGCCGGCGTTTAAGCCGGGAACAGTTTTTCGCACTTTTGCGAGAAAAATATCTCCCACCGCAAAATTACTGTCGTCTTCTTCCTTGTTGAGTTCTATTAGTTTTCCATCTTTTAATAAGGCAAAATCTACAGCAGAGGAACCGGTTCTAATAATTAACTCTTTGTTCACTCTAAATTGATTTTATTCCGCATGTGGCGGATGGATTAAACAATAAAATTCACAGGGTTTTTAAAAATCCTGAGGAAATTCAAGCTCAGAGAACCTAAATTTGAATTTCGATTTCAAAGAACGTTTTAAACAAAAAAAGTAGTATGAAAACTACTTCTTTTTCTTGTGGCGGTTAGCTCTAGCTCTTTTTTTACGCTTGTGCGTAGCTACCTTATGTCTTTTTCTCTTTTTACCACTTGGCATAGTGTGACTTTTTAATTAATTAAATTTATTTTGTTTCTGCCTACGGGCAGGGAATTACTTTACCTCAACGTTAGATTTCACGCCTTCAACAAATACTTTGGCAGGTTTAAAAGCCGGAATATTATGTGCAGGAATCTTTATAGTGGTATTCTTGGAAATGTTTCTTCCGGTTTTTTCGGCTCTTGTTTTGATGATAAAGCTTCCAAATCCTCTTAGGTAAACGTTGTCGCCAGCCTCTAGTGAAGTTTTCACCTCCTCCATAAAGGTTTCCACAGTAGCCTGAACATCTCCTTTCTCCATTCCTAGTTTCTCGGAGATTTTTGCCACGATATCTGCTTTCGTCATTTTCGTATAATTTATTAATAGGGTTTGTAAATTTTCGAGGGGCAAATATATGAATTAAATCCGCAACTTTTTAATCCTAACCCATTAAATAGTAAGAGAATAAAGAATTATTATTGCACTTAAGAAAATTGATTGATGTTTTTCGATAAGGAGTTGATAAACTGGTATTTAGAGAATAAAAGGGATCTGCCATGGCGCAGAACTAAAGACCCTTATCAAATATGGCTTAGTGAAATAATTCTTCAGCAAACCCGGGTTGAACAGGGAAAACCTTACTATTTTAAATTTTTAAAAGCTTATCCCAACGTTTTGGCTTTAGCTAATGCTTCGGAAGAAGAAGTGCTAAAACTTTGGCAGGGGCTTGGCTATTACTCCCGGGCCAGGAACTTACATTTTACTGCAAAATATATAGCTTTTGATCTCGGCGGAAGGTTTCCTGCTTCCTATAAAGAACTGGTAAAGTTAAAAGGAGTGGGTGATTATACCGCGGCTGCAATAGCTTCAATTTGTTATGAAGAGCCACAGGCAGCAGTAGACGGGAATGTTTACAGGGTTTTAGCACGTATCTTTGGTATAGATACACCTACAAATTCTAGCCAGGGGATCAAAGAATTCCGGCAGCTGGCTCAAAAGCTTATTAATAAGGACGAGCCTGCAAATTTCAATCAGGCTTTGATAGAATTTGGATCAGAACAGTGTAAGCCGCGCAGGCCGCTTTGTGGTTCCTGCCCTTTTGTTACCACATGTGTGGCTTTCAATCAGGATCGAATAGGTGAACTGCCCGTAAAGCTGAAGAAGCAGAAGATCAGAAAAAGGCATTTTAACTACCTCGTCTATATTTCAGAAGAAGGAAAGACTATCATGAACCAACGTCGCGGAAAAGGCATTTGGGAAGGGCTTTATGAATTTCCGCTGGTAGAAACTGCTTCCGAAGTGCAACTTGAAAATCTTGTGGCCGATGTCCCTGCGGAATATTCGGCAATAGATAAGAATGCCGTGCTGTACAACGATTTGCCTGTAGTACATAAGCTCTCCCATCAACATATTTACACCAAATTCTGGATAGTAAAATGTGATGAGCTGCCCAAAGAAGCGCTCTCTATGGCTGAAGTAAATAAATTACCCGTCCCGGTTTTAATAGAAAATTTTATTGATACCTTTGATTTTTAAGCTCTTTAAAAAAGAACTTCTCAAAAATGTCATTTTTGGAAGGTGATTGAAGAGTAATTTGCTATTTTTAAAATTGTAACTTAAACAACAAACCATGACCGGAACCTTAAATAAAGTAATGCTAATTGGCCACACGGGAGACGATGTGAAAATGCACTATTTTGAAGGAGGTGGATCTATTGGGCGTTTTCCTTTGGCAACCAATGAGGTCTATACCAATAAAACTACAGGTCAAAAGGTTGAAAATACCGAATGGCACAATGTTGTGGTGCGAAATAAAGCTGCCGAGATCTGTGAGAAGTACCTTAAGAAAGGCGATAAGGTCTACATTGAGGGAAGGATCAAGACCAGAAAATGGCAGGACGATAAAGGAATTGAAAGATATTCTACCGAAATACAGTGTACAGATTTCACCTTTTTGACACCCAAAGATGCTGCAGCGCCTGGCGCTGGAGGCAACCAGGATGGCGGTTATGGGCAGTCGCAGTCTCAACAACAGCAGGGGCAACAGTACAGCCAGCCGCGCCAGAATGCACCTTCAGCCAATCAGTCACAGAGTTTTACACAGGAGGACGAGGATGATCTTCCGTTCTAAGTCTAATTAAAAGTTACACATTTGGATCCCGATCCTGACAGTTTTATACCTCTTTTTGTTGATAACCTTCCGCAGCTATTAGGTGTTGTTACGGCAATGCTTTTGCTGGTTTGCTCTGCCCTAATTTCGGGTGCCGAGGTAGCAATGTTCTCGCTAACGCCAGCCGATTTTGAGGTGGAAGAGTCTAAGAGGAGCGTAAAAGAACAGATTGTTATAAGCCTGCTCGATAAACCGAAAAAATTACTGGCCACCATCCTGGTTGCTAACAACATGATTAATATTGCTATTATCCTGTTGTTTGATAACCTTACCGATGCAGCCTTTGAAAATATTGATACGGTCTTTATGGGAGTAGATCTTCAGTTTCTCCTGGAAGTGGTTGTAGTGACTTTTCTTATCCTTCTTTTTGGAGAAATTTTGCCAAAGGTATACGCCAGCCGCAACAAAGTAGCCTTTTCGCACTTTATGGCTTACCCTCTTAACGTGCTCGATAAGGTATTTTCACCCCTAAGTATTCCAATGAGGGCAGTTACTATCGGCATACATCAAAGACTGGGAAATAAGAGCCATGGGCTTAGCGTTGATCAGTTATCACAGGCCCTGGAGCTAACAAGTCAGCACGACACCACCAAGGAGGAGCAAAAGATCTTACGTGGAATTGTCTCTTTCGGAAATACCGATACCAAACAGGTAATGCGGCCGCGAATGGATATTTTTGCACTTAACGAAACTCAGGATTATAGTGAGATTATTCCGGAGATCATAGAAAATGGATATTCCCGTATTCCTGTATATAAGGAGAACATAGATAACGTTACCGGTATTCTATATGTGAAGGATCTTCTGCCTTTTCTTGAAGAGGAGCATTACGAATGGACTTCCTTGCTAAGAGAACCTTATTTTGTGCCCGAAAATAAAAAGCTGGACGACCTTTTAAATGATTTCAAAATTAAAAAGAATCACCTGGCCATTGTGGTAGATGAATATGGCGGTACCAGCGGACTCATTTCTCTTGAAGATATTATTGAAGAAATTGTAGGGGATATAAGTGATGAATTTGATGATGAAGATCTTATCTTTTCAAAATTAGATGAAAATAACTACGTTTTTGAAGGAAAGACTCCGCTGAAGGATTTTTATAGGGTCATAAAACTAGATAATCCGGAATTATTTGAAGAGAATAAAGGTGAGGCCGAAACACTTGCCGGCTTCCTGCTTGAAATTTCAGGAAGTTTCCCCCGAAAGAACGATATAATACTTTTTGACGGTTATAGTTTTACGGTTGAAGCCGTAGACAAGAAGCGGATAAAACAAATTAAAGTGAGTATCACCGGAGAATGAAAAGGATAATTTTTTTGACATTTTTGGCAGGTTTGGTCTCATGTGGCAATGAAGTGCAGCCAAAACCTAATGCCTACCTGGCCTTAGAATATCCCGCGGCTAAGTATGTTTTCTATTCAAATGACGGGTGTCCTTACGGTTTTGAGAAAAATTCTATAGCTGTAGTGCAGCCTTCACGGGTAGGGAAGGAGTGTTGGTTAAACCTGGAATATCCGCATTTAAAAGGTACTATCTTCATCACATATCAGTCGGTAGAGAACAATCTCGATTCCCTGCTTACTGATGCCCAAAAATTGCCTTTGCGGCACACTATCAAAGCCGATGCTATCGAGGGGTCAGTATATAGTAACAATTATCACAACACCTACGGTATGTTCTATCAGGTTTTGGGTGATGCAGCGTCACAGGCCCAGTTCTACCTCACCGATAGTACCAGCCATTTCCTTACAGGCTCAGTGTATTTTGAGGCACAGCCAAACTTTGATTCTATCTTACCCGCCGCAGCTTACCTGAAGAAGGATATAAGGCACCTTATGGAAACTGTGAAATGGCAACCAAATGGCAGTGACTAATTTCTTGCTGTAGTTTCTTACTTTTGGCAGCTTAAAATTTAATATGCCCAGGAGTAGCCTTAAATGGATTTATCTTTGCCTGCTTGCCCTGGTTTGGGGCAGCTCTTTTATTCTCATTAAAAAGGGGCTGGTGGGTCTTACTGCCTTACAGGTTGGTTCCCTGCGCACCGTCTTTGCTGCACTGTTTCTTACCCTTATTGGGCTTGGATCACTAAAACACATAAAGGGAAAGCAGTGGATGTGGATTGGTATTTCGGGCTTTTTTGGAACTTTTTTTCCGGCTTATCTGTTTTCTTTTGCTGAAACCGAAATAGACAGTGCCATTGTTTCCATTCTCAATTCCACAACTCCGTTGCTCTCCATGCTGGTTGGGATCGTTCTCTTTGAAGCAGCTTTTGTGAAAAAGAAGTTTCTGGGCGTAATGGTGGGGCTGGCGGGAACCACAGCTTTAATTTGGAGTGGTGCTACGGTTAATCCCGATCAAAATTACTGGTATTCCCTGCTGGTAATTCTGGCGTCATTGTTTTACGGGTTCAATGCCAACATCATTAAAAAGCACCTTCAAAACCTACCTGCCCTTGCCATTACTACGGGTAATTTTATTGTTATTGCCATACCCGCTCTCATTGTTCTCGCCAGTACAGGATTCTTTTCGGCAGAAACCCTTTCTGCGCCAAATGTGCCTATGAGTTTAGTATATATAGGTATACTCGGGGTAGTGGGTACAGGTGCTGCTTTAATAGTATTTAACAAGCTTATTCAAATCTCAGATCCGGTTTTCTCAACCTCGGTAACCTATCTCGTACCTATAGTGGCTGTGGGTTGGGGCGTACTTGACGGGGAGGAATTTAGCTTTGTTCAGATCTTCTCGGGGGTGATTATTATAGCAGGAGTTCTTATCGTAAATAGCAGGAAAAAAATAAGTTAGGATGTATTTGGATGTATTTTAACTATTTCTTAACTTTACGTTGCTAGTGAATTTCTAATCCCTATATGAAATGAAAAAGAGAATGTTTTTTGGTTTTGCATGCTTTGTTGGATTTTCTCTTTTGATTGCCTGGCAGTTTGCAGTCGCCGAACTTGCTGATCTTCAGAAAAAAGATGATACGATCAAAAAAGAGAAGACAGAATTGGTTTCGTCTCAACCTGAGGCAGGATTATTCGTCTAGTTAACCTCTCCATCTTACTTATTCTGAAAAAGGACTGTTAAAAAATGCTTTTTTTTGGAGCAGGTTTATCTTTATGGATTGTTAAAAAATAAAGCCGGTACTATTAGTACCGGCTTTTAGGTTTGAATTTATGTTGTTTTATTCGAAGTCCGCGTCAGTCACGTCTTCATTAACTATAACATCCCTTACCTGGAAGGTAAGAGTCATTGCTCCCATGGTTTGAGATAGCTGAAAAGGAAATTTAACCCCTTCTACTTCCCTGTAATCACTATAGGTGATAGGAATAGTCATGGTTTGTGGCCCCTGCTTCATAGTTTTTACTTGCTTGACCTTTAATCCGCTGTCTTTACTGTAGTAGTTAGTGGTGGTTTCATCCATTTTAACTGCATAGGCTTCTTGTCCATCTACGTCTTCTATCCCTTCTAAAGTGGCATTTTCGGCAATCATTTCAGGGAAGGGGTGGGCTTCAGCTTTTGCGGCAACTACCTGCTCTTCGGTGTAAGGTATCGTTTGTCCCTGCGCAGCAACAAAACCTGTAGCTCCATTAAATATCTGTTTTTGTACAACATTTCCTCCCATAGAGATCACAGTAGATGATTTTCCGGAAGAAGTAACTTTTGTTTCAAGATCCATTTTTTGACCCTGAATCTCTGCTTGTGCAATCATGTAAACAGATTCAATATCATTAACGGCATCTTTTCCACCAACGGCTTGAATGTATTTATCAAATACTTTTGCAGCTGTCATTGACGGATCTACCTTTTTGTTGTAGTCTGGTTTTTCGATGGCGTTGGCATATTTGTCAAAATACTTTACAGGAATATCCTTTCCATTGTAAGTGAGGTTTTCGAGAGGTTCGGCTACTTCGCTTCCTTTCCCAACAACTACGATCCTTGCATTGTCTGCCAGGTAGTATTTTTTAGCTACTCTCTGGATATCTTCAGCGGTTACAGCGTTTATCTTTTTTAGATACGTCTGGTAGAAATCCTGCGGAAGGTTATCTGTTTCGATGTTTAAGGCGTACTGGGCTATTGTAGAGGGTCTCTCAAGAGCAAGAACAAAGTCTCCGGTGTATTTTGCCTTAGCGTTTTCCAATTCTTCAGCAGAAACTTTTTCGTTCCTTATTCTGTGTAATTCATCAAGGAAAGCAACAACGGCAGAATCGGTTACTGCATTACGCACACTTGCGCTTGCAACAAAACGGGCCACATATTTGTCATCTCCCGTGCTGGAGTATGCTCCATAAGTGTAGCCTTTGTCTTCTCTAAGGTTAAGGAAAAGCCTGGCTTCTCCACCGCCACCAAGAATCTTATTGGCGATAAGGACAGGGAAATAGTCCGGATCTCCTTTTTGTAGCTGGATAGTGTTAGTTACCTGTACTTCACTTTGAACCGCATTTGGAAAATCGACAAAATTCACCTGAGTTTCAGGAACGTTTTTCACATCCTGCAGGGTGTTTTTTGGAAGTTCGCTTTTCTTCCAGCTGGCAAACTTCTTTTCAACAAGCATCTTAACTTCAGGAGTCTTTACATCTCCTATTACCACCAGGTAAGCATTCTGTGGTACGTAATAGTTCTTGTAGTAGTCCTGGATATCTGCAAGAGTCAAAGCTTCAATAGATTCTTTGGTAGAGAACTCTCCGTAAGGGTGGTTCTTTCCGTAGCTAAGGGCAGAACTAATTCTGCGGGCATTTGAGGCCACATCTTTTTCTGAAGCTTTTATGTTTTCAAGAGCTCTTTCTTTTTCAGTTTCAAATTGCTCCTGTGTAAAGTTCGGGTTCAGGGCTCCTTTGCTCATCAACTCCAATACTCTGGGGAAGTATTTTGAAAGCGTATTGGCTGAAGCGCCACGTGAAAAGAAATTCACGCTTGCTCCCAGGTAGTCTATTTCCTCATTAAATTTGTCTTTCGGGATATCTTTTGTTCCTTCTCCCAGTACAGACCCCATGAGTTCAGAAACTCCTGCTTTGTCTCCTTCAGCATGTGGAGGGTTATCCATAGTGAGGGTCATAGAGACACGTGGCAATTTATGGTTTTCAACAACCAGTACTTTTAATCCATTCTTGAGGGTAAAGGTTGCAGGTGTGCCCAGGTTGATCTCTGGTGCAGGCCCTGCTTTGGGTTGTTGACTTCTGTCAATTTGTTGAGCCTGAATCCCTGTTGTAGCAAGGAATAATACTGCTAAGGCTAATATTTTGTTCTTCATCTTGTGATTAAATTTTATTGTTCAGATTCCTTCGGAAGGTATTCCAATTTCAATCTTTGATTCTCGTTGAGGTACTTTTTGGCTACGTCTCTAATTTCTTCACGGGTAATAGATCTATAGATGTCTATCTCCTCATTAATAAGATCGGTATTTCCATAAAGTTGCTGGTAAGTGGCCAGGGAGCTGGCAATTCCTGCTACACTGCTGTTTGAGTTCACATATCTGTTCTCAAATTTATTCTGAAGTTTCTCATACTCTCTCTGGCTGATCAATTCTGTCTGAAGTTTTTCAATTTCTTCATCAACTTCAGCAACAAGGGTATCAAGTTTAGTTTCTCCAAGAGGAAGACCAAAAACAACATACTGCCCGTAATCTTCCTGGGCAATGTTAAAGGCTCCAATTTGCAGGGCCTGCTTTTGATCGTCTACCAGTTTTTTGTAAAGACGGGAAGATTTTCCGTCAGAAAGTACAGAAGAGATCATATCGAGTACATAAGCATCGCGCTCTTTCATAGAAGGCGTTCTCCAGGCAAGTACAATAGCCGGGATCTGGATGTTTGGATCGTGATATTTGGCTTCGATTTCCTGGGAAATGGGTTCTTCAACAAAACTTTCTTTTACTACAGGTTCTCCCTTTTCAATAGGGCCAAAATAGTCTTTGATCATTTCTTTGGTCTTTTCGATCTCTATATCTCCTGCAACTACAAGAGTAGCATTGTTAGGCACATAGAATTTTTCATTGAATGCGCGAAACTCTTCAAGAGTAGCAGCATCAAGATGATCCATAGAACCTATTGTAGCCCAGCGGTAAGGGTGTTTTTCATAAAGGTTTTCCTTTACTGCAGCCAGAATGTTTCCGTAAGGTGCATTGTCTACCCTAAGTCTTTTTTCTTCTTTCACTACTTCGTTTTGAGTATCTACTCCCTGTTGGTTAATTACCGGGTGCATCATTCTCTCAGATTCCATCCAAAGCCCCAGCTCCAGCTGGTTAGAAGGGAATATTTCATAGTAGTAAGTGCGGTCATCGGAGGTATTTGCATTGTTTGACCCTCCATTTGAGCTTACAATTTTGAACCATTCCCCTTTTGGGATGTTTTTGGTGCCTTCAAAAAGAAGGTGTTCAAAAAAGTGTGCAAAACCGGTTCTTTCAGGGTTTTCATCTTTGGCGCCTACGTGGTACATTACTGAGGTAGTGACAACCGGTGCCGAGTTGTCTTTGTGCAATATCACATCAAGACCGTTATCGAGAGTGTACTCGATGAATTCAACTTCCTGAGCCGTTCCCGTTACTCCAAGGAAAAGGCCAAGGGCAGCTAACTTAAGTTTGTTGATCATTATAGTATGGTTTTTATTAAATACAGTTTATAAGTAATATGAAGGGGGAATTTGTTACACAAATGCTTTATGCTTAGGGTTGAAATGTACAGAAAATTCTAAATTAACAAGCTCTTAAGGCATATTTCCTCTTATTTTTTGGAAATTTATAAAAATCACAAAACCCAACTCATGAAAAGATCATCTGTTCCATTAATATATGGAATTTATATCGCTATTGCATTAATAGGCTATTTCTTGTTGTTGTCCCTCTTGGATTTACACCAGAACCCCGCTTACAGTGTTTTTAACATGGTCATTACAGGAGGGGGAATCTTTCTAGTCATAAAAAAGTACCGGGATAAAAAACTGGGAAAATTTAAATATCAAAAAGGCTTTATGGCAGGTCTTACGGCCGGCTTTGTGGCAACAGTTATTTTTACCGCTTTTTTCGCTGTCTACACAAGTGAACTTAACCCCAGTTTTTCTGAAGAACTTATCACTATGTGGGAAACCGATTGGTTTGTAAATATAGGAATGCTGGTGTTCACCGTTGCACTTATGGGCTTTGCTACTTCTCTGGTAGTTACCCTTGCCATTATGCAGCTGTACAAACCTTCATGGAATACCTCTGAGGGTAAGAAACATACATATTAAATAAAGCCTTTGCAAATTAATTAATTAGGAGTATATTTGCACCCGCCTTGAAAAATCTCAGGGCGAGAACGTAAACCCTTAATTAAAGACGCTATGTACGCAATTGTAGAGATAGCAGGGCAGCAATTTAAAGTTGCAAAAGACCAGAAGGTATTTGTTCACAGGCTTGCAGGAGAAGAAGGAGACAGTGTTTCTTTCGATAAAGTTCTTCTTACAGGTGACGGTGACAACATCACTTTAGGCGCCCCAGCTATAGAAGGAGCTTTGGTTGATGCTAAAATCACCAGGCACCTAAAAGGAGACAAGGTAATTGTCTTCAAAAAGAAAAGAAGAAAAGGTTACCGTGTAAAGAATGGACACCGCCAGGCTCTTACCGAAATTTCTATTGAAGGAATTTCTGTAAACGGTAAAAAAGCAACTTCAGCTAAGAAAGAAGAAGCAAAATCAACTAAAGAAGATAAAGCTTCCAATAACGACCTTAGCAACAACACAGTTGCCGAACTTCGTGAAATGGCTAAAGAAAAAGGAGTTGAAGGATATTCTTCAATGAAAAAAGCCGAATTGATAGCTGCTTTAAGCTAAACGTTTAACAGTAAAAAGTAAAAAGAAATGGCTCACAAAAAAGGAGTTGGTAGTTCCAAGAACGGTAGGGAATCTGAATCGAAACGCTTAGGTGTGAAGATCTTTGGAGGACAGGCTGCCATTGCTGGGAACATCATCGTTAGACAAAGAGGTACTGCGCACAATCCAGGTGAGAATGTGTATGCCGGAAAAGACCATACTTTACATGCCAGAGTTGATGGTATTGTAAAATTTACTAAAAAGAAAGACAATAAGTCTTACGTTTCTATAGAACCGTTCCAGGCTTAAGATCTTAATTTTTAAGATATTGTAACCCTTCTGAATTTATTCAGGAGGGTTTTTTTTATCTTTATAGGAAACCATAAAATTCAGGAGCATGAAGTACTTCACAATTTACTCTACAAAAGACGAAAATGAAGTTGCAGTCCTGAAAAGGGTGTATAGCGAAGAAGGGATTGATTACCGGGTCATTGAAGCAGATGAAAAAGGAGAGGTAAAAAGAGTGCAGGTTACCGAAGATGACAAGGGTAAAGCAAGGGAATTGCTCGATCAAACCGGCTTTCTTACCGCCAGTCAGGCACATGCTCCTGTTAGGAGAAGGATGGCTGGCAGGAGATGGATCTTCATCTTTCTCGCCGCATTCATCATTATCATAGTAGCTGTGGCTATCCTCATGTTTATGAATGTGGAATAAAAACTTATACCAATCAGGAAATTATGAGCTATTCTGCCATTTTTGAGACTTCAGCACAAAACCAGATCCTCCTGCTTAAGAATATTTTTGAGCAAAATAATGTGAGGTACAGGATTCTTGATGAGGCTGCAAACACCAATTTCGCATTGGGAGTAAGAATAGAAGTTCATGACAATGATAAGAAAAGGGCTGAAGCCCTTCTTAGGGAAAACGGATTTTTAGATGGTTCTGCTTCAAAAGAAAGTGCGGTGTCTATGTCAAAATTCTGGTTGTGGCTGGTCATAGCCCTCCTTTGTGTCATTTTCGCAGCCTTCTTCATCAACATGTTCATGAGAGGTTAAAAAAAATCCCCTTCAAAAATGACATTTTTGAAGAGGATTTTTTAAAGGTATAATGAGTAATGAATAAGGGATAATCTTGAGGATTCAAGATTTTCCGTCTAATATCTCATATCTCAATACTAATATCTATAATACTCCGGTTTAAACGGACCTTCAACAGTTACTCCAATATATTTGGCCTGTTCTTCAGAAAGTTCTGTGAGTTCCACACCAATTTTTTCAAGGTGAAGGGCAGCTACTTTCTCATCTAAATGCTTCGGAAGCATATAAACTTTGTTCTCGTACTGGTCTGTATTCTTCCAAAGTTCGATTTGTGCCAGGGTCTGGTTTGTAAAAGAGTTACTCATTACAAAACTCGGGTGGCCTGTGGCACATCCAAGGTTTACAAGACGACCTTCAGCAAGAAGAATAATATCTTTCCCGTCAATAGTGTATTTGTCAACCTGTGGCTTGATCTCAGATTTTGTGCTTCCGTAGTTTTCATTCAGCCAGGCTACCTGTATCTCATTGTCAAAGTGTCCAATATTGGCAACAATGGTCTTATCTTTCATTGCCTTAAAATGCTCGGCACGAACGATGTCTTTATTCCCGGTGGTGGTAATAACGATATCAGCTTTTGGAAGTACGGTTTCAAGTTTCTTCACTTCAAACCCGTCCATTGCAGCCTGCAGGGCACAAATTGGATCAATCTCTGTAACGGTAACTATTGATCCTGCACCTCTAAAAGAAGCAGCAGTACCTTTACCAACGTCGCCATATCCACAAACCACAACTCTTTTACCTGCAAGCATCACATCTGTAGCACGACGAATTGCATCAACCGCACTTTCTCTACATCCGTACTTGTTGTCGAATTTTGACTTGGTTACAGAGTCGTTCACATTGATGGCGGGCATAGGAAGCGTTCCGTTCTTCATGCGCTCGTAAAGCCTGTGAACTCCGGTAGTGGTTTCTTCAGAAAGGCCTTTAATCCCTTCAGCAAGTTCGGGGTATTTATCAAGTACCATGTTGGTAAGGTCACCTCCGTCATCAAGGATCATGTTTAGTGGCTTGCGATCTTCTCCAAAGAAAAGCGTTTGCTCGATACACCAGTCAAATTCTTCAGCATTCATCCCTTTCCAGGCATAAACGGGAATTCCGGCAGCGGCAATTGCAGCGGCAGCCTGGTCTTGTGTAGAAAATATATTACATGAACTCCAGGTTACTTCGGCACCAAGAGCTACAAGAGTCTCTATAAGCACAGCAGTCTGGATGGTCATGTGAAGGCAACCGGCAATGCGGGCACCTTTCAAAGGCTGCTCTTTTCCATACTCCTCACGCAGGGACATAAGACCCGGCATTTCGGCTTCGGCAAGTTCTATCTCTTTTCTTCCCCATTCTGCCAGGGAAATATCTTTCACTTTATACTGGGTATAAGGCTCTGTTTTAGTTGACATATTATTATATTTGATTTAGCATTTTCAGAAATGCAAAAATACAGAATATCTAAGAGTTATATATGCCCCTTTACAAAAGAATAACAATAAATAAAGCTACTAATGTGCTCATTTGGAAGATCGAAGAGTCTTTTGAAGAGTTGAGTAAAGGCATAACCCTCACCCCCTTATGCAGCGAAAGGGTGCAGGGGATGAAAAGTGATATTCACCGCCGCGGTTTTATGAGCGTACGGCATTTACTTGCCGAAGCAGGTTATGAAGACAGCGACCTCTTTTATGATGAAGCGGGAAAACCCCACCTGCGCGATGGCAAATATATTTCTATCACTCATTCCTTTAATTTCTCGGGAATTATTGTGAGTGACAGGGAGGTAGGGATAGATATTGAGAAGCAGCGGGAAAAGATTCTCTTGATTGCACACAAATTCACTCCGATAGAGGAGTACAGGACCCTCGCAAATACCGATGCGCTTATTAGAAAACTCACCATTGTTTGGGGTGCCAAAGAAGCCGTGTATAAACTCTATGCCCAGCCAAAAGTGAGTTTTTTGCAGCATATTAATATTACCGATTTTGATTTTGATGAGCAGAAGACCACCGGGAAGATCACTTTTAACGGCCAAACCAGCTGGTACGAATTCGAATTTACCGAGTTTGAAGGTTTCACCTGTGTCTACACTCTTCGAAAAGTTTCTTAATGCCAAAGGTGCTGGAGGAAATCATTACTGCGGAAAAAGCCGGCACAAAAATGCTGGCGGTACTAATAGATCCTGAAAAATTCGACTGCAGCACTGCTCAAAAATTCCTTCGGAAAATGCCATTTTTGACTACCCATATTTTTATTGGAGGCAGTACCTGTACGCCTGAAGCAGTAGAAGAATGTACAAAAACCATTAAAGCAGACACCAATCTTCCCGTAGTGCTTTTCCCAGGTGACCACCAGCAAATTTCAGGTAAAGCCGATGCGCTCCTTTTTCTAAGCCTGCTCTCCGGAAGAAATCCCGACTACCTGATTGGGCAGCAGGTGAGCGCTGTGCCGCTTATTTCAAGAACCAGACTCGAAATCATTCCCACGGCCTATCTGCTCATTGATGGCGGAAAGGAAACTGCCGTACAAAGGGCCAGCAAAACCCAGCCGCTTCCGCAGAAGGATGTACAACAAATTGTAGACACTGCCATGGCCGGAAAATATATGGGGAAATGTCTTATTTACCTGGAAGCCGGTAGCGGCGCAAATATTCCTGTTGCAGCAGAGATAATTTCCGCAGTAAAAGAAGCAGTGCAATTGCCCGTTATTGTTGGCGGGGGCATAAGAACTAAAGAACAGCTTGAGACTGCTTACAGCGCCGGGGCCAATATGGTGGTGATAGGCACAGCCTTTGAAAAAGGGCATTTTTTCCTCTGAATTTTTTTCAGTCGTAGCAAAAGTTTTCAAAAAGGCCTGTTTTACGTCTTAATCTTCCTAATTTTGAGAAGACAAAAACTATCAACATGCAAATTTCAGTAGAACTTGCTCTTACTCCGCTTCAGGATGATTTTGAAGCGCCCATTAAAGCCTTTATCAAGAAACTTCGAAGTTCGGGGTTTACTGTAATGGAAAATCCTTTGAGCACCCAAATTTACGGGGAATACGACAAGGTGATGGAATTCCTGACTGAAGAGGTGAGGGAAACTTTTCAGGCTTCAGATCATGTATTGCTTACCATGAAACTTGTAAAGGGAAATAGAAGCGATTATGCAGCCGATTTTTGATTTCTTTTTTCAGCAGTATTCAGATTATCCTACGCTTTACATAATTTTAGAACTCATTGCGGTGGTGTTCGGGTTTCTTTCGGTGTGGTATTCCAAGCAGGAGAATATCCTGGTTTACCCCACCGGAATTATTAGTACCGTCATCTTTGTTTACCTTCTGTGGCAGTGGGAGCTGCTGGGTGATATGATGATCAATGTCTACTATTCTACCATGAGTATTTACGGCTGGTATGTATGGACGCGCAAGGTAGATGCCCAACATTATATTCCCATCACCACCACCACTCAAAAAGAGCATTTTTGGAGCCTCATTATTTTTGTTGCTACCATGGCTTTTACTTTTGGGATCTACGAGTATTTTGACAAGTGGAATAGCTGGACCGCTTATGTAGACACCGTGACCACGGCCATATTTTTTGTGGGTATGTGGCTCATGGCACGAAAAAAACTCGAAAACTGGATCTACTGGATCGTGGGTGATATTATCTCTGTGCCATTATATTTTTACAAGGGGCTCACTTTTACCAGTTTGCAATACCTTTTGTTCACAATAATCGCAGTTTACGGATATAAAACATGGAAGAAGAGCTTGAGCAGCGGCGGTCACGTGATGTCATAAAAATCGTCTTGTTTGGACCCGAGTCTACAGGAAAAACTACTCTGGCCCAAATGCTGGCCAAACATTACAATACGCAGTGGGTGCCCGAATATATGAGGGAATACCTGCAAAAGAAGTGGGATGAACAGCAGGAGACCTGCGAACCCCATGACCTTTTGCCTATAGCCCGTGGCCAGATGGCCATTGAAAACCTGAAGGAAGCTAAAGCCAGTAAATATCTTTTTTGCGATACCAACCTGCTTGAACTGGTAGTCTACAGCCGTGCCTATTACAACGAATTTGTTGATCAAGTCCTTCTTAAACATGCGTTAAAGGCACAGTACGATCTCTATTTTTTAACGTATATTGATGTTCCCTGGGTTGAAGATGATCTTCGCGACCGCCCTGAAGACAGGGATGAAATGTTCGCCAGATTTAAAAAAGCCCTTGATGACAACCATTTACCCTACCGCATCCTGGAAGGTGACTTGCAGCAGCGGCTGGAAATGGCGGTAAAAATTATTGATCAACTTAAAAAATAGACCATTGGATTTTAGTGAAAAGGACATCTCCCGCTTCAGGGAGAAAGGGATCTCTCCCGAAAAAGTAGAAGAGCAAATCGAGATATTTAAAAGAGGAAATATCGTAGTTAACATCAGGGAGGCAGCTACAGTAAAAAACGGAATCCTCGCATTTTCCGAAGAAAAGAAAAACGAACTTACAGCACTTTACGAATCCCGAAAGGATGACCTCAATCTCCTCAAATTCGTGCCGGCATCGGGCGCAGCCACCCGAATGTTTAAAGCTTTTTACAATCTGCTGAAGGAATTTGATCCCGAAAATGAAAATCTGGATGAATATATAGATCAAAAGAACGAGCAGAGCCTCGAAGTGTTTTTTAACCGTATAAAAGATCTTCCTTTTTACAATGAGGTAAAGAAAAGAGCTGTCCAGGCTACCCCGGGTTACAAAGAAATGCCAGAAGACCGTCAGCAGTATTTATTTGTAAAATACATGCTGCAGAAGGATGGATTAGATCTTGGAGATCAACCTAAAGGTCTTGTGCCATTCCATAAATATAATGACCATCTTGCCACGGCTTTTGAGGAACATTTAGTTGAGGCTATAGATTATGCAGCTTCCGGTAAGAAAGTACGTATCCATTTTACTGTTGCTAAAGAGCACAGGGAAAAATTTGAAGAGGAAGCCCGTGAAGTGGTGCCCCGTCTTGAAGAGGAAACGGGCTACAGGTTTGAGATTTCTTATTCTTACCAAGATCCAAAAACCGATACTGTTGCGGTTACCAAAGAAAATGAACCCTTTAGGGATGAAGACGGGGAAATCTTCTTTAGGCCCGGCGGCCACGGTGCCCTCATCCAGAACCTGAATGACCAGGAGGCCGACCTTATCTTTATAAAGAACATTGACAATGTAGTGATCCCAAAGAACAGGGAACTTCTTGCTTCCTATAAAAAAATGTTGGGAGGGAAGTTGCTGCAGCTGCAGGAGAAGGTATTCAAATATCTTGAGCAGCTGGAGCAAGGTGCCTCAGCAGATGAACTTCAGGAGATGGCAGAATTTCTTCAGAAGGGATTAAATGCAGGGCTCAGTGTCAATTTCGAAGATCTTACTGATGAGGAAAAACCTTCAGTAATAAAGAACCTTCTCAACCGGCCAATTCGCGTTTGTGGTATGGTTAAAAATGAAGGGGAACCGGGAGGAGGCCCTTTCTGGGTAACTCATAAGGATGGTAAGATCTCTTTGCAAATTGTAGAAAGTGCACAGATAGATCACGAAAATTATCAGCAGAGCAAGATAGCTAATGAAGCTACCCACTTTAACCCTGTAGATATAGTATGTTCTACCAAAGATTACCGCGGAGGTAAATTTGATCTCGACAAGTACGTTGATGAGGATACCAGCTTCATTGCAAATAAAACAAAAGACGGGAAAGAACTTAAGGCCCTAGAGCTTCCGGGCTTGTGGAACGGCGGTATGGCCTACTGGAATACCATCTTTGTGGAGGTGCCGGTAGAGACCTTTAATCCGGTGAAAACTGTAGCCGATCTTTTAAAATCTTCACACCAGGTACAGTAAGTTGGATGAACAACAGCTCATACAGGAATCTGACTACAAGGCCGTAAGAAGTTCGGGTGCTGGTGGTCAAAATGTGAACAAGGTCTCTTCAAAAGTGGAGCTGCACTTCAGGCTGGAGGAGACCCAGGGACTTTCGGAAGAAGAAAAGCAACGGGCATTGAAGAAATTGTCATCCCGGCTTACAAATTCGGGAGAGTTGATCTTGCAGTGCGATGAATCACGAAGTCAGCATAAAAATAAGGAGATCGTTACCCAAAGGTTTCTGCAACTCATTAGGCAGGCTATTGTAAAACCGAAGATCTGGAAGAAGACCAAAACTCCAAAAGCAGCAAAACTAAAGCGGTTAAGAGAGAAAAAGAAACTTTCAGAAAAGAAAGCCACCCGTAAAGACCCTTTAAAAGATTGAAATGAGGAATATTTCTACAATTGGGTGGGGAAAAATCTAAATTACCGCACATCCTTTACTTCACTAAAAATAGCCAAAACCCCTGTCACACAGGGGTTTTGTTGTTCATGTGCCACAATGGCCCGGTTTTCCCTTTAGACTTATCAGACTAAAACTAAAACATTAAACCCAAAAAAACTTAAACTATGAAAAAGGTATGTCTTACAGTATTGGCTGCATCTGCAATGTTATTTTCAGCTCAAAATCTTACAGCCCAGGAAGTAGCTCAAACGCAGGTTGAGGTAGAAGAAACAGTGGTTCAAAGAGCCCAGGATGATTTTACACAAATTGAAGTTCAGGAACTGCCTGCTGCTGTACAGCAAGCTGTAGAACGTGACTATACGGGGGCCACTATTGCTGAAGCCTATGTGAAAGAACACGAAGGGGCACAAAAATTTAAGCTGAAATTGACCACTGCCGATGGTGAGGAGCAAGAGCTTTATGCCGATGCCGAAGGTAACTGGATAGAGAAGGACAAAAAGTAATCAAGGTATTGTTCAGAGCAGTAATCTGATTGCTACCACTAAACTAAAGGAGAAACCGACTCCTGGTGGCAGATCTCCCGCGGAAGATGTATTACCTGAGTAATTGCTACCCCGGAACCGCCAACCTTCTGGTGTGGTATAAAGCCAACAGAGGAGATTTGAAAAATGGAGAATGTTCAAAAAAGAGGGCTATGATTGTAGCTCTCTTTTTTATGTTTATTTTTGGTCTTGAGGGGTGGGAAAACTGTAATTTTGTTACTATTTAAAAATACCAATGACCAAAATTCTCTTAGTTGAAGATGATGTAGCATTCTGTACTATGCTCAAGACTTTCCTGGTAAAAAAGGAATGTGAAGTTGATGCCGTGTACACTGCAACTGAAGCCCTTAACCTGGTTGCTAAAAATAAATACGACCTGGTGATTTCAGATGTGCGTCTTCCCGATAAGGAGGGGCTCGAGATCCTGCAGGCTGTAAATCAAAAAGGAGAAAATACGGGGGTCATTATGATGACGAGCTATGCTGAAATTAGCATGGCTGTAAATGCAATTAAAGAAGGAGCATTAGACTACATAGCCAAGCCATTCCATCCCGAGGTGATCATGAATGCCATCCAGGCAGCTGTAAAGAATCCCACTGTTCCTAAAGTGGCCTCTCCCAAAAAACCTGAAACCTCTGCACCTCAGGATACCTACATTAAAGGTGGGAGCGAGGCTTCTTCCAAGCTTAATAACTATATAGATCTTGTTGCTCCTACCAATATGTCTGTGCTCATAATGGGTGAAAGTGGTACGGGAAAGGAACAGATCGCGAAAAGTATCCATCAGAAAAGCAAGCGAAATGCAGCGCCATTTGTTGCAGTAGATTGTGGGGCCATTCCGCGGGAACTGGCTTCCAGTGAATTTTTCGGGCACGTAAAAGGCTCTTTTACGGGGGCAGTAAATAATAAGACCGGGCATTTTGAAGCTGCCAATGGCGGAACGCTTTTCCTGGATGAAATTGGGAACCTCAGTTACGAGTTACAGGTGCAGCTGTTGCGCGCTTTGCAGGAACGCAAGGTAAAACCCGTGGGCAGTAATGAAGAGATTCATGTGAACATAAAGGTTATCGCAGCTACCAATGAAGATCTTTCAGAAGCTGTCAAAAAAGGCGATTTTAGAGAAGACCTTTACCACCGCCTCAATGAATTTTCTATTAAAGTGCCTTCTTTAAAAGACAGGAAAGAAGACCTTATGGTGTTTGCCAATTACTTTCTTGACAGTGCCAACGAAGAACTGGAAAAAGATATTTCAGGTTTTTCTGAAAAGAGTATTGCTGCATTTAAAAGGTATAATTGGCCCGGAAATCTCAGGGAGCTCAAAAATGTTGTAAAACGAGCTGTTTTACTTTCAACAGGAGAGTATATTTCTTCCAGTTGTTTACCTACCGAAGTGCTTGCGGCCAAAGAGGAGCCTGAAGAACAGGATTACAGCCTCTTCAAAAACAAGAATGAGCAGGAAATGATCCTGGATGCGCTTGAAAAGACCCGGGGTAATAAAAGTAAGGCTGCAAAATTGCTGTCAATTGACAGGAAAACACTCTATAATAAACTGAAGCAATACGGCATTAACCTGTAATCTCTTCCTGAAGGTTTTCCAGAAGCTTACTCACCTCTTGTGCCAGAGCAGGCACATCGATGCTTTCTGTTTCTGTACCACTGGCATTTTCTAAAATCACAAGTTTCTGTATCAAATGTGGCACTTGCAGCTGCCTGAACATAGGTAGCATCTTATGCGCTACGGCAGAGACCTTCTCTTTTTGCCCTTTTTGATGGGCCATTTGCAGTAAGACCAGGTTAGACCTGGTGCTTTCAATAAATGCAGTTAAAATGGCATCCATAGCTTCAGGATCTTCTCCTGCAAAGTTCCTGATCTCGGTTAAAGTATAGTTCTTTTCTGGCTGGGTTGAAGTATTAGTAGCCGGAGGCGGGGTTTTTAATTGTAGGTCCAGCAAGTCGCCAATAAGATGTAGTAATTCCCCCGGAGAATAAGGCTTAAAAAGACTGCCGCTAAATCCCCTTTTTAGATAGTCTGCTGCACTAACGTCTGGCCTGCCTGAGAGGGCAATCACCGGGAGGTCTTGCAATTTAGGTTCTTTCCTGATTTTTCGGAGCAGTTCAAAACCGTCCATTTTGGGCATTTGAATATCGGTAAGCACCAGGTGTGGCGGGAAGGCCTTTACTTCTTTTAAAGCCTCTTTCCCGTTGTGTGCAGTGCGATAAGACATACCTGCATTGCGTATCAATTCTTTTAGCAATCCCAGTTGAGCCGGTTCATCATCTACAATGAGCACAGAGATCTTTTCGGGATCTACTATCGGCAGGTTCCGTGGAGCTGCAGGCTGTTCATTAGTGGCAGCATATTCTACCGGGATCCTGATTAAAAAGGTGCTGCCTTTTCCGGGTTCACTTTCCAGGCTTATTTTTCCGCCTAAAAGATCGGTGAGTTTCTTGCTTATAGACAAGCCGAGTCCGGTGCCGCCGTAGCGCTTTTCTATGCTGCTATCTTCCTGTGAAAATTCTTCAAATACTTTCTCTTTCTGCTCTTTTGAAATCCCTATTCCTGTGTCTTTCACTTCAATGAACAATATGGGATGATTTTTCTCCTGCTCCAGTCCGGCTTTTACCTGCACGCTGCCCTGCGGTGTAAACTTGCAGGCGTTGTTTACCAGGTTTGTAAGTATTTGTTTAATTCTGAACGGGTCTGTAATTACTGGCCTGTCCAGTTCGGGTGCTATTTCTACCCGAACTTCTACATCTCGTGGCTTTTCCGGGGGGACAGCGTTTTCTACGGTTTCTTCAATCAGGTTCTTCGGATTAAAAGCCAGGGTGTCAATAGACATTTTTCCCGCTTCGAGCCGCGACAGGTCCAGCAGGTCGTTCACAAGTCGCAGCAGGTAATCTGATGATCGTTTAAGCTGTCGCAGGTACCTGTTCTGGGATTTGTTGAGCTCACTTTTTTCGAGCAAACCTGTATATCCTATGATGGTGTTCAGGGGCGACCTTAAGTCGTGTGTAACCGTGTTCATAAATTGTTCGCGGCTGGAGAGTAGCGATTCCGCATAAGTCTTTGCAGCCTCCAGTTCCTGCCTGTACTGCTGACTCTTAGAAACGTCTTTCACCACCAGGAATACAAAGGTGAGTATCACCAGTAAACTGGCAATTGCCAGGAAGAGGATGATCCTGGAAGTGTCTTCTACGGTATTTTGCCAGGCCTCTACCTGGTCCATAGACGCCATTCTTTCTTCAGTCTCTAAAGTACTTAACAAGGTGCGTAACCTGTTGTTGAGCTGTATCTCATTGGCCAGTAACTGGTCTTCTTTACTTTCCAGTTCCTGCCGGTAGCGCCGCTCCTGTGTTTCCAGCTGGCCCAGTACACTTTTTACTGAATTGACCAGGGAATCTATGGTGATCCCTGGAGGTTTTGGGCTCTGCTCATTAGAGTATTGCAGCAGCTTTATAAGTAATTGCCGCTGGTGCGGCTGCAGGTCTTTAAAACGCTGGTCGTAATTTCGGCTTTCAAAATTCTCATCTACCCGCTGTAATTCTGAAAGTACCCTGGCGTAATAGCTGTCGGTTTCTCCGCGGGCCCTAAGCTCCAGCAGTTCTTCGAGGTTTTCGCTCTTTTGGCTAAGTAGTGTATTTATGCTGTCAATTTCCCTGTCCAGAGAACTGTCAGTTCTAAAATTCTGCAGCGAGGCGAGGGTGAATTTAATAGAATCAATTTTGGCATTGTAGGTGTCAAGGCCTTCCAGGTTAGCACTTTGAATGAGCTGCCTGCTAAGACTTTCGGCCTCGTACAGCTTTGTGGCAGCCTCTCCCACCAAAAGCAGCTTTTGGTTTCCGGCATTACTCCTTTCAGTTAAACTGGTATAACCGGTCACCTGGTTATAAATAAACCACACCGCCAGTCCCATGAGAGAGGCCAGAATGATATAACCGGCAAAGACCGTGAAAGTTATAGATGCCTTTTTTTTTGCCATGATTTCTTTGAAAGTGTAAAATTAAAAGCTTTCTGTGCTAAACCTTCAAAAATTAGGTTAAATCGAAAAAAAGCATTTACCTTTGCCGCGTCTCAAAGGGGTGCTAAGTCCTGCGGAAGCAGGAGGAAGCTGAGATTATACCCAAGGAACCTGGGCAGGTAATGCTGCCAAGGGATAGGTGCAAAGTGCACCGCGCAAGTATTATACTCCTGTCAACCAATAGTGGTTTTCAGGATTTTTTATTTTATAACAACAAGAATAACAGCCCCTTTTATTCGTAACCCATTTTTTACGAATGAAACATGTTTTCTTAATCTTCAGTTTTTTTCTTGTCGCAATAAGCGGCTTTTCACAAGAATTTCGGGTGTCGGGCACAGTGACAAGTGGTGATAAACCGCTTGAAGGTGCCGTTGTGAGAGTAGAAGGCTCTTCGCAATTTACCCAGACTTCAGCAGGAGGGAAGTATTCTTTTACTCTTGATGAAGGTGTGCACCATCTCATTTTTTCCTTCGGAAATAAAAAACGGGTGCGCATAGATCTTTCCGAAGATATGGTGCTGAATGTAGATATGAGTGATGCCGAAGAGCTCCTCGATGAGGTGTTTTTATCGGCAGTGCGGGTGAGCGCCGCGTCACCTATCACCTACAGTAACCTTTCTAACGAGGAAATAGAAGATCGCAACCTGGGCCAGGATATTCCCAGCCTTATGCAGTACATGCCGGGAGTGGTCACTACCAGTGATGCCGGTGCCGGTATTGGCTACAGCAGCATCCGCGTGAGAGGTACCGAAGCCCGCGGAATCAATGTTACTATAAATGGCATTCCCTATAATGATGCCGAAAGTCAGGGGACCTTTTGGGTAAACCTGGGCGATTTTGCCTCTTCTGTAGAAGACCTGCAGCTGCAGCGCGGGGTGGGAACCTCTACCAACGGGGCCGGGGCTTTTGGTGCCAGTTTGAACATACTTACCGACAGGTATAACTATGAACCTTCGGCCGAGATCGCCAATAGTTTTGGTTCATACAATACCCGAAAACACACAGTGAAATTCAGCACAGGCATTTTTGACGATCACTGGGAATTCAACGGAAGGGCTTCAGTAATAAAGAGCGACGGCTATATAGACCGGGCTTCAACCGATCTTAAATCTTACTTTTTTCAGGGTTCTTATATTGGGGAAACCACGCTTGTAAAAGCCCTTACCTTTGGAGGTAGTGAAGTTACTTACCAGGCCTGGGATGGGATTGATGGGGACCAATTAAAAGAAGACAGGCGTTTTAACCCCGCAGGGGCCTATGAAGATGATCAAGGTAATCTTCGTTTTTACGACAATCACATAGATGATTATAAGCAGGATCACTTCCAGCTGCTCTGGAATGAGCGCTACGGCAATGGCTGGTCTTCAAACATTGCGCTCCACTACACTTACGGGAGAGGTTTCTACGAATCATATCGCGCAGAAGAAGACCTGGAGGCCTATAATCTGGAACCATTCACCGCAAATGGGGAAGAGATTGCTCAAAGTGACCTGGTCACCAAAAAATGGCTGGTCAATGATTTTTATGGCACAACATTTAACGTACAGTACGAGAATGAGAACCTGGAAGTTATTGCCGGTGGTGCATGGAACAACTATGAAGGAGACCATTTTGGAGAGGTGATCTTCACCCGCTTTGCGCCCAGCCTGCCTTTGCACAGGTACTATGAGAATAATGCTGAAAAAAGCGACTTTAATCTCTTCGGAAAAGTAACTTATGCCCTTAGGGATAATCTTGCACTTTACGGAGACCTGCAGCTAAGAAAGATCAATTATGAGGTCAATGGTTTTGAAGAGGAAAACGCGCCTTTCATAGTTAATGACAGCCATACCTTTTTTAATCCAAAATCCGGATTGACCTACGAATTTTCGGAAGCCAGCCGACTTTACTTTTCGTTTGCCAGGGCACATCGAGAGCCTAACAGGTCCGATTATGAAGCGGGCAACCCCGAACCTGAAGAGTTAAATGATTACGAGCTGGGATGGAGATTTGCGACAGACAAATTTCAGCTGAATTCCAATCTTTACTATATGGATTACCGCAACCAGCTGGTGCTTACAGGAGAACTCAACGATGTGGGTGCGCCAATTAGAAGAAATAGCGGGAACAGCTACAGGTTGGGTCTGGAATTGGATGCCGTGGTGAGGTTGCATCCAAAGTTCAGCTGGCGCCCAAATGTGGCCATTAGCCGGAATAAAAATGACGACTGGTTCGCGTCATGGGACGGGGAACTGCGCAGCTTCGGAAAAACAGACATCTCTTATTCTCCCGGGATCATTGCCGGAAACATTCTGGAATACCGACCTGTAGAAGGACTTGAGATTAAATTCCTTTCAAAATACGTGGGAGAGCAGTATATGAGCAACCTCGAAAATGAAGCATCTTTGCTCGAAAGTTACTTTGTAAATGACATTAACCTGCAGTACACCTGGAGCAATGCTCCTCTCTTTAAAGAAATAGTCTTTACCGGTTTGATCAACAACATCTTTAGTGAAGAATACGTGTCAAACGGGTATTACTACACTTACGATTGGGATGGGGTTACCTACGATGGTGTAGGATACTACCCACAGGCTACCCGCAATTTCCTGGCGGGGGTGACTTTGAGGTTCTAAAATATTACCTTCAAAAAAGGCTTTTTTGAGACCTCTCAAAAGAGCCTTTTTTTATGCTTTTTAATTTGAGATCTGTATCACATTTCCCCTCTTTTCTACCCGATAGGGCTGCAGCATATATTCTCCCGTACCTGCAGTTTGCTCTCCCGTAATGATGTTGTAAACATTTCCATCTCCACAGGTACATGAAGCTGCTGTTCCGTTTACAGTTAAGGCAGAACAGGCTTGAGGGATATGGTTAGGGTCGGTAAGTTCATAGGCAAAATACTGGTCATTGTTGAGGTTGTAAATAACAATTCCGTTAATGCCGTAGTTGCGGGTTATAAATTTATTTCCGGAAAAATTCAGCTGATTATACTCAGGAAGGTTAAGGTCAAACTGCACTGAAAAATTCAGGTGGGGCAGGTAAGGATTTTGACGTATCTCATCATCAGAAGAACATCCTAAAATGGTGATAGATAAGGATAAAAGCATTAAAATTCGCTTCATATTTGGGTTTTTAAAAGCTGCCGGATTATAATTGTACTGGATATTTTAATTTACTATATTTGTTTAAAATCCCGTCGGCGAATGGGATTTTTTCTATTTATATAAACGACGAAGTTATGAGTAAAGTATCATATTATAGTGCAGATGGCCTTAAAAAACTTAGAGATGAACTCAATCAATTAAAGGATGTTGAGCGGCCAAAAGCTTCACAGGCAATTGCCGAAGCGCGTGATAAAGGTGATCTTAGTGAGAATGCCGAGTATGATGCTGCAAAGGAGGCCCAGGGTTTACTTGAATTGAAAATTGCAAAACTGGAAGAAATATATGCCAACGCAAGGTTAATTGATGAGTCGCAACTTGACACGTCTAAAGCCCTGGTACATTCAACCGTGAAAATCAAAAACGTGACTAACGGTGCCGAAGTAAAATACAAACTGGTAGCCCAAAGTGAAGCCGATCTTAAAGCAGGAAAGATCTCTGTAGATAGTCCTATCGGGAAAGGTCTTTTGGGGAAAAAAGTAGGTGAGATCGCTGAAGTACAGGTGCCTTCGGGGACAATGAAATTCGAAATTCTTGAGATCACCCGTGACTAAGGTGTCAAAAATGTCATTTTTAAGGATCCTTTCTTCGGAAAGGATTTTTTTATGCCCCGGTTTATGCCGAAAATCTTAACTTGTTACCTCTAAAATTTAAACACTATGCCCAGCATTTTTACAAAGATCGTCAACGGAGAAATACCGGCTTACAAAGTTGCAGAAACCGATAAATTCCTGGCCTTTCTCGATGTGCGGCCCAATGTAAAGGGACACACTTTGTGTATTCCAAAAGAAGAGGTCAATAAACTTTTTGACCTTGATGAAGAAACTTACATGCAGCTTATGGCCTTTTCGCGCAAGGTCGCAAAGGGCGTTGAGAAAGCCATACCGTGTAAAAGGGTAGGAGTGGCAGTGGTAGGCCTTGAAGTGCCCCACGTGCATGTGCACCTTATTCCCTTAAACAACATGAGCGATATGAATTTTGCCCAGAGCGTTTCCCTGAGCGAAGAAGAATTTCAGCAAATCGCCGATGATATCAAAGCCAGTATTTAGTGGAGTTTTCGGAATATAAACTATCGCTGGACCTTCGGATTGATTTTAGTGATCTCGATATGTACCGTCACGTGAACAATCTCACGTTTATCAGGTTCCTTCAGTCGGGTAGGGTGAATTTTTGGGAGGCTGCCGGCCTGTCGAAACTCTTTTCAGAATCCAATAAAGGAGCCATCCTGGTTTCTACGCATTGCGATTTTAAAAAATCGCTGTTTTACCCGGGAACGGCTACGGTAAAGACGAAACTGGCCTACATCAGGAACAGCAGTTTTGCGCTCGATCAATTGATCCTGAATGACAAAGGTGAAGTTTGTGCCGAAGGTAGGGACATCGCCGTTTTCTTCGACTTTTCTGAAGATAAATCCCTGCCCATTCCTCCCGATCTCAGACAGGTGATGCAGCAGTTTTAGCCCTGTGAAGCTGGATCTCGATGGTTGTTCCTTTGTTGATCTCGCTTCGCAGCACTTTTATCCTGCCGCCGTGATATTTTTCTATGATCCTTTTGGAGAGTGACAAGCCAAGGCCCCAGCCCCTTTTTTTGGTGGTGAAGCCGGGTTCAAAGATGCGTTTGAATTTACTTTTGGGTATTCCTTTTCCGGTATCGGTAACCTGGATATACACTTTTTTAGAATCCTGCTTCAGCTTTATTTCCAGTTCCCCTTTTCCCTTCATGGCATCTATGGCGTTTCGTACCAGGTTTTCAATGGTCCAGCTATAGAGTTGGGCATTCAGGTTGACCAAAATCTTTTCCGAAGGAAGCTGAAGTTGAAATTTGATGAGCTTTGAACTCCGTGCTTCAAGGTAATCAAAGGAATCCCGGGTTTTTTCAACAATATTTGCCGGTTCCAGAGTGGGTGCCGATCCAATTTTTGAAAAGCGTTCGGTGATGGTTTTGAGGCGGTCTACATCTTTTTCAATTTCAGTAATAAAATCGGGGTTCACCTTTTCTTCTTTAAGGATCTCTGTCCAGCCTATGAGCGAAGAAAGCGGGGTGCCAATCTGGTGCGCCGTCTCTTTGGCCATGCCGGCCCATAATTTGTTTTGTTCGCTGCTTTTTGTAGTTCTGTAGAAAAAATAGATCACCGCAATAAACAGGATGATGATAAGAATAAGGGCGAGCGGGTAGTACTTGAGCTTGTTGAGCATTGGGGAATTGCCGTAGTAAACCCTGTTCACCCTGCCTTCGCCAAGATCCATTTCTATAGGTTCATTGGTGCTTTTAAGCGATGCGAGGAATTGCTGAAGTTCTTCTTCACTTGCCATGGTCTCGCCAGGTATGTTCATGGCGTCTACTATCTGGCCATTGTCATCTACCAGTATTGTGGGAATGCTCGAGTTGCTGTTGATGATCTCCAGGTAAAGATCAAGGCCGGTATCTGTATCTACCTGGTCAAGATAAACCTGTGCCGAAGCCCAGATGTTCATTTTCACCCGTTCTTCTTCCTTGATTCGCTGAAAAAAGGCAACTGCATTCCATACAATAAGGCTAACAATGATGAGTGAAGTAACGATAATGAACCAGCGGCGAAAGTTTCGTTTGTCTGAAAACCTCATGAAGGCAGGGCTTAAATTGCGTTTAAATATAATCGTTTTAGGTAACTTATTATTGTGTAGCCGATTTTTCATCTCTTCTGGGTTTCGTTACCTTTGCCAAAATCACGAGCATGCTTAGCATAGATCCTAAAGAAGTTACCGTACCTCAATTGCACCAGTACCTGCTGGGAGCAGTAGGGCCAAGGCCCATAGCTTTTGCCAGCACCCTTGATAAAGAGGGGAGGCCAAATTTATCGCCCTTCAGTTTCTTTAATGTATTTGGGTCAAATCCTCCAATACTTATTTTTTCTCCGGCACGCCGCGGAAGAGATAATACGGTAAAGCACACCTATAATAATTCTAAAGCCACGGGAGAAGTAGTGATCAATGTGGTGAATTACGATTTGGTACAGCAGGTTTCGCTATCGAGTACCGAATATGCCGAAGGTGTCAACGAATTTGAAAAGGCAGGGCTTACTATGCTGAAATCGGACATTGTAAAGCCTTTCAGGGTGAAGGAATCACCGGTACAATTTGAGTGCAGGATCAATGAGATCGTAGAGACTGGAAGTGAAGGAGGAGCCGGGAATCTTGTAATTTGTGAGGTGCTAAAAATGCATATTCGGGAAGATATTTTAGATGAAAAAGGCTATATTGACCAGCACAAAATTGACCTGGTAGCCCGCATGGGAGGTAACTGGTACACCCGCGCCACCCCCGGAATGTTTGAAGTTCCAAAGCCTTTGCAGACTTTAGGAATAGGAATTGATGCCATTGCCGAAGAGGTTAGAAACAGTAAATATCTCTCGGGGAATGATCTTGGGAAACTGGGCAATGTAGAGCGGCTTCCCACCGCTGAAGAAGTCAGGGAGTTTTTGAGAGGGAATTCTCAACTTTCAGAATTGGTGAAAAGCGCCGGTGAAGAAAAGCTGCATTTAACAGCAAAAGAATATTTAGAAAAAGACGATACGGCAACAGCCTGGAAAATATTATTAGCAAAAAACGTTTGATATGGAAGTACAAGGAAAAATTAAGATGATTGGACAAACCCAAACCTTCGGGAGCAACGGGTTTAGAAAGAGAGAAGTGGTAGTTACAACAGAAGAGCAGTACCCACAACATATTCTTGTAGAATTTGTGCAGGATAAATGTGATCTTCTAAATAATTATGGTGTTGGACAGCCTGTAAAGATTGGGGTGAATTTGCGCGGGCGCGAATGGGTGAACCCGCAGGGAGAGACAAAATACTTCAACTCTATACAGGGATGGAGAATTGAAAACCTGGCAGCTCAGAGTCAGCAGGGTGGCGCTCCTGTACCACCGGCCGATCAATTTGAACCGGCCAATAATCTAAACGACGAAGATTACGACGATTTGCCATTTTAGGTGAATCATAAAATAAGTAATGAAAACCCCTTTTCTGAAGAATTGGGGTTTTTTCTTTTCTGAAGAGACCGGAAAAGAAGAGTGGTCAATTTGTTTTATTTTTACTTCTGAAAAAAGATCCCTGTTTTTGACATTTTTGAGACCACAAGACGATTTTCCTTCAGTTGAGAAGGCTACAGCAGAAGGTTTGCTGGCTTATGGCGGTGACTTATCACCCCAAAGGCTTCTGGCAGCATATTCCCGCGGAATCTTTCCGTGGTTTGATGAAGATCAGCCTATTTTGTGGTGGAGCCCCGATCCCCGAATGGTGCTGTTTCCCGAGAACCTGAAGGTCTCCAAAAGCATGAAACAGCTGCTTAAAAAGAATGCTTTCAAAGTGAGCTTTAATACGGCTTTTTCCGAAGTTATTGAGCAATGTGCAAAAATATACAGGCCGGGACAGCCCGGCACCTGGATAACGCCCGAAATGCAACAGGCTTACCTTTCCCTGCATGAGGAAGGTATTGCAGTTTCAGTTGAAGTTTGGCAGGAAACGGAACTCGTGGGTGGCCTGTACGGAGTTTACTTAAGGGAAAAAAAGATCTTTTGCGGGGAAAGTATGTTTTCAAAAGTCAGCAACGCCTCAAAATACGGATTTATTCACCTGGTACAGCAACTTGAAAAGGAAGGCGTAAGATTAATTGACTGCCAGATGTACACGGACCATCTCGCCAGTTTGGGTGCAGCCGAAATTCCCCGTAGCGTATTTCTGGAATACCTAAGCTGAAACCAGAAAGAGGTTCCAAAAATGGCATTTTTGGAACCTCTTTTTCCTGTGGTTTATTGAGGTGCTTTCACTTCGCTGTGCCTAAAGCATTGCGTTATGTGATCATTCACCATGCCTGTAGCCTGCATGTGAGCATAGACCACCGTTGGCCCTACAAATTTAAAGCCCCGCTTCTTGAGATCCTTACTTAGAGCTTCGCTAAGAGGCGTGGTGGCAGGAACCGCAGCTAAAGTTTGCCGGTCGGGTTGTAAAGGTCTGTCATCAACAAAACCCCAAATATATTTTGAGAAACTTCCGAATTCCTCCTGCACCTTGATAAAAGCCTGTGCGTTGGTGATTGCGGCACGAATTTTTGCGCCATGCCGGATTATGCCGCTGTTCTCCAGTAATTCGGCTTGTTTAGCTTCAGAATAAGTGGCTATTTTTTTATAATCGAAATTGTCAAAAGCCTTTCTGAAATTTTCCCTTTTCCGAAGAATAGTGATCCAGCTTAAGCCCGCCTGGAAGGTTTCCAACATAAGGAACTCAAAAATGCCGGCATCATCTTTTAAGGGAACGCCCCATTCGCGGTCGTGGTATGCTTCATAGAGTGGATCGCCCACGCACCAGCCGCAACGTATCTTTTCTTCCATTAATTCTGAAAATTATAGGTTATAGTGCCGAGTTGCGCATTTCTCCCGGCAAGTTGGGTAAATTTTGCATCTGCCGCATATCTCATAGCCATATTGGTAAGGCATTCGTTACTTGTGGAAGAAGCATTCTTGTTTATTGAGGTCTTTACCACGTCTCCCGCAGCATTTACGGTGATGTTCACCACAATTCTGCCGGGAGTATCACAGGTATAAATTGGATTGGGAATATCTATAGCTGTTCGACCTACCAGGGAAAAAGAAATAGAGCTGTTTCTCAGGCTGCCGGGCTTTACTGATGTTCCTTTACTGCTGTTATCTCCCTCTGAAGCCTTCTTTTTCTTCTCTTTTTTATTGTTGTTCAGCCCAAACTCTCCTTGTGCCGACTTGGCAGACTCTGCTTCCGAAGTTTCCTGTTGCGCGGCATTCTTCTGAAATATTTCATCCAATCTCGACTCCAGGTTATTCTGATTTTCCTCCTGATCCTGGTTGAATGCCTGGTGTGTTTGTGCGGTAGGGCTCGGGCGTTGAGGTTCTGCAGGTTTGGGCGCTTCGGGCTCGGGTTGTTCTTCTTCGGGAGGTGGGATGGGCCTTAATTCATTTAGCTCAATAAGCGTCTCCCGAATCTTTTTAGATTCGTTGGAGATTTTGATGTTGTACATAGACAAGATCAAAATCGAAAAGATAAGGCTGGTAATGATCAGCGCCTTATGTCGATCGAAAAAATCCATTTTTTAAGTTTCTTCCTCCATCGAAAGATACTCATTTACAAAAGAATCTATTGTTAAGGCATTTTCAACTTTATAGTCTCCAATACGGGTGCGACGTAGGGCAGAGAGGTATGCCCCGGTGTTTAACTGGGATCCAAAATCAAAGGCGAGGCTGCGAATGTAAGTGCCTTTACTGCACACCACTCTAAAATGTACTTTTGGAAGCTCAATTTTAGTGATCTCAAATTCTGAAATATTTACCGTACGGGTAGGTATCTCCACTTCTTCCCCGCTTCGGGCGTATTCGTAAAGCCTTTTCCCGTCTTTCTTTAAAGCTGAAAATACCGGTGGTCTTTGCTGAATATCTCCCAAAAATGCTTTTGTTGCTTCATGAATTCCTTCCGAAGTGAGATGGTCTATGGGGAAGGTATCATCAACTTCAGTCTCCATATCAAAGGAAGGCGTAGTGGCGCCCAGGGTGAAGGTGCCGGTGTATTCTTTTTCCTGTCCCTGAAGGCTTTCAATAAGTTTGGTAGATTTCCCGGTGCAAAGGATGAGCAAGCCCGTAGCTAACGGATCTAGAGTACCTGCGTGGCCTACCTTAATTTTTTTGATCCTGAAGTTCTTCCGGATGAGCCATCTCACTTTATTTACCAACTGGAAAGAAGTCCATTCCAGGGGTTTATCAAATAAGAGGATTTGTCCGGTTTTGAATTCTTCTTCAGTCATTATTTATCAGGCATAGAAATATTGGTAACCAATTGCTATTGTGCCCACTATAAAACAGTAGATGGCAAAATAGGTGAGTTTGCTTTTACGCACCAGGGCAATCATCCAGGTACAGGCGGCAAAACCGGCAATGAAAGCAGCGATGAATCCGGCCAGTAGTGGTATAGGTTCGATGGAGGTGTTGGTTAGGTCCCCACTCAAAAGGTCTTTTGCGATTTTTCCTAAAATTAAGGGTACTACCATGAGGAACGAGAAGCGCGCAGCTCTGGTCTTGTCATTTCCGAGGAGCACAGAAGTAGAAATGGTGGCCCCACTTCTTGAAATTCCCGGTAAGATGGCGATAGCCTGTGCTACTCCTATAATGATACTGTCTTTGTAGGTTACAGGTTTGCCGGTATTTTTAGCCCGGTCGGCCAGCCACAACAACACCGAAGTGATTAAGAGCATGAACCCTACAAAAGTGAGATTGCCGCCAAAGAGAGATTCCAGTTCCTCCTCAAACATTAATCCGACAAAAACTGCGGGGATCATAGAGAGGACGATCTTTAAAGAAAATTTAGTTTCGTCATTCCAGCGGAAGGAAAACAGGCCGCGGAAAATTTCGGCTACGTCTTTCCTGAAAACCACAATGGTACTTAGAGCGGTTGCAAAGTGAAGTACCACGGTGATCATTAAAGATTCTTCGGGAATGCTTTGGCTTCCAAGAAGGGCTTTTCCTATTTCGAGGTGCCCGCTTGAAGAAACAGGCAAAAATTCGGTAAGTCCCTGGATAATTCCAAGGAAAACAGCATCAATAATTTCCATTATTATTTTCGGGGGTTGAGAAGGATCGCGTAGACTTCAATGGCGAAACCAAGAAGTACCAGGGCTGGTGCCAGCCTTATTCTTCTAAAACTATAGATTTCCGGATTAAAAACATTGGGGTCGTCACTGCCGCCGCCGGCCATGAGAATGAATCCAAGGGCGATTACTGCCAGGCCTATTCCCATCACAATGTAGTTCTTCTTTTCGAATACAAAATTAAGATCCTGCCTGTGTAAAGGCTTTTTGTTCTTGTTCATTGGTTCTTTGTTTTTTGGCTGCAACCCCTTAAAATGTAAGGTGTCAAAAATAGCATTTTAAAGTTTGAATTTATAATTCTGATTGGAGCTTTTAAAAATGATAACTCTTAATCTTAAGATTGTTTATTGATATTAAGGCGTTCTTCTAATCTCTTTGCCACAGATGCACAGATATTTTTTAGAGATAATCTGCCAGTCTAAATACTTTTTTGATTGGCGGCGGTTTCTTTTGATAGCAGAAGTTTCTTGAATTCAAAGAAATCTTCTTACAGAGAGTTTTCAACTTTTATTAGTGTATTCGTGGCCTTTAAAAAGTTTCTTCTATTTTTTTTGCCACAGATGCACAGATATTTCTTGAGATAAGCCAGTCTAAATATTTTTTTGATTGGCGGCGGTTTCTTTTGATAGCAGAAGTTTCTTGAATTCAAAGAAATTTTCTTACAGAGAATTTTCAACTTTTATTAATGTATTCGTGGCCTTTAAAAAGTTTCTTCTATTTTTTTTGCCACAGATGCACAGATATTTTTTAGAAATAATCTGCTAGTCTAAATTTTTTTTGAGTGGTGGCGGTTTCTTTTAATAGCAGAAGTTTCTTGAATTCAAAGAAATCTCCTTACAGAGAATTTTCAACTTTTATTAGTGTATTTGTGGTATTTTCACAGGGGTTTCTTCTATTTTTTTTTGCCACAGATGCACAGATATTTCTAGAAATAAGCCAGTCTAAATATTTTTTTGAGTGGTAAGATTCTTTTTGAACAGCAGTAGTTTCTTGAATTCAAATAACTCTTCTTAAAGTGATTTTCCAACTTTTATTAGTGCATTCGTGGCCTTTGAAAGGTTTTTTTAAAATTTTCGCCACAGATGCACAGATATTTTTAAAAGATGTTGTGGAGTGATAACGCATTCCACTCTTTTTTTGTTGCTGTCACTTCTTATTCTTTTAAAGTATAATTCTATGATGTATTAATTTATCACCTTCAAAATTGGCTAAGATGGCTAACCGAAGTTTAGAAATCTTTAAGTAGTTAAGGCATTGCGCCATATGCGACTCGTGCAAATGCGAAGCAGATTTTATTTTCAAAATTATCTTTCCAAAGACTACGAAATCTGCATTAAAATGATGGGGTAGTACAGTGTCTTTATAGTGAACCTGAAACTTCTTTTCCCTTTCATAAGGAATATTTCTCATCTTCAATTCGTATTCTACTGCATCTGAATAAACTACCTCAAGAAAACCACCGCCTAGTTCGTTATGCACGTCAAAAAGAACGCCCAGAAGTTCGTATGTTAGGTCTTTATACAGAAAATCACCCATAACTTATCCATGTGTTTGTGGTTCTCTAATAATTCATTTTTCTTTCTGAAGCCCATCAATGTGCACACCAAAAAGAATACTTGAAAATTTATATTTTTTTAGGATATTCCCATAGACCATCTGTGCATCTGTGGCTATTTTATAGCACAACTTACTTTTTTAAAAACAGGTGTTGTAATGAGAGTGAGAACTTTTTTAAATTATCTAGAACTCACTAATAATACAATTCATCAGTTTTTAAATTCAGGAAGCGCTGGGTGGCAAAAAAGGTACTAAGCCAGGTTATCACTGCTCCCATTAGAAAGATTCCGAAGAAAAGAGCAGCCAAAATGCTTGTATCGCTTAGCAGTTCAAGTTCAGGAAAGCTCTTGTTCATATAGTAAAGTACTATGGCCATACCTATTAGTGCAATAAGCGCGCCTATCATGCCCAGTTTTACGCTCTTCAGAATAAATGGTTTTCTAATAAACCTTTTTGTAGCACCTACCATTTGCATGGTCTTGATAATAAACCTTTTTGAATAGACCGAAAGCCTTATGGAGCTGTTGATTAAAAGCACGGCGATAAAGGTGAAAATCGCGCTAATGGCAAGCACCCAAAAACTGATTTTTGTAACATTCTCGTTGAGGAGGGAAATAAGAGGTTTGTCATAAACCACTTCATCTACAAAATTCTTTGCAGTTAACTCTTCGGCAATTTGGTCTATTTCGCCCGAGGTGATATAATCGGCTTTAAAGTATACGTCAATAGAATTTTGCAGCGGGTTATAACCCAAAAACTCCATAAAATCTTCTCCTATTTCTTTGCTGTGAGCTTCGGCTGCTTCCTCTTTAGTCACATAAGTAGTAGACTTTGTGTATTCGGCCAGGGCAATGGTCTTGTTAAGCTGGGTGATCTCCACTTCCTTCGCGGTGTCTTTAAGGTAAATGGTCAAAGCGATCTGCTCCTTGAAATGATCGGCTATTTTTTTGGTGTTGAGCACTAAAAGCCCCAGTAACCCAAGTAAAAACAGGACCAGCGCAATACTGATCACGACCGAAAAATAAGAGGAAATAAGACGTCTTTTTTGATATTTTTCAAAAGATGAACTCATAGGGCGGCTGCGTAAATTTGTGTAAAAATAAGAAAGTAAATCAATCCCTTTCTTTAAAACGCCCAAACTTTTCACTTTCGTACATTAACCGTATTTTTGCCCTTCCCTGAAGGTTTCGGGGAATGTAATAACATGACGCTGAATCTGTAAAATGAGGTACAACTTCAACCAAATTGAAAAAAAATGGCAGGAGTACTGGGCAAAGAACCAGACTTTCAAGGCTGAGAATAATTCTGAAAAACCTAAATATTACGTGCTCGATATGTTTCCGTATCCTTCGGGAGCAGGGCTGCACGTTGGGCACCCGCTGGGTTATATTGCCAGTGATATCTATGCCCGATATAAGAGGCATAAGGGATTTAATGTGCTGCACCCACAGGGATACGACAGTTTTGGTTTGCCTGCAGAGCAGTATGCCATACAAACAGGACAACACCCTGCCCTTACTACAGAGGCTAACATAAATCGCTATCGCGAACAGCTTGACCAGATAGGTTTCTCCTTTGACTGGAGCCGGGAGGTACGCACCAGCGAGCCAGATTATTACAAATGGACACAGTGGATCTTTATCCAGTTATTTGATTCCTGGTATGATTTTGAAGCTGAAAAAGCCCGCCCTATAAGTGAACTGGAAGAGATCTTTGCTGCGGAAGGGAATAGAGTGAATGCGGCTTGTGATGATGATGTAGAGCAGTTTACTGTAACACAATGGAATAATTTCTCTTCGGAAGAAAAACAAAAGCAATTGCTGAAGTACAGGCTGACGTATCTTGCTGAAACCGAAGTGAACTGGTGCCCGCAATTGGGAACTGTGCTCGCAAATGACGAGATCGTGAATGGTGTTTCCGAAAGGGGAGGCTACCCGGTAATCAGGAAGAAAATGACCCAGTGGAGCATGCGCATTTCAGCTTTTGCCGAACGACTGCTGCAGGGGCTAAACGAGCTAGACTGGACAGAAAGCCTGAAGGAGAGTCAGCGGAACTGGATTGGGAAGTCGGTAGGGGCTCTTGTGGAATTCAAAGTTCAAGGTTCAATGTTTAAGGTTCCGGTGTTTACCACCAGACCCGATACGATCTTCGGAGTTACTTTTATGACTCTTGCGCCGGAACACGAACTGGTGGAGAAGATCACTACTCCCGAGCATAAATCCGAAGTTGATGCTTATGTGCAGGCAACGGCAAAAAGAAGTGAAAGGGAAAGAATGGCCGATGTAAAGACCATTAGCGGTGTTTTTACAGGGGCCTATGCCGAGCATCCTTTTACAAAGGAGCCGGTGCCAATCTGGATTGGAGATTACGTTTTGGCCGGTTATGGAACAGGGGCCGTTATGGCGGTGCCATGTGGCGATCAACGAGATTACGAGTTTGCCAAACATTTTGATCTGCCAATCAGGAATATTTTTGAGAATGTGGATATTTCTGAAGAAGCTTATTCCGGGAAGGAAGGCACTGTGATCGCAAATTCAGATTTTCTTGACGGGCTCGAATACAAAGCAGCCCTTCAAAAAGCCATTTTAGAGCTGGAAAAGATTGGGCAGGGAAAAGGAAAAACTAATTACCGACTCAGAGATGCGGTGTTTAGCCGACAAAGATACTGGGGTGAACCATTTCCGGTTTATTATGTGGAGGGGCTTCCGCAGATGATCGAAAAAGAGCATTTGCCGCTACGTCTTCCTGAAGTAGAGAAGTATTTACCAACCGAAACCGGCGAACCGCCTTTAGGAAACGCTACAGACTGGGCGTGGGATACTGAGAAGAATGAAGTGGTAGAGAATTCAAAGATCGACCATAAAACTGTGTTTCCACTGGAATTAAACACCATGCCCGGTTGGGCAGGTAGTTCCTGGTATTTGTTCAGGTATATGGATCCTCAAAATGAAGAGCGCTTTGCTTCAGAAGAAGCTCTTGAATACTGGGAAAATGTCGACCTGTACATTGGAGGAAGTGAACACGCCACAGGGCACCTGTTATACTCGAGGTTCTGGACAAAATTTTTGAAAGATCGAGGCTTTTTGCCGGTAGAAGAACCTTTTAAGAAATTGATCAACCAGGGGATGATCCTAGGTACGAGTGCTTTTGTTTACAGGTTGGAAGGAGAGAATAAGTTTGTCTCTAAAAAGCTTTCTGAAGCACATAATGTACAGCCAATTCATGCCGATGTTTCGCTGGTCAATGCTTCAGATGAACTGGATATTGAAGGTTTTAAAAAGTGGCGACCCGAGTTCGCAGATGCCGAATTCGTCACTGAAGACGGGAAATATTTTGTTGGCCGCGAGGTGGAGAAAATGTCGAAATCCAAGTACAACGTGGTCAATCCCGATGATATTTGTGAGAATTACGGCGCCGATACGCTAAGGATGTACGAGATGTTCCTTGGTCCGTTGGAACAGGCAAAACCGTGGAATACCGCGGGCATTACAGGGGTGCACAACTTTTTGAAGAAGCTTTGGAAGCTTTATCACGATGAAGACAATAAGATTATTGTAAGTGACGGGAAAGCTTCAGCCGATTCTCTAAAGACGCTTCATAAGACGATCAAAAAGGTGACAGAAGATATTGAGAGCTTCAGCTTTAATACTTCGGTGAGTACATTTATGATATGCGTCAATGAACTGTCGGCTCAAAAATGCCATTTTAGAGAGGTGTTAGAACCCCTGGCTATTCTTATTGCGCCTTATGCGCCGCATATTTCCGAAGAACTATGGGAGAAACTGGGGCATGACACATCGGTCACTACGGCAGCTTATCCTGTTTATGAAGAGAAATTCCTGGTAGAAAGCACAAAAGAATATCCAATTTCTTTCAACGGGAAGATGCGCTTCACCCTTGAACTGCCTCTCGATATGAGTAAAGACGAAATTGAGAAGACGGTGCTGGCTCACGAAAAAACACAACAACAGCTGGATGGCAGGGTGCCAAAAAAGGTAATTGTAGTGCCCGGTAAAATTGTGAATATAGTAGGTTAGATTCTTTTTTAAGCCGCAGCAGCAGCAGGATGCGACAAAAGTTCACATTTTGCTTCAAAAAATAAATTGGCCGGCTTTTTGTTATAAAGCTTCAACAAAATAACCTTTAAAACTATGATGGGATATTATATCATCGCCGGACTCATCTTTGTAGTGAGTCTTTATGTGAGTAACAAGTTAAAAAGCAAATTTAAGCATTACTCCAAGGTACATCTTCAAAACGGCATGAGTGGCCGGGAGATCGCTGAAAAAATGCTTCGCGATAATGGAATAACCGATGTAAGAGTAATTTCTACACCGGGACAATTGACAGATCATTACAATCCGTCAAAAAAGACAGTTAACCTTAGTGAAGCGGTTTATACGCAGCGTAACGCTGCGGCGGCTGCAGTAGCGGCACATGAGTGCGGCCATGCAATACAGCACGCAAAATCTTATAGCTGGCTGCAAATGAGGAGTAAACTTGTACCTGTGGTGCAGGTTGCATCACAGTTCTCGCAGTGGGCCATCTTTGGTGGATTGATCTTAATGACCATGGTATCTGTCGGGATAGGCCAAACGGTGCTATTGGTGGGGATTATTCTCTATGCAATGGGAACGCTGTTCAGTTTTATCACGCTGCCGGTAGAATATGACGCAAGTAAGAGAGCGTTAGTGTGGCTGGAAACAGGAAATATGCTGAATTCACAGGAGCACAAAGCTGCTGAAGATTCTCTTAAATGGGCCGCCCGTACTTATGTAGTAGCAGCAATTGGTTCCCTGGCAACCTTGCTGTACTTTGTGAGCATTTATTTGGGAAGAGATTAAGAGGATGAGGAGAAATAATAAAACAAAAAAAAGGACGCTGCGGGCGTCCTTTTTTTGTTTTGAGTAATGCTGGTATTACTTAATCGTGCTTAATTCGTTCATCGATAAACTTAAGAGCAATACCATCTGTGCCCATAAGATCGAACATTTCTAAAATTCTACGGAACTGGTTTTCTTCTTCCATTTGTTCCTGAACAAACCATTGCAGGAAGTTCTCTGATCCATAATCCTGCACCTTGCGGCATTTGCTGACTATGTTGTGTATAGATTTTGAAATTTCGATTTCCTGATCCAGTGCGGTTTCAAAAATCTCCTGGAGGGAGCTATATTCGTGATTGATGTTGCTTACTTCAGGAGAATAAGCCGTACCACCGTTATCATTGATGAATTTGAAGATTTTGAGCATGTGCTCCCGTTCTTCGGCCGATTGTTTGTAAAAGAATTCAGCACTATTCGTTAGTCCGTTGTGATCACACCAGGAGGCCATGGCAAGATAAATTGCCGCTGAATGTGCCTCTTTGGAGATCTGCTCATTCAGCAGGTCCATCACATCTACATTAATTCCTATTTTTTGCCTTACTATATCTTTCATATCTATTCTTTTTTTTAAAAATACGAAAAGAAAAGGGCTTTTTGAGACAGAAGCCGAATTTATACTTGATCTAAATTCAAAGACAGCCTAGTGGCTCACCAGGGAATTTAATTCCAGGATGCCAAAAGTAGATCTTAGAAGCTCTTTTAGATCAATGACCTGTAAGGTGTCAAACACAAACAAATGTTCGCGGTTACACAGGGTAATAATTTCAATCCCGTTGTAGTTAAGATCCTTATCAAAGTGAGAAGAAATATCGATGCGCTGTACCTTTTGCCTCATCGCCAGGAGTTGGCAAAAACTAAACTTTACCTGTTTGTGGCCGAAGTCGATGTAAAAGCAACGACTGCGATCGCATTGGTAAGAGGTAAAGTAATATGATTTGTACAGCAGGTTCATTCGGTAGCAAATGTATATCTTATTCAGAATTGTTCCAAATAAACATAGCTAAAACTCCAGAAACCTGATAAAGATCAATTACAAAGCATTTATCTTCAATTTCCTACCTCGCCAAAAGGATTATATCCCAGGTATGAATGTTCTTCTTCCCTAAAGGTAATTCCGTTTTCGGCCAGTTCTTTTAAAATAGGGTCATATACTTCTTTGGTGATAGGTAGTTGCACGCCTGGAGTTGATATTGTTCCGTTGAGGATTTTTAAAGCGGCAATGGCTACAGGTAAACCAACGGTTCGTGCCATGGCAGTTCGGGTTTGATCTTGCCCAATATTTACCATGGTGGCATCAATTTGCCTTTGTTCACCATTTATCTCGTACCCAAATTTGTGGTACATAACGATCATGTCCTTATCCTCTGGTGAAAGAGACCATTTTTCGGTTAATATCTTCTGAAGGATCTCTGCCGGGGTAGCATTTTTTAGACCAACTTTTTTGTCAGGGTTGAAGATATCTAGTTCCAGAAGCTTGTCCCACATAATATCGTCCTGATCGATCTTCAGGTTATGCCTGAATTTTAATTCGACAGAATCTGTTGGTGAGTAGGGGAGAAAAGAATTTACAAAATCGCGGTAGCTCATGGCTTCGGAATTCTCCATAGTGTAACTATCATCTGTCATGCCCAGTTGTACAAACATATTCCAGGCCCGGCTGAAACCAACGCGACGAATGGTTCCGCGGTAAAGGGTGAGGATATCATCAAGGCCATAGATGCTTTTGTACTTTAAAGAATTGCGGTTGGCATAGACTTCAAATTTCCCATAGTCTTTTACCTCGAGAAATTCGGTTCTTCTAAAAAGGCGGTTATAAGGGATGTACTTGAACTTTCCCTCCTGCAGGAACTTTGCCACCCCGCCCTGTCCTGCCACTACAACATTGCGCGGGTTCCAGGTGAACTTGTAGTTCCAAAGGTTCGTATCACTTTCGGGCGCTACGAGTCCGCCGGTAAAAGATTCAAAAAGCAGCATTTTCCCTCCCTGTTCTCTTATGCGATCTATAACCTGCATAGCACTCATATGGTCAATACCGGGGTCTACGCCAATTTCATTCATAAAGACGAGCCCCTTGTCTTTAACAGCATCATCCAGCTGCTGCATCTCTTCACTTATGTAAGAAGCAGTAACCATGTTCTTGCCATAAACAAGGCAGTCTTTAGCCACTTCAATATGAAAACGGGCCGGGAGCATGGAGATCACGATATCGGCATTTTGAACAGCTTTCTCTCTTTCCTCTCTCTTGAAAATGTCGAGTTGGGTGGCTTTTGCCCTGGGATGGTCTCCGGCTAACTTTTGAGCATTTTCAACTTCGAGGTCTCCTATGATAATCTGAAGATCTTCGGGTTCCGATTTTTTTAGTAAATATTCAATGAGGACAGAGGTAGATTTTCCTGCACCTATGATAAGAATCTTGCGCATAAGGCTAAACTTTGAGTATGTTTGTTAATTGTTTGGATAACGAATGTAATTAATTGAGAGCGTCTTTTAAAATTATACTATGAACAGGAGATTATTGATCACAGGAGCATTGTTTGGAGTTATAGCTATTATACTTGGGGCTTTTGCCGCTCATGGGTTAAAATCACTTCTTTCTCTGGAGAGTATTCAGACCTTTGAAACCGGAGTTAAATATCAGATGTACAGCGCTTTATTTCTTCTTATCCTGGGAGGGTTACCAATAGCGCCAGAAAAAGTTAAAAGAATTTGCTTCTACTTAACACTTTTTGGGGTTTGCTTTTTTTCAGGTTCTATTTATCTTTTGGCTACTAACAGCCTCACTTCTTTTGATTTCAGGACTATTGCCCTCATAACTCCCATTGGTGGTTCTTTGATGATTATTGCATGGATTGTGTTGCTAATCAGCTTCTTTAAGTTAAAAAAGAAATAAAAGAATTTAGCCTCAGCTGATTCTTTACAAGTTTTTCTACTTTTGTTGACCTAAACAAACCACTCAACTAAACTTTTTATGTTGGCTAAAAAACGACTTACGAAAACGATTGCGCTAGAACAGTATGGTATTAATGATGCAGAAGTTCACTATCAACTTTCTCCAAAAGACCTACATGACATTACTATTGAAAAAGGTCAGGGGGTAGAAGCTTCGTCTGGGGCTTTGGCAGTAAACACTGGGGAATTTACAGGAAGATCGCCCAAAGACAGGTTTATTGTTGAAGATGACATTACCAAAGACAGGGTTTGGTGGGGAAATATAAATATTCCCTTTGATCCCGATAAATTTGATGCCCTTTATAATAAGGTAGCCGATTATCTTTCTGGAAAAGAAGTCTTTGCGAGAGACTCATACGCCTGTGCTGATGAAGATTACAGGCTGAATATTAGAGTAGTAAATGAATATCCGTGGTCAAACCTCTTTGCCTATAACATGTTCTTACGTCCTGAAGAAAGTGAACTGGATGATTTTAAGGAAGACTGGCTGGTATTAAATGCTCCCGGTTTTATGGCCGATCCTGAAGTGGATGGAACCCGGCAGCACAATTTTGCCATTTTAAACTTTACAAAAAAGATTGCACTCATTGGAGGAACAGGGTATACGGGTGAAATTAAAAAGGGGATTTTTTCGGCCCTCAATTTCATACTGCCAATTGATAAAAACACTTTACCCATGCACTGTTCTGCAAATGTGGGAGAAGAAGGAGATACGGCAATTTTCTTCGGCCTTTCGGGGACCGGGAAAACCACGCTTTCTGCCGATCCTGAAAGAAGGCTTATTGGAGATGACGAGCATGGTTGGACCAAAGAGAACCGGGTCTTTAATTTTGAAGGCGGCTGCTATGCAAAAGTCATTAATCTTACTGAAGAGAATGAACCGGACATATTCAGGGCTATTAAAAAAGGGGCAATTCTCGAAAATGTCATTTTGGATGAAAATGGAGAGGTAGATTTTGAAAATACCGAAATTACCCAGAACACCAGGGTGAGTTACCCAATTGATCATATTGACAATATTCAGGAGCCTTCTATTGGTGAAAATCCAAAAAATATCTTCTTTCTCACAGCCGATGCTTTTGGGGTCTTGCCTCCAATAAGCAAGCTTACGCCGGGGCAGGCAGCCTATCACTTTATAAGTGGGTACACTGCAAAGGTAGCAGGTACCGAAGCAGGTGTAGATAAACCTATTCCAAGCTTCTCTGCTTGTTTTGGTGCGCCTTTTATGCCGTTACACCCCACGCGCTATGCCGAAATGCTGAGTGCAAAGATGAAAGAGAACAATACAAATGTGTGGCTGGTAAACACCGGCTGGACTGGCGGGCCTTATGGAGTGGGGTCAAGAATGAAGTTGCGCTATACCAGGGAAATGATCTCTTCGGCACTTGAAGGAAAGCTTGAGAACGTAGAATATATTGAGCATCCGGTTTTTGGTTTGCAGATGCCGGTGGAATGTGAGAACGTACCTTCTGAAGTACTCAATCCGCGAAATACCTGGAAAGATAAAGAAGCTTATGACCGAAAGGCCAATCAACTTGCCGAATCTTTTCAAAAGAATTTTGAAAAATTCCAGGCGCAGGCTAATGAAGAAATACTTTCAGGTGCTCCCAAAGTATCTTAAGAATTACATAGAAAGACATAAAAAAACCGGCAACTGCCGGTTTTTTTATGTCCAATTTTTCAGGATCTAATGAGCCTTTTTATTTTGTTCCTTGATGTACTTTTCAAGAGCCATGGTCATGGAAGGTGTTTCTGGCGTTGGCGCCTGAATGTTCACAACCAGTCCGTGGTCTTTTGCAGCCTTTACCGTAGTGTTTCCAAAAACAGCAATTTTGGTGTCATTTTGTTTAAAATCGGGAAAATTCTCAAATAGGGATTTTATTCCGCTGGGGCTAAAGAACACCAGGATATCATAAAATACTTCCCTAAGGTGAGAAAGATCACTCACAACGGTTTTGTAGAAAACAGCTTTTTTCCAATCCACCCCAAGCTTATTCAGGGTTTTTGGCACATCTGGCTTCAGCATATCTGAAGATGGCAGGAGGAATTTTTCGTTTTTGTACTTCTTAATAAGGGGAGAAAGTTCAGCAAAAGTCCTTTTTCCGACGTAAATTTTCCGCTTGCGGTAAACTACGTACTTCTGAAGGTAATAAGCAACGGCTTCGCTCTGGCAAAAGTATTTTAAAGTATCGGGCACTTTAAATCGCATCTCTTCAGCAATTCTAAAGAAATGGTCAACAGAATTACGACTGGTAAGGATAATTGCTGTATAATTTGAAAGGTCTACCTTTTGCTGTCTTACATCCTTGGAAGAAACGCCCTCAACGTGGATAAACGGGATAAAATCTATTTTTACTTTTTGTTTTTCTTCAAGATCAAAATAAGGAGAATTTTCAACCTTCGGCTCTGGTTGAGATACCAGAATTGTTTTCACTTTCATATACATATTTTTTATTCACCCTGGAACTTGGTAACCAGCTTATATAAAATATAATAGGGTCCAATTTCAAGAGCGCAAAGATACAAAATAAAATAAAACCAATGGGTCGCAATGTACTGTCGGTTTTTGATAAAAATGCTGAGCAGGGTAATCAAATTCATAAGTAAAATGAGTCCCAGCAAAATGTAGAGCACCAGCCTTGTTGGTTCCCATGTATATATAAAAAATATAGAAACAGGGAGTAATATCAAGGCCATGAAATTGCGGTAACTAAGTTTGTAGAACAGGTAGTAGTTCATTTTATCATTGACCGAAACTACATCTGCCAGAATCTTTTCCAGGGAAAACTTGAGCAGCACAAAAGTCGTATATGCAGTAATTATCCTTAAGAAGGTTACCATTGGCCTCTCGGGGTAAGAATCGGAAAAAGTGAGGTAGTAAATAAAGATAAACAGGCCTGCCGAGACCACATTCACAACAAAAAGAAGTACATTAAATGGATGAAAAAGATTGGGGTCTTTTCCCTTTAAAAGAAGGTACTTATCTGTAGCGAAAAGCATGCTAAAGTGGGCAAACCTTTGAGTGAACGCATACCTGGCCACCACCAGCAGTACCAATACCAGTAAGAGTAGGAGGGTGATCCAGTCTTGAGAAACCGCATGTCTTTCTATTACTTCCAAGCAGGAGAATTTTCTACAAAGGTAGGATTAATACGATTAAAAGAAGTTTTAAAAAACCATCCTAAACTTTAAAAATAGTTACATTTGTCCAAAAGAATTTTATGCCAGATGGGATTGTTATAATACCCACCTACAACGAAAAAGAAAATATTGAAAAGATCATTAAAAATGTCTTTTCTCTTCAGCGCGATTTTCACGTTTTGGTGGTGGATGATAATTCTCCCGATCGAACCTCTAGAATAGTCAGGTCTCTGCAATCGGTCTATGAGAATCGGTTATTCCTGATTGAAAGGGAAGGGAAATCTGGTTTGGGTACGGCGTATATCAAAGGTTTTGAATGGGTTTTGGAACGGGATTATAAGTACATCTTTCAAATGGATGCCGATTTTTCCCACAATCCTAACGACTTGATACGCCTCTATAATGCCTGTAAGCGGGGTGGAGCCCAGGTAGCGATTGGCTCCCGGTATAAAACCGGGGTTAATGTGGTAAACTGGCCCATGAGCAGGGTGCTTTTATCCTGGCTGGCCTCAAAATATGTACGCTTCATAACAGCAATGCCTGTAGAAGATACCACGGCAGGTTTTGTTTGCTATGATAGAGAAGTGCTTGAGAGGATTCACCTCGATAAAATTAAATTTGTTGGTTATGCTTTTCAAATTGAAATGAAATTCAAAGCTTACCTGGCAAAGTTCAATATCGTGGAAGTGCCGGTAGTTTTTACCGACAGAACCCGGGGAACATCAAAAATGAGTGGTTCAATTATATGGGAAGCTGTTTTTGGAGTGATAAAAATGAAAATAAACAGTCTGTTTAATAAGATGACAATATAATGAAGAAGGTATTAATTAAGAATGCAAAAATTGTCAATGAAGGTGCTATCGTTGAAGGAGATGTTTTTATTGAAGATGGAATTATTAAAGAGATCGCTTCAAGTATAAGTGCCAAATCTCCTAACCTTACTATCGTCGATGCCGAAGGCAATTACCTTATGCCGGGGGTTATTGATGATCAGGTGCATTTCAGGGAGCCGGGGCTTACCCATAAAGAAACAATTGAAACAGGTTCAAAAGCAGCTGTGGCAGGTGGTATTACTTCTTTCATAGAAATGCCCAATACCCAGCCGCAAACCACCACTATAGAACTTCTTGAAGAAAAATATAAACTGGCAGAGGCTACCTCTTACGCCAATTACGCCTTCATGTTTGGAGGTACTAATGATAATCTTGAGGAGATTAAGAAAATAGACCCCAAAACAGTGCCGGCCCTCAAACTTTTTTTGGGCTCATCTACAGGGAATATGTTGGTAGACGATGAAAAAGTGCTGGAGAAAATCTTCAAAGAATCTCTTGTGCTCATCGCAGCGCATTGTGAAGATGAAAAAACCATTCAGGAGAACCTGCAGAAATATACAGCGGAGTATGGAGATGATATTCCGGTAGAGCTGCATCCTAAAATTCGCAGTGAAGAAGCCTGTTATATTTCTTCATCAAAAGCTGTTGCATTAGCCAAAAAAACCGGGGCGAGATTACACGTTTTTCATCTTTCTACGGCAAAAGAACTCAAGTTGTTCGACAGTAAAAAGCCGCTTAAAGATAAAATGATCACTGCCGAAGTCTGTGTGCACCACCTTTGGTTCAATGATGAAGATTACGGGAAAAAGGGAACCTTCATAAAATGGAACCCTGCTGTAAAGACACAAAAAGATCAGGAAGCTCTCTTAAAAGGGCTAATTGAAGACAAGATAGATGTCATCGCGACAGACCATGCGCCGCATACCCGTGAGGAAAAGAAAAACGTATACACCAAGGCTCCAAGCGGCGGCCCGTTAGTGCAACACGCTCTTCCTGCAATGTTGCAGATGTATCACCAGGGCAAAATTTCACTGGAGAAAATTGTAGAGAAAATGTGCCATAACCCCGCTATTCTTTTTGATATTGAAAAAAGAGGGTTTATAAGAGAGGGCTACAAGGCCGATCTTGTACTTGTTGATCTCAATGCTCCATGGGCTGTACAGCCTGGAAATACGCTGTATAAATGTGGCTGGTCTCCCTTTGAAGGCACTACTTTCAAATCGCGGGTAACTCACACCTTTGTAAATGGAAATTTAGTTTACAAGAATTTCAATTTTACTCCTTTTGTACAAGCCGAAAGATTAAAGTTTGACAGGTAGCATGAGAAAGGTCTTCACCATTTTAGGGGTCTTTTTAATGCTGGTTTCCTGCCAGGAAATCAACCGTACTCCAAAGCCAGATAATCTAATTGCTGAAGATAAGATGGTTGAGGTGCTCACAGAACTTTCCCTGCTTCATGGTGCCAGGAGCTACAACAAAACTCTTATGGAAGAAAAAGGGGTGAATGCATACCCTTATCTTACCAAAAAATATGGCATAGACAGTACCCAGCTGGCGCAAAGCAATGAGTACTATGCGCAGAACTACAAGCAGTACGAAAAAATATATGAGAGGGTAAAGGAGAGGCTGGAGGCACTGATGGCCGAGTATGATTCCATTAGGGAAGTGGAGGAAAAAATAAAGGATTCTCTTAGAGAAAATTCTGAAAGTGATACTCTGGATACTTTGATACGGCGCGAGTTTAGAAGGGATACTTCAGGATTGCTTGAGCCCGATCCCAGGCTTCCCATGCCTGTTTCAAAAAGCCGGGTTCAACGTTAAGTTATTTCTGAAGGTCTTTTTTGTAGCAAGAAGCTGTTTTTTCTATTACTTCTGAAATGGGTTCAAATTCAAAATCTATTTGTTGTTTCAGTTTAGCTGAAGAATAAAACGTGTGTTCAAAAAGGCTTTTTTGAGACCTCTTTTCCAGTTGCTTTTCCCTGTTTGAAAATAAACCTCTTAGTTCCTGCCACAACCATCCGGTAAGTACCATCCATTTTTTTAGTGCTTTTGATGGTGCAGGTCTTCCAAGGGAACTAGCCGTCATAGAAAAAACAGCCTTGAACGAAAGGTTTTCAGAAACCACTATGAATTCGTCATTTTTGACAGGGGAAACCATCAGTTCCCGGGCAATTCTTACCACATCCCAAACGCCGACAAAGCCGGTGGTTTTTGGAACAAAGTAATCGAGGCCGCTGTGTATCTTTTCGAAGATCTTACCGCTGCCACTGCTCCAAAATCCGGGGCCAATAATGATCCCGGGCTTCACAATAACCACAGGAACACCTTCCTGGCTTGCACGCCACACTTCCATCTCTGCGCCATATTTGGTAATGGCATACATGCTGTGGCTAAGTTCTTTGTTCCAGAAAGAAACTTCAGTGATCTCCTTTTCGCCGGGTTTCTGGTCTAAAGTGGCAATAGAACTTACATAACAAAGTTTCTCCACTTCATTTGCGATACAAAGGTTTACAATATTAGCTGTGCCTTCAATGTTTACCTTCCGCAGTAAAGCATCTTTAGAAGTGTCAAAAGAGACCAGTGCCGCACAATGATAAACCTGATGAATATCTTTAAAAGCTTTATTTAATGAGGGGATGTCTGTGATATCGGCTTGAACCCAATCAATTGACGAAAAGAGGGTGTTTGCTTCAGGTTGGGAATTCGTGTAGGAAAAAACTTTTTTTACGGCTTCTAAGCTTGCTTCTGTACGATAGATCGCACGAACAGATTTTCCTGCTTTAACAAGATCAAGCAGCAAATGTGAACCTACCAAGCCTGTGCCTCCGGTGACTAGAATCATGAGGTAAATATAGCTAAAACCGCTTAGGAAAAATGAAGCTTTATGGTATCTTTACGGCTGTTTTTACTTCAAAATAATGATCATGAGCAAGAATTTTGTAGAAGAATTGACCTGGAGAGGGATGATTCACGATGTGATGCCCGGCACCGAAGAGCATCTTTTGGAAGGCCTTAGGTCTGCCTATGTTGGGATTGACCCCACAGCCGATTCTTTACATATAGGTCACCTGGTGGGTGTTATGATGCTGAAGCACTTCCAGGAAGCAGGACATCGCCCTGTGGCACTGGTAGGAGGAGCCACGGGAATGATAGGTGACCCTTCAGGAAAATCAAACGAGCGCAATCTTCTTACTGAAGCTACTTTGCTTCAGAATCAAAATGCCCTTAAAAACCAACTGTCTAAATTTCTCGACTTTGAGAGTGAAGCAGAGAATGCTGCAGTAATGGTGAATAACTATGACTGGATGAAAGACTTCAGTTTTCTGAGCTTTATAAGAGATGTGGGAAAACACATTACTGTGAACTACATGATGTCTAAAGACAGCGTAAAAAAGCGTTTGTCTTCAGATTCTTCCGAAGGAATGTCTTTTACGGAATTCACTTACCAGCTTGTGCAGGGATATGATTTTCTGCATTTGTACAGGGAGCTTGATTGTACGCTGCAAATGGGTGGTAGTGACCAGTGGGGGAATATCACAACCGGAACCGAGCTCATTAGAAGAATTGGTGAGGGGAAAGGTTATGCCCTTACCTGCCCGTTAATTACCAAGGCCGACGGTACTAAATTCGGAAAAACCGAGTCGGGGAACATCTGGCTTGATCCGGTACGTACTTCTCCTTACAGGTTCTATCAATACTGGCTCAACACCAGCGATGAAGATGCCGAAAAATTTATAAAAATATTTACCTTCCTTTCAAAAGAAGAGATAGAAGGTCTTATAGCTCAGCATAAAGAGGCGCCTCATTTGAGAGAATTGCAGCGAAAACTGGCCGAAGAAATTACTGTAATGGTACACTCGGCAGAGGAGTATGAGAATGCTGTAAAGGCTTCGGAAGTGCTTTTTGGAAAGAGTACTGCAGATGATTTAAAAAAGCTTAATGAAGCTACTTTTTTAGATGTTTTTGAAGGGGTGCCGCAGGCAAAAATTGACCGTGCCGATGTAGAGGCAGGTTTGGATATGATTGCAGCTCTTTCTGCCAAAACCGACTTTTTAAACTCTAACGGAGAAGCCAGGAGAGCTTTAAAAGAAAATTCCATTTCGGTTAATAAAGAAAAGGTCACCGAAGATTATACCATCACCACAAATGACCTTTTAAATGATAAATACGTCATTATCAATAAAGGAAAAAGGAACACCTATATTTTAAGGGTTGAGTAAATAAGATAGCCCCCTTGCCTTAGAGGGCGAAGGGGGCTTCTACTAACCAACCAATTATGAAAACATAATCTAACCGTACAGTAAGTCGGTAAAAACTACAATCCTTACAGTACAGGTAATTATTTTTTGTTAAAAAACCATCAGGTTACACCCTCTTATATCACTGTGGTCAAAACGGCCTAATATTTCAGTCTTTCCCCCGCCTAAATTTTTACCAAGGTCCTGTGTGGCAATGAAAGAGCAGGAATTGATATTGGCCAGATCTATAACATTGATTCCGCCAGATTTCCCTTCGGGGAGTAAGCTTAAGGCGTCTTCCGGTTCTCTTATAAGGATCTTCATCCAGGGTGGGCATTCAAAAATGCCATTTTTGAGGGCGTATGCCTGTGACAGTAGCTCGGTCATTCCATATTCGCTATGAATTTCCTGTACCCCCAATCCTTTTTTTAGCACTTCATGAAGTTCGGTGCGTATCATTTCCTTGCGGCGGCCTTTCATTCCGCCGGTTTCCATCACAATAGTATGCTTTAGGGTTAAACGGTATTGCTCTGCCAGGTCAAGTAATGCAAAAGAAACACCTATAAGCAGTGTCTTTTGCCCTTTCTCTTCCAGCTCTTGTAGTTTTTGAACGAGTGCATCGAGGTCGTGCAAATAAAAACCGCTTGCCTTATTATTACTTTTCTCAATAAGATCCTGCACCATGTAGATCAATGAAGAACCTTTTCTTTCAAGATAGGATGGAAGAAGTGCGAGCACTGCGTAATCTTCTACATTACTGTAGAAATGTGTGAAGCCCCTGCGGAAACTTTCCTCATAAACCTTCAGGTCTGTAACGTAATGTTTGCTGGTTTGAGTACCTGTGGTGCCGCTGCTGCTAAAAATAACTTCAGCAGAAGCTTCCGAAGAAAGTATTTTGTGAGATTTAAAGAGGGAGATTGGCAAAAAAGGGATTTCTTCAACACAGGTTACCTCCCGGGGGCTGCGGTGAAGCAGATCGCAAAATTTGCTGTAAACAGGATTGTATTTGTATTGATATTCAAATACCTGCAGCGCTTTTTTATTGAACTCCTCGAGAGTGGAAATGGAAAATATGTCCTTCAAATTGATAAAAAAAATTGAGGGCACAAAGGTACTGAATAAAATAAAGGATATGGGTTATCTTACCACAAGCTTTCGGGTAGCAGAACTTCGACCTTCCTGGATCCTCATGATGTATACCCCCGGTTCAAGATTGGAGATATTGAGCTCATTTCCTGTTAATTGTGCAGAAAGGATGCTCTTGCCCAAAACATTATAGATCTCTACTCTTTTAGCTTTTCCCGCTTTGGTGTTAATGTACACTTTTTGACCTGAAGCAGGATTTGGGAAAATAGAAAGCCCTTCAATAGGAACTTCTTTTACAGGAGGTTCCGGGGCTGATACCTGTGCAAAAGCCGGACTCGATAAGAGCAAAAGGCCAATGATCATAAGAGGGTACAAGTAGAGTTGTTTCATTTTCAATACGGTATCAATTCAAAATTACAATAAAAAATTCAAAAACCGCACCAAATTTTAGTTGCAGAAAAGTTAAAGCTTAATTTCTACACAATAATTTTCAAAAAAAGGGGTTGCGACATCGCAACCCTTTAAAAACAAATCTATTAATAAACGTCTAATTGATTAAAATTTTTGAGCCGCAGCCAGGTTGCTCCAGCTTTCAAAGACGCTTAGATCTGCACCTGTTGCATTCTCATCAAGCTCTAGTAAGTTGCCCGCTACCTCGGTGTCGTTAACGTTGTTCACCACAAGATCTTTACTGTACTCAAAATGAGCATTGGTAAATTGTAGTTGGTCATTCTCTACTTCCTGTAGCTGGTCATTGAGAAATATGATAGTTTCGTAATTACTCCCCACAATATTTTCGAAAGTTCCGGCGGTTCCCTGTTTTAAATCGAATGCAGCTTTGCCGCTGCGGTTATGGCCCCAGATACTTACATTTTTAACTGTACCCATTGAACGTGGCTCTGCATTGTTTTCGCCTTTTCTGTTAGCTAGTTCAAAAGCGAAATCTCCCACGCCGTCGTATTGAACAATAGCAACATTATTAAGAGTTCCGCGGTAACCTTCATCCCAGTCTATTGAATCATCTTCCATTCCTATAGCTACAAGGTTCCTGGCGTTTACAGTACCACCATAGAATTCAAACCCGTCATCAGCGCCTTCAAAAGCCTCGAGGTTTTCAAGGGTGGTGCCGCTGCCTACCGCGAAGAAGGAGAAAGCATTGAATTCAAATTGGCCATCTGAAGATGCCTGCCCTGCATATTCGACTCTTACATACTTCAGGCTCCCCGAACTATCCTGGTCATTGGTGCCTCCGTACGGTAATTGCCCTGCTTCAGAGATTGAGGTTCCGCCGGGGGCGTTCATTTTGGCACGGCCATGTATACCGATACCGCCCCAGTCGCCGTCGCCACCTTCCGAATTTTTATTTTCAGAAGTAAAGACTATTGGTTTTGCTGCAGTACCTTCGGCAATTAATTTTCCGCCCTGTTCTACAAATAAGAGGTTTACTCCTGCCGCCTGGTCTGCGGCGCTTACCGTGAAAGTTGTTCCTGGTTCTATGGTTAGTGTGGCTCCATCTTTTACTGAAACTGCGCCTTTCAGGTTATAATTACCTTCTTTCACAAGGAGGTCCTCTGTAATATCTCCTTCAAGAACAGTACCCTCAAGTATTCCTGAGTCGCCTCCTGTTCCGGGATCGGGGTTTGGAACATCATCATCACTGCTGCATGAAAACAAGCTGAGTGAGAGCGCGATTGTAAATGCGGTTTTTAAGAATTGGTTTTTCATTTTTTCTAATTTTTAGTTGAATATTTATGTTTAAAATTTAAAGGTGATGGAGGCTCCATAGGTGGTGCCGGTATCAAATGATTCTATAGCGTTGCTAAACTTATCAGGGAATCTTATTTCGCGGGTGGGATCCTGGAAGAACATGGTCTTTTCGTTGAGAAGATTTCTCGCAGTTAATTTGAGTCCCCAGCTTTTGTTGAATTGGGTGGTCCACACCAGGTCAAGTTGATCAACAGGCTTTTCGTAGATTTCATCGGCTCCTTCTACACCTACGGCATATATTCTTTTTCCAAAAGTGTTATAAATGAGGTTTAGGGAAGATGCTGTATTGCCGCGCTTAAAAATTTGGTAAAGGAGATCGGCATTGATTCCCCAGTTTGATGCTCCCTGCAGCTTTCTGTCTTTATTGGTTACTGCTGCGAAACGTGGATTGTTCTCTTCGGCAGTAGCACGAGAATCCATCAGAATTCCGTTAAAGCCTACAGATAACCTGTCAAAAATGGCATTTTTGAAGAGGCTTCCGGCATTGAACCTGGCTTCGGCTTCTATTCCGTAGAGAACAGCTTCCTCAAAATTATCGAAATAAGTTCTGTAACCTACAGAGGTGGCACGGGCCAAACGCTCTATAGGATCCTGGAGATATTTGGCAAAGGCGGTTAATGCCAGTAATTCGCTGTTGGCCGGAAAGAACTCATATTTTAGGTCTAAATTGTAGTTGCGGGAATTTAAAAGATCGGGGTTCCCTATTACCTGGTTGCCATCCCCATCCTGGTAAATTGTAGGCAAGATCTCTCTCATCCTGGGGCGGGTAGTGGTGATAGATGTCGCCAGCCTCAGGTTAGAGGTTTCGGTAAGGTGGTACCTGATGTTGAGGGCAGGGCTAATATCGAAGGGTTCATAGGTGATCTTGCTGAACTTAGTATCAAGAGCTTTTTTATAAGTTATTTCCCGGGGTGCGTATTCAGCGCGTACGCCCACATCAAGTAGTATATTGTCCCATTCCTTTAAAAAGATGAAATACCCGCCGTGTATGTATTGCTCCACCTGAATGTCGGGTGGTGTAGGGGCAAAATTGCCTGCATATTCCAGAAATCCTTCAGATAAACCTTGTTTAAAGAAAGCTTCAGGATCATTGGTATTCAGGTTTGGCAGTTCGCCCGTATTGACCTGTGCCGTAATGGTGCGGGTGAAGAAATCGTAATTTATTCCGTCGAAATTATGCCCTATCTTAATTTTTGTGGAGAAGGTGTTGTCTTCTTTTTTCTGAATTCCCAACTCGTACTCAAGGCGGGAACTAAAGCTAACGTTCTCCAGCTCCTGATAGAACCTGAAGGGATTGATGCCATTTGTGGTAATGTATTCTGCATCTTCCCCTGTGTCGGCAGCGCGTAGCACCCTGCGATCGGGTACATTATTGTTGCCTATTCCTGTAGAGCCGCCAAAATGCAGTTGATGTTTTTTGTTGTTCCATTCCAGATCTCCCAGGAGCTGGAAAGTGAGCATATCATTTTCTGTATACCGAATGTCACGGATAAAGAAATCTCTGTTGTTAAGCTGGGTAAATCCGTCATTCCTTCCAAATGCTTCCCTTATAAAATTTGAAGTATTCTGAAGGTAAATGGTATTGAAGTTCAGCTTCAGCATATCAAACCTGTCGTAATCAAGTGCCAGTAAAGCTGATTTTCGTGTGGAGAAATCATAGTTTGTGGTAGAGAAATCCTGCCCTGCGGTGCCTTCAGAATTTAAGGTGCGTTCTACCCCGTTTTTCTTCTCGTAAGAATTGCGATAATTCATACCAAAATATATACCCAGAGATTGTTTGTCTCCGTTTACCAGGCGTTGCCCGTGAGTTATTCCAAGAGTAGTGGCCAGTGGGGCAGTAATTTTTTCAGGAGTCCAGGAAGTGGAAAATGGGCTGGGAGATTGTGCGGGTGCGGCAGGCAATTCCCTGCTGTTTCCGGTATATCCCAGGTATTCCAAATCACTGCTGTTATCGATCTTGTAATCTTCAAAAGTAGAATTGGTGTTGTAATTGACTCCAGCAGTTACCGTGGTAGCGGGCTTTGAAGCTGCGGTGATAGTGTTGACATTAAAAGTTGCGCCCGCAAAATCCTGATACAGCGAAGGGCTAAAGGTTTTATAAACATCTACGTAGCTCACAATGTTGGTGGCGATATAACTAAGCGGAATAATTTTAAAATCGGGGTCTGAAGATGCTACGGGAAGTCCGTTCATCGTTAGAAAATTATAACGGTCATCCAATCCCCTTACAAAAATACCCCTGTCTCCCACCATGCTAATGCCAGAGACCTTGGAGAGTCCCTGCTCTACGTTATTGATTCCTTTTCTAGACAGTTCTTCAGCGCCAATAGCCTGTTTTATTGTAATGGCATTTTTCTGCTCTAATAGCAGTGCCACTTCAGAATCGGCCCTTGATACCGTAGAAATAACAACTTCATCCAGGGAAGAAGCAGTGGTTCCAAGTTGAGTGTTTATTTCTGTTACTTTACCCGGTTCTACCCGCACATTGGGGATTTCGAGCTGTTCGTATCCTACAAAGCTAAAGGCAACAGTGTAGCTTCCGGGTTCAAGATTTTCTATTTCAAAAAGTCCGTTTACGTTAGTAGTTCCACCTGTACCTGTGCCTTTCACGAGTACATTGGCAAAGGGGAGGGGCTCGCCCTGCATTTCCTTGTCAGTTAATTTCCCGGCAATGCTACCGGTGTGTTGTGTCTCCTGTGCCAACAGGTTTGAAAAGGAAAGGAGTACTGCGGCACCAATCAAAAGAAGTCTCATTTTTGTCAATTTTCTATGCCGCAAAGAAAACTGTGCAATGTAACTATGGCGTTAGCTGAAAATTACCAATAAGTCAACTAAAGGTTATGACTAATTAAATTTAAGGTTAACAGAAGGTTATCAATGAATGGGAGTGGGAGGCGGCATAATTATTATCTTTACTTTTACAGGGTAAATTAACCACACCCATGAAAACAAATGACATTTGCATCCTTTTGGTCGATGATGAGCCCGATATCATTGAGATTATAAGGTATAATTTAGCTGCTGAAGGTTACCGGGTAGTAACTGCAGAAAATGGTGAACAGGCTTTAAAAGTTGCCAAAGAAAACCATCCTCATCTTATTATTTTAGATGTAATGATGCCTGAAATGGATGGTATAGAAACCTGCATTCAAATGCGAAAAGAACCAGAGCTTACCAACAGCATGATTACTTTTCTTACCGCCAGGGGAGAAGATTATTCTCAAATGGCCGGATTTGACGCTGGTGCCGATGATTATATCACTAAACCCATAAAACCGAAAGTACTTATAAGTAAAGTGAAGGCCTTGCTGCGCCGGTTTAACGGCGGGGAAGCCGGAGGGAAAGCAGGGATTATTACTGCCGGGAACCTCGAGATCAACAGGGAAGAATACAAAGTGGTAAAAGGCGGGGAAGAGGTGATGTTGCCACGAAAAGAATTTGAGCTATTATTCTTATTGGCGTCACAACCCGGGCGTGTTTTTCAGAGAGATGAGATCCTTGAGCGGGTTTGGGGCAATGAGGTGGTTGTAGGCGGTCGTACTATTGATGTGCATATTAGAAAACTCAGGGAAAAACTTGGAGGTGAGAGCATCCAGACCATTAAAGGTGTGGGGTATAAGTTTGTAGAGTAATGACTAAAGGTTTTAGGCGCTCATACAGGTTTGCAATAAAGACTTCAATTTATGTGTCGCTCTTCCTTACTGGGATTTCGGCTGTTTTTCTCATTATTCACGATGCATATTCAGAGTGGGCACTTCTGCTCTATGGTTTTTCGTGTTTTATTTTTTCATTTCTCATCATTCAGTACCGGGTTGAGGCCTTTATCTATAAAAAGATAAAGAAGATATACGAGAATGTGAGTATGCTTAGTGCTACCCCACTTAACCCTGAGCAGGTGACTACAGATATGACCAGCCTATCGCAGGAAGTGCAGAAATTTGCTGAAGGGAAAAAACTCGAAATCGAAGCTTTAAAAGTGCGTGATTCATACCGGAAAGAATTTATGGGAAATATCTCTCACGAGCTCAAAACCCCTTTATTCACAGTTCAGGGATATATTGAGACCTTGCTCGATGGAGCTATGAAAGATAAAAATGTGCGAAAGCAGTATCTTTCAAGGGCAGCCAAAGGAGTGGAGCGACTGGTTTACATAGTTCAGGATCTGGATATGATCACTAAACTTGAAACCGGGGAGCTAAGCCTTAAACCTGAAGTATTTAATATTGTTGAGGTAGTCCAGAATGTTTTTGACCTCCTGGAGATGAAAGCCGGAAAGAAGAATATCACCCTCACATTTGAAGCTCCTTATGCCCCTGTGTGGGTCAAGGCCGATAAAGAAAGAATTCAGCAGGTGGTGACTAACCTTATTGTAAACTCTATAAAATACGGAAAGAACGACGGTACCACCGAAGTTGCTATTGAAGATCACTCCAAGAAGAAGATCATTATAAGGGTAAGTGACAACGGAGAGGGGATCCAAAAAGAGCATATTCCGAGGTTGTTTGAGCGCTTTTACCGGGTAGACAAAAGCGGATCGCGTAAAGAAGGAGGCTCGGGGCTTGGCCTGGCCATTGTAAAGCACCTGCTCGAAGCGCACAAAGAGAGAATTTTTGTAGAAAGCACCTACGGCATGGGAAGTGAATTTTCATTCACCCTTAAAAAGGCCAAAAAGCTTTGAGAAATCACAAACAAAGCCAGGATCCTTTAACCCCGAATAATCTTTCAACTCCAGCAACTTTTCAAGCCTAAAATCTTCCTGTTTACAGGTTGGGGCAAAGCCCAGTTTTTGCATCCTTCCGGCTAAATATTCCTGTTCAAACTGGCCGGGTGTAGGTATGAAAAAAGCCTTTTTTTCGAGCCGGGCAAGATCCATAAGGGTGGTATATCCCGATCTTGCTATTACCACTTCGCTACTGTTAAGTGCCTGTTCCAGTTCCCTGCCAAAGAGATAGTTTCTTACAGTGAGATTTGGTGTATTTAAATCAGCAGTGCTTTCATCTACAACCCCTCTTATAAAGAGGATACTTCCGGAAGATTTACTGAACTCCTTTAGAAGAATTTCTTCGAGAATGCTTCTCTGGGGTTCGGGGCCTGACAATAATACCATGAAATCATAATTCCGAGGTAATTTTTCTTTTTTAAACCTGCTCATCACCCCTAAATAATTTACTTCTGAAAATGCCCTTTTTGGATGCCCAAGAATTCCGCTTAGGTTTGGCCTGCCGGGAGTATCGGGAATCCAGCATTGATCATATTGTTTTATATACTTCTGGTGAAGCCAACTGCTGAAGAAAGTGGTTGCCCCCGAGAGTACATTCAATTGATGGGTGATAAAAACGCCTGGCACATGCGGGTGCCGCACCCCAAACCGGCTGTCCGAAATTATTCCGTGGAGTTTTAATTTTTGCACCAGGATCTTAGTGGCCTGTTTTTCCTTTTTGATGTTTTTCACGATATGTGGGCTGTATAAAAGCAGCTTCCATTTTAAAAGGCTTCCCTTTCTGGTGTAGGTGATATTGTAAGAAGGTAATTCAAATGCCTGCAAATGCGGAAACTCTTTTTTAAGAAGGTTAAGTGCTGCTCCATCTGAAGCTATGATGGGAGTAAATCCCTGTTCTTCAAGTTTTTCAATAATATTGATGCATCGTGTGGCATGACCTAACCCCCAGTTAATTGGCGCAACCAAAATTCGTCTACTTCGCATAAATCAGATATAATTGAAAGGCCTGTGGGGGATTTTCTTTAATTTTACCAAAATATTAAAATTTCAGGTGGGAAGTAAGAATAAATTAAAGCGGTTTAGAGAAAACGAATCCTTTTCTAATGTGGTACAGCCCACACGGGAAGAGGTGGTAGATGGAGAATTTAACCTGAAAGGGAAGTGGAGCAGCGACTTCTTTAAAAACGATAAGCCTATAGTACTTGAACTGGGCTGCGGAAAAGGGGAATATAGCGTGGCTCTTGCTGAAGCCTATCCGGAGAAGAACTTTATTGGGATTGATATTAAAGGAGCCCGTTTTTGGCGGGGTGCGAAAACAGCCCTGGAAGAAGGGCTTCAAAATGTGGCCTTTTTGAGAAGCCAGATAGAGCTGGTTGATTTGCTGTTTGCGGAAAATGAAGTAGATGAAATCTGGATTACTTTCCCCGATCCACAAATAAAATACAAGCGTACCAAGCATAGAATGACCAATTCCGAATTTCTTCAGAGATATAAGAAGATCCTGAAACCACAAGGCCTGGTCAACCTTAAAACAGATAGTGAATTTATGCACGGCTATACACTTGGTCTACTCCATGGCGAAGGTCATGAGGTGGTACAGGCCAACCACAACGTGTATAAAAACGAGTATTCTCCAAAAGAAGTTACCGGGATACAGACTTTTTATGAAAAACAGTATCTTGAGCAGGGAAAACCCATAACTTACGTACAGTTTAGGATAAAATAACCAGCATTGGAGGAAACTAAAATTTTCCTTATTACCTATTTTGCAGCGCTGCTGGGGGTAGTTCCCCCGGGACTTGTGAATATGAGTGTTGCCAAAACCTGTGTCAAAAGAGGTAAAAAGAACGGCATCTACATGGCTATTGGTGCATCTGTGATCGTTATGCTACAGGCGTTGATCGCGGTCATGCTGGCGCGCTATATCTTTGACAATACATATATTAACAATGTGCTCTTGCGGGCCGGGCTCGTGATCTTTTTGATCATGATGTTCTATTTTCTCGTAATGGCACAACGAAAAAAGAAAGAGGTAGAGGTTCATCCAACCTCCGGGCTAAGAAGTGTGCTAAAGGGAATGATGATAGGCGTACTAAATATTTTTCCCATTCCATTTTTTGTGGCACTTGCTGCTGCACTTAATGTAAATGGCGCTGTAGAATATCACCCGCTTAACAATACCGCATTTGTACTGGGAGCTTCTCTGGGTACGTTTACAACCCTTTACTTTTATGCGTTGTTTTTCACCAAGATAGAAGCTGAGGGGACTTTTTTTGTAAAATATTCCAACTACTTCATGGCAGCTCTTATGCTGGTCTTGCTGATCATTACCTTCATTAGGATCTATTTGCAGTAATGACAGAAACTTCCTTTTTTGAACGGGTGTATGAGGTGGTAAAACTTATTCCTGAAGGGCGGGTGACCAGCTATGGCGCTATCGCCGCTTTTTTAGGAGCAAAAGGCAGTGCGAGAATGGTGGGCTGGGCTATGAATAATGCTTCTAAAATGGAAGATATTCCGGCACATCGGGTGGTGAACAGAAATGGCCTGCTTACAGGGAAACATCATTTTCCCGGAACCCGGGTAATGCAGCAAATGCTCGAGGCTGAAGGAGTGCAGGTTATAAACGATAAAATCGTAAGATTTCAGGATCATTTCTGGGATCCTTCGGTAGAACTTCAGTAAAAATTTAAGCTATTTTTGTATTGATTTTATTGATCCTTAAAAATGGGTAATAACTTCGTTATCTTAGCTTTTCAGCTTATATTTGCATTTAGAATGAATCTACATAAGGTTCAGAAATTACAAGAAATACAGCATGAAACTTAATCGTAAGGATATATTAAATGCTCTTGAAACTATTTCTGTTTCAGGGGAAGGTAAAAATATGGTAGAGAGTGGTGCGGTTCAGAACATTATGACCTTTGGAGATGAGGTGGTGGTAGACCTGCTGCTTACTACTCCGGCGCTTCACATCAAAAAACGCGCAGAGGTTGATGTAATGAAAGCCATTCATGAACACGTTCATCAAAAAGCCAAGGTGAAGGTGAATATTAAGGTTCAGGCGCCCGAGAAGACAGAGATTAAAGGGAAGTCTATTCCCGGTATCAAAAATATTGTTGCGGTAGCTTCAGGGAAAGGTGGAGTAGGGAAGTCTACTGTCACTGCAAACCTTGCGGTGAGTCTGGCAAAAATGGGCTTTAAAGTAGGTCTTTTAGATGCCGATATTTATGGGCCGTCTATGCCTATGATGTTTGATGTGCAGACAGAAAAACCCCTTTCTGTGAATGTAGATGGGAAGTCAAAAATGAAACCTATTGAAAACCACGGGGTGAAAATGCTGTCTATTGGGTTCTTTACGCAGCCAAATCAGGCGGTAATATGGAGAGGCCCTATGGCAGCGAAGGCGTTGAACCAGATGATCTTTGATGCAGCCTGGGGTGAACTCGACTTCCTGTTGGTAGACCTGCCTCCGGGAACAGGGGATATTCATCTTTCTATCATGCAATCACTTCCTTTAACCGGAGCCGTTGTTGTGAGTACGCCTCAAAACGTAGCACTTGCCGATGCAAGGAAAGGAGTGGCGATGTTCCAGCAGGAGACCATCAATGTTCCGGTTTTGGGGATTATTGAGAATATGGCCTATTTTACTCCTGAAGAATTACCCGATAATAAATATTACATTTTTGGAAAGGAAGGTGCTAAACTTTTAGCCGAAGATTTGCAAGTGCCATTTTTGGGGCAGTTGCCTTTAGTACAAAGCATCAGGGAGGCAGGAGATATTGGGCACCCGGCAGCATTGCAGGAGAATACACCTTTATCTAAAGCTCTAGAGCTCCTTACACAAAATGTAGTGCAGGAAACGGTGAACCGCAATAGCAGTTTGCCTCCTACCGAAGCAATAAAAATCACCACTATGGCTGGCTGTAGTGCAGTTAAAAAATAGTCATGACAAGCGAAGAAGTTAGATTGAACGTAGAGAGAGCCCTTGAAGAAATAAGGCCTTTCCTTAGGAATGACGGCGGAGATATCTCCCTTATCAGTATAGAAGATGACGACCGGCTGGTAAAGGTTCAGTTGCAGGGAGCCTGTGTGGGCTGTAGCGTAAACACGATGACTTTGAAATCGGGTGTTGAAATGACCATTAAACGGTATGTACCTCAAATTGAAAAGGTGCTGAATATTGAAAAATAACATTTCCCCAATTCACAAAATAAGAAGTAATGATTAAAACTGATATGTTGATCATCGGTGCGGGGCCTACTGGTCTTTTCGCCGTATTTGAAGCAGGATTATTAAAATTAAAATGTCACCTAATAGATGCCCTGCCGCAACCGGGGGGGCAATGTTCAGAGATCTACCCAAAAAAGCCTATTTATGATATTCCGGCTTTTCCCGAAGTACTGGCGGGAGATCTTGTAGATAACCTTATGGAGCAGATTCGTCCGTTTGAACCAGGTTTTACCCTGGGGGAAAGGGCAGAAACAATAGAGAAGCTGGACGACGGTTCTTTTATCGTCACCACCAGTGAAGGTACGCAGCATCAGGCCCCTGTAGTAGTTATTGCCGGTGGTCTGGGGAGTTTCGAACCCCGCAAACCTCCTATTCCCAATATTACAAAGTATGAGAACAACGGGGTTGCCTATATGATCAGGGAACCCGAAGATTACCGCGACAAGCGTGTGGTAATTGCAGGAGGGGGAGACTCAGCTTTAGACTGGGCTATTTATCTTTCTGAAGTTGCTTCGGAAGTTTCTCTGGTTCACAGAAGAAATGAATTCCGCGGAGCTTTAGATTCAGTAGAGAAAGTTTCTGAACTCTCAAAAATAGGAAAAATCAATCTCATTACTGAAGCTGAAGTAGTTGGCCTGAAAGGAGAAGAAGCATTAGATTCAGTAGTAATCCGCCACAAAGGAGATGCTTCCGAAGAAGAGATCAAAGAAACTGATTATTTCATTCCGTTATTCGGACTTTCACCCAAACTTGGACCCATTGCCAATTGGGGGCTCGAAATAGAAAAGAATGCAATCAAGGTTGATAACAGCTACGATTATCAAACCAATATTCCGGGGATTTATGCCATTGGAGATGTAAATACCTATCCGGGTAAGCTAAAGCTCATTTTGTGTGGTTTCCATGAAGCAGCCATTATGTGCCAGAGTGCCTACCAAAAAATATTTCCCGATAAGAAATATGTGATGAAATACACCACAGTGAGTGGGGTGAATGGATTTGACGGCAGTAAGAAAGAGGCCAAACGGGAAGTTGTAAAGAGTATTAATTAATTTTACCGAAATTTAAAACCAAACCTCACAGGTTTTGGAAACCTGTGAGGTTTTATAATTGACAAATGTCAGATATTAAAATTACAATCATTGATCGCGAAGGAGAAGCGCACGTTGTCGATGCGCCTATAGATATGAACATGAACCTCATGGAGGTGATTCGTTCATATGAGCTCGCACCCGAAGGTACTGTAGGTATTTGTGGAGGAATGGCCATGTGTGCCTCCTGCCAGTGCTATATGCTGAACAAAGATCACCTGCTTCCCGAAAAGTCTTATGAAGAAGAGGAGATGCTGGACCAGGCTTTTTTTGTGCAGGAAAACAGCCGCTTAAGCTGTCAAATTCCCATGGAGAAAGAGCTCGATGGGCTGGAAGTAAAGATCGCGCCTTTTAACGCCGACTAGTTTGAAAAAAGGGTTCGGTTTTTGCCCTTTTTGAGAAGTAATACTATCGCAGGTACCATGATTTTAAATGTCATTGTTTTCTATTCACAAAAATCCAGAGATTATCTAAAGCTGGATGGGGTGATTGCGAAAAAGCCTGTGGAGTTGAAGAGCGAATGCTGTGAAAAATACAAAAAGGGCAGGCGTTGTAAACGCTGCCCTTGTTTTGATCTAGATATTTAAATTTGGAGTAGGCCTCAGAGGTTTTTAGAACCTGTGAGGCCTTTTTTTACTGAAAAGCAGGAATTCCTGTAATATCTGCCCCTGTTATTAAGAGGTGAATGTCGTGTGTGCCTTCGTAGGTTATCACACTTTCCAGGTTCATAGAGTGTCGCATAATGCTATATTCCCCGGTAATTCCCATTCCTCCTAAAATCTGCCTGGCTTCCCTGGCGATATTGATAGCCATTTCTACATTATTCCTTTTCGCCATAGAAATTTGTGCTGAGGTAGCTGTGCCTTCGTTCCTCATCACTCCGAGTCTCCACGCAAGCAGTTGGGCTTTGGTGATCTCTGTGATCATCTCGGCCAGTTTCTTCTGTTGTAGCTGGAAACTCGCAATAGGCTTCCCAAACTGTTCGCGTTCCTTTGCATATCGCAAAGCTGTATCATAGCAATCCATCGCAGCCCCAATTGCGCCCCAGGCAATCCCGTAGCGGGCAGAGTCAAGGCAGCCAAGAGGAGCACCCAGTCCGCTTTTTTCGGGCATCAGGTTTTCTTTAGGCACTTTTACATTGTTAAATACAAGTTCTCCTGTGGCACTGGCGCGAAGCGACCACTTGTTATGAGTTTCGGGTGTGGTGAAACCTTCCATTCCGCGTTCCACAATGAGTCCGTAGATGCGGCCTTCCTCATTTTTTGCCCATACAACAGCGATATCAGCAAAAGGAGCGTTAGAGATCCACATTTTTGCACCATTGAGCAGGTAGTGATCTCCATTGTCTTTAAAGGTGGTGGTCATGCCGCTGGGGTTAGAACCATGGTCGGGTTCGGTAAGGCCAAAACATCCCATCATTTCTCCCGAAGCCAGCTTTGGAAGATATTTCTTCTTTTGTTCTTCGGTCCCGTATTTAAAGATAGGATACATCACCAAAGAAGACTGTACAGAAGCTGTTGATCTTACGCCACTATCGCCTCTTTCTATCTCCTGCATGATCAATCCATAGGAAATTTGATCCAGGCCGGCACCGCCATATTCTTCGGGAATATAAGGGCCAAAGGCTCCAATTTCGGCAAGGCCGTTAATTATCTGCTTCGGAAATTCGGCTTTTTGGGCGGCTTCTTCTATAATGGGAGAAACCTCGCGCTTTACCCATTCCCGGGCAGCATCACGTACCATTTTATGTTCATCACTAAGAAGGTCGTCAAGATTATAATAATCGGGCGACTGGAATTGGTCTGCTTTCATTGTTGGTAGTTTAAGTTTTTGTCTGGAATAGTAAATTTACATAGAAAGACCATAAAGACCTAACAGGTTTCAAAAACCTGTTAGGTCTGAAGCTTTAAATTCATGGAAAAAGATTGATTTCTATTTTTTTGACCCTGAAAGGGGCATACCTTTATAGCTATAGTTCACGCGACCGTTCGACCCCTACGGGGTCGCATATGTTCTGTTTTTATTTTTTCTATAAAGATTTGATTTCTTCGGAATCGAAACCTGGGTTATCCAAGGATTTAAAGAAACTACATCTTCAAATAAAAATCTTTTACCAGCTCAATATATTCAGGAGTGTATTGATGCCGGGCGGTTTCGATTACGAGTTCATCAACTTCGGGCTTACCTTCCAAAAATGACAATTCCAGCAGACTTCTTTTTACGGGAGAATCGGGAGTTCCTTTAACGCGGGTGATGCGCTGCGGAAAAAGTCCGTGGTCAGCTGCCAGGTAGCGGAATTTTTCTTCTTCAGCATAAGGAATAATGACGCTGAAAATTCCCCTTTTTGAGAGGAGTAGGGAAACTCCTTCCAGCAGTTCTTCGAACGGGAGTGCTTCTGAAAATCTCGCCTGGTCACGCTTTGCATCTCCTGAAGAATAGTCGGCTGAATAAAATGGCGGATTGGAAACTATGAGTTCATACTTTTCCTCTTCTTCCATACCTTCTTCCTGCATCTCTTCCACAAACTCATCAAAGGCGGCGTGATAGCAAAAGAGCCTGTCGCCCCAGTCGCTGTTCTCAAAATTTTCAACTGCCTGTTCGTAGGCATCTTCATCTATTTCGAGAGCATCAATGAGTTCAGCATTACTGCGCTGTGCCAACATCAAAGCTATGACGCCGGTGCCGGTGCCTATATCCAGAACAGAAAACGGATTATGCTGTAAAGAAGTCCAGGCTCCCAGCAGCACCCCATCGGTACCGATTTTCATCGCGCACTTATCCTGCTGAATTGTAAATTGTTTAAAACGGAAGCTTTCCATTGCTGATTATTAATTGGTGACGCAAGATAAGCACCAAATTCCAAGCACCAAATTCCAATTGGTAAATGAAGCGCCAAACATTAAATTCCAAAGAGAGGTATGTGGTAAATTTAAAACACCAAATTCTAAAAAGAAAAAAGTCGCGTTAAAGAACCGAATTTCCAAGGGAGGAATAAATTTAATTATGATTTCTTAATAATTGCAGATAATATTTTTCGCAGTTCCTCTGCTTCCCTGAAAATTTCCTATATCTCTGAATCAATGGACGGGTTTGAGGCTTTTAAAAGTTTTAACCAATAAGCAGATTCTTTAGCTTCTTTTCTAGCAATTTTAAGTCGAAAAGAAAAATCTTTGTCCCCCAGTTTCTCATTAGCCTCGATGTAATTCGCACCTACAGATCCCGACGATCTTATAAGTTGCTTTCCGTCTTCAATATTTGAAATTGTTTTTAAAAGCTTTGAAATCAATAATCTGCATTGTCTTGCAAAATCAAAAGTTCTTTCTTCCAGGTTATAAGGTTTCATACTTAAAGTTAGCAAAAAATGCTTTTTTAGAACCTTATGTTTTGCTTCGGATTGAATTTAAATTTTATTTTCTTTTGGATTTGATGCCTGGTATTCGAAATTTGAAAATTTTCAAAAGTTGAAATTGGGTGCTTGAAATTTCCGGGTAATTGGAATTTGGAATTTGGTGCTTGGGTATTGATTATAGATATAAATCAATAAGTCCCTCGGGCGTCTTAACGTAGATGGTTTTGTTTTTCTTATCCACCTTAACCAGGAATTGGTCGTTCATGGGGATGAGGATCTGTTTGCCGTCTTTTTCTATTTCAAAAAGGGCCTGGGTGGTGGTGTCATTGACTCCGGTGAGGGTGCCAACTGTGCCGTAAATCTCATCTTCTACGGTAAAACCGATTACTTCGTGAAAATAGAATTGATCTTCATCTAATTCGGGCAGCAGGTTGAGTGGCAGATAGAGGTCGCATTTCATAAGATCTTCTGCGTCCTCTTCAGAATCTACTTCTTCAAATTTTACACGTAAGAGGTTGCTTTTCTGCAGCGAACTTCTTTCAATAAAAAATGGAACCAGGTTATTGTCATATTCGACAAAAACTGATTCCATTTCTAAATAACTTTCGGGTTCATCGGTATCGAGTTTGATCAATACCTCTCCCTTAAAACTGAATTTACTAACGATCCTGCCAAGATAGAAACACTCTTCTTTTGTCATAGCTCGTTAGAGAAAAAATTAAGAACCTGCCTGGTCCTGTTTTTCTTCAGCATTCGCTTCAGCAGCAGTAGCATCGTCTACTTCATTTGCAGCAGCAGCTTCCTGGTCTTCGGTGTTCTCCTCAACTTCAGGTTGTGCAGCGGCAGCAGCTTCGGCTTCGCGCTTGGCGTTAACTTCTTTTTCAGCCTCAAGAGCTTTAGCTTTAGCAGCTTCCTGCTCTTTGCTCAAGTTATCTTTTTTAGCTTCAACTTTTCCTTCTTTTTCCGATACCCATGCGTTGAATTTCTCCTCTGCTTGTTCTTCGGTCAAAGCACCTTTTCTCACACCACCGGCAAGGTGATTCTTAAGAAGGATTCCTTTGTAAGAAAGGATAGCCCTTGCAGTATCTGTTGGCTGTGCACCATTCTGTAACCATTTTACAGAACTGTCAACATCAATGTCAATAGTTGCAGGGTTGGTAGTTGGATTGTAGATTCCCAATTTTTCAAGGAATTTACCATCTCTTTTTGCGCGTGAATCCGCAGCAACGATCCAGAAAAAAGGTTTTCCTTTTTTACCGTGTCTTTGTAATCTAATCTTTACAGGCATAAAAATTAATTTGTGGGGTTCCCGACCCCGGTTATTAATGAGGGGGCAAAGATACTATTATTTTTTATTGTATATTAAGTGGTTAGCAAAAAATATATTTCCTGTTCTATGCCCTGTAAAAAACGTATTTTAAACAAAGTTAACGAGTGCTAAACCCTGTTAAACATTAGGTTGCGTCAATTATTGTGTCTTATCTTAGAGAGAAAGAAAAGTTGCTAACCCAAAAAATGAAGATGAAAATGAACACGACAAAAGACCTGGCGTCAAAACTCAATGAGCTGCTGGAAAAGAATTATGATTCTGAAAAAGGATTTCAAAAAGCGGCAGAAGACGTAAAGAACCAACGGCTGAAAGATTTTTTTGAAGCCAAAGCAAAAGAGCGATATGATTTTGGGCATGAGTTAAAAACCGAAATCAAGAACCTGGGCGGGTCTCCCGATAAAGGAACCAGTATAAGCGGGAAAGCCCACCACGCCTGGATGGATTTAAAAGCTGCTTTTAGTTCAGATAAAGAAGAAGAAATTCTGGAAGAAGTAGTTAGGGGAGAAAAAGTGGCTGTAGAAGATTACAATAAGATCATAAAAGAAGACGGTTTTGCGCCTTCTACAGCAAACCTGCTTATTAAACAGCGCAATGCTATTGAGCGCACTTTCAAACAGGTGAAAGATCTGGAGGAAGCTTTTGATTAGTAAATTTTAGAATATGAATATTAAGCCCGGCAAGTCCCGGGCTTTTTTTATGTATCAAAAATGCCATTTTTGGCACCTATTTTTCGTTAATAATTCCTGAAAACTTATCCTGAGAATACGTTCATTTATATTTAATTTTACCAATTCGAATTTTGCTTCAAACGCTTTGGTTGGTGTTAATAATCAGCCTAAAAGCCTCTAAAATATTATTTTATGTACCTTATTTTTGATACTGAAACCACGGGTCTTCCCAAGCGTTGGGATGCTCCTCTTACCGATAGTGATAACTGGCCGCGCTGTATACAAATCGCCTGGCAGTTACACGATGATATGGGGCGGGTAGTTGAGCATCAGGATTATTTGGTGCAGCCCGAAGGATTTAATATTCCCTATGATGCCGAAAAGGTGCACGGGATTTCTACCGAGTTAGCTTTAGAGCAGGGCGTAAGCCTACAGGAGGTGTTGGAGAAGTTCAACATAGCTCTTTCCCGCTCAAAATTTGTAGTGGGGCAAAATGTAGGTTTTGATGTGAATATTATGGGAGCCGAATTTCATCGGCTGCAAATGGAAAACAACCTGAACAACCTGCCGGTGCTGGATACCTGTACCGAAATAACTGCACAGTTGTGTTGTATTCCCGGTGGTAGGGGAGGGAAGTTTAAGCTCCCTACGTTGACTGAGCTGCATGAATTCCTTTTTCATGAGCCCTTTGCTGAAGCCCATAATGCGACTGCCGATGTGGAAGCAACTACGCGTTGTTTTCTTGAACTTATCAGGAAGAGGATCTTTACTTCGGAAGAACTGGATGTAAAACCCGATTATTTCGAGAATTTTTCAGAAGTAAATCCGCAGCCCATTGAGCTAATCGGTTTAAAACACATCAACCTGAAGAAGGCTTCCGAAGAGATCAGGAAAAGGCTTCAGAAGAAAGAAGGGACTGAAATTTCTTCCGCAGAAATAGAGGAAAACCTTGAAAAGCTTGATGAAGTTGCGTTTTCTCACCTTCATAACCACAGCCAGTTCTCCATTTTGCAGTCTACCATTAGCATTAAAGATCTTGTGAACGCCGCGGCAAAGCAAAATATGCCGGCGGTAGCGCTGACAGATCACGCTAATATGATGGGGGCTTTTCACTTTGTAAAAGAAGTTGGTATTTATAACAAGGGCGTAAAGGCTAAAAATGCAGCCGCCGCCGAAAATAATGAGCCTGCCACAGCCCGGGAGCTTAAAGCGATTGTGGGTTGTGAATTCTTTGTGTGTGAAAATCGCAAAGACAAGAGCCGAAAAGATAATGGTTACCAGGTAGTACTACTGGCAAAAAATAAAAAAGGGTATCACAACCTCGCGAAGATGTCTTCTATGGCTTATACCGAAGGTTTTTACTACGTGCCGCGGATTGACAGGGAGGTGATACAGCAGTATAAGGAGGATATCATTGTTCTTACCGGAAACCTCTACGGGGAAGTTCCCGGGAAAATCCTGAATGTTGGTGAAAATCAGGCAGAAGAAGCGCTGCTTTGGTGGAAAGAACAATTTGGAGATGACCTGTATGTAGAGTTAATGCGCCATAATCAGGAAGATGAGAACAGGGTGAATCCTGTTTTAGTGGAGCTGGCTAAGAAACATGAGGTGAAGCTGGTGGCAACCAATAACACTTATTACTGTGAACAGGAGGATGCTAATGCGCATGATATTTTATTGTGTGTAAAGGATGGTGAAAAACAGGCTACGCCAATTGGCCGTGGCCGCGGTTATCGCTATGGGCTTCCCAATAATGAATACTACTTTAAGAGCGGCGATGAAATGAAGTCGCTGTTCAAAAACCTGCCGGAAGCAATTTCAAATGTTCAGGAAGTTGTAGATAAGATTGAACCTTATGAGCTGGCACGGGATGTTTTATTGCCTGCCTTTACTATTCCTGAAGAATTTGTAGTGGCTGAAGATGCCGTTGATGGAGGGAAGAGAGGTGAAAACGCTTATTTAAAGCACATTACTTTTGTTGGGGCAGAGAAGCGATATAGTGAAATTACCCCGGCAATTAAGGAGCGGCTCGATTTCGAACTTTCGGTAATTGAAAATACCGGTTACCCGGGCTACTTCCTTATCGTGGAAGACTTTATTAGGGAAGCACGCAACATGGATGTTTCGGTGGGACCGGGACGGGGATCGGCGGCAGGTAGTGCGGTGGCCTACTGCCTTGGAATTACCAATATCGACCCTATCAAGTACGATCTGCTTTTCGAGAGATTCTTAAATCCCGATCGTGTGAGTATGCCCGATATTGATATTGATTTTGATGATGAGGGTCGAAGCAGGGTTATGGATTACGTGATCAAGAAATACGGCGCCAACCAGGTGGCGCAGATCATTACTTATGGTACCATGGCTGCGAAATCTTCTATTCGGGATACCGCGCGGGTACTTGACCTGCCTTTAAATGAAGCCGACAGGATTGCCAAGCTGATTCCCAACACCAAGCTCGCCAAGATCTTCGGAATGGACGAAAAGACCATTAGGAGTAGTTTTAGGAGTGAAGAGGTAGATAAGGTGAATGAGCTTCTTAATATTGCTGAAGGAGATGACCTTGAGGCTCAAACAGTTAACCAGGCGAGGATTCTGGAAGGATCTGTTAGAAATACCGGGATCCATGCCTGCGGGGTGATCATTACACCAAGTGATATTACCAATTTCGTGCCCGTGGCCGTGGCCAAGGATTCAGATCTTTATGTTACCCAATTTGACAACTCGGTTGTTGAAAGTGCTGGGCTCCTAAAAATGGATTTCCTGGGGCTTAAAACCTTGACGCTTATTAAAGACACGGTAAAGATTGTGAAGGGCAGGCATGATATTGATCTTGACCCCGATAGCTTTCCGCTGGACGATGAGAAGACTTATGAGTTATTCCAACGTGGGGAAACGGTAGGGATTTTCCAGTATGAATCTCCCGGGATGCAAAAGCACATGAAAGACCTCAAACCAACGGTCTTTGATGACCTTATCGCGATGAACGCTCTTTACCGGCCGGGGCCAATGGAATATATTCCCAGCTTTATTGCCCGGAAGCACGGGGATGAGGAAATCGTTTATGATTTGCCGGCGATGGAGGAATATCTCAAAGAAACCTATGGAATTACGGTATACCAGGAGCAGGTGATGTTGCTGTCGCAAAAGCTCGCCAGCTTTACCAAAGGTGAAGCCGACGTTTTGCGGAAGGCGATGGGTAAAAAGATCTTTTCGCTGCTGGAAGAATTGAAGCCAAAATTCCTTGATGGGGGAGAAAAGAACGGGCATCCGCGGGAAGTGCTTGAGAAAGTCTGGAAAGACTGGGAAGCTTTTGCGTCTTATGCCTTCAACAAATCTCACTCTACCTGTTATGCCTGGATTGCCTATCAAACCGCATACTTAAAAGCGCATTATCCTGCGGAATACATGGCAGCAGTACTTTCCAATAACATGAATGACATTAAGCAGGTGACCTTCTTCATGGAAGAATGTAAGCGAATGAAGTTGAACGTGCTTGGGCCTGATGTTAATGAATCCTATTACAAATTTTCGGTGAACAAAGAGAACGCAGTGCGTTTTGGAATGGGAGCGATTAAAGGAGTAGGTGCAGGAGCTGTGGCTACCATAGTTGAAAACAGGAAAGATAAAGGTCCTTACAAATCCATTTTTGACATGGCAAAGAGGATAGACTTAAGGGCAGCCAATAAAAAGGCCTTTGAAAATCTTGCTTTGGCTGGTGGTTTTGACAGCTTTGGCGATACGCACAGGGCACAGTACTTCCATGATGAAGGCGACGGCATTACTTTTTTGGAAAAGGTAGTGAAGTATGCAGCCAAATACCAGGAGAATGAAAATTCGGCCCAGGTGAGCCTTTTTGGTGACACAAGTGAAGTTCAAATCCCGGAGCCGGTGGTGCCTCCCTGCGAAGAATGGGGTACTATGGGAAAACTGAAGCGGGAGCGGGAAGTAGTTGGGATCTATATATCCGGGCATCCGCTTGATGATTTTAAAACCGAATTAAAGTACTTCTGTAACGCCGTTTTAGCCGATTTCCAAAATCTGGAAGAAGCCGTTAATAAAGAACTCACTTTTGGAGGGGTAATTAGTGATGTACAGCATAGAGTGAATAAACAGGGGCAGGGCTGGGCCAGTTTTATTGTAGAGGATTATTCAGATTCGTACGAGTTTAGAATGTTCAAGGAAGAGTACCTCAAGTACCGCCATTTCCTGGTGCCCAACTCTTTTATTCACGCGAAGATCTTTATTAGAGAGGGTTACCCTAATAGGGAAACAGGTAGAAAAGGAGAGCCAAGGTTGCAGTTCAACAACATTCAGTTGCTGCATGATGTGATGGAGAATTATGCCAAAAAGCTCACTATTCAACTGAATATAGATGAACTTCAGGAGGATAAGATTGATGCTCTTTTTGATATTTTCAGAAATCACAGCGGGGAGAACCGGCTTAATTTTGTGGTGTATGAAATGAAGGAAAGAATAAAGTTGCACATGCCCAGCCGAAAACAGAAAGTTAGGATTTCCCAGGAACTACTAAACGCGCTGGAAGAACAACAGGTATTGTATAAGCTGAATTAAAAAAACACTCTCCAAAAATGGCATTTTTGGAGAGTGTTTTTTTAATATTTCATTCCCGACAAATTTTCTTCATCGGGTAAAACTTCAGTCGTGCTTCAGGCTATTTCTGTAGCTCCAGATATACCAGGTAAAGTGCAAAAACAGCTGTAACAAGAATGAAAGTGAGTATAGTTCCGATGATAATTTTCTGAACAAATGAAAAACCTTCAGTTTGTTCTTTCCAGAGGTGAGAGAGTGCAGACATGGCAATGTTTTTTAGGGTAAAGTTATACGAATAAGCGCTGATTTTTAATTACTTATATATTAAAGATAACGAAATCTTAAATGCTAATTATTGATATTTCAGATAAAACGTTTAAGATCTAAATTACCAGATGAAGGGTTAAACTGGTGAAAACAATGAAAGGTTTTTCTTACATTTTTGAGGAGTGAAAAGGCTTTTTATAGGAGGTGACAATGAGCAGATAGATAAATCTGATTTTCTTAAGGTATTGAGTCCTTATAATTTTACCTATTTTTGTCTTTAGTAGAACAATGAACTAAAACGAGAAATATGGCTTTAGAAATAACTGACGCTACTTTTGAAGAGAAAGTACTTAAAAGCGACAAACCTGTAATGGTAGATTTTTGGGCAGCATGGTGCGGCCCTTGTAGAATGGTAGGTCCTATCATTGATGATATTAGTAAGGAATATGAAGGGAAAGCAGTAGTTGGAAAGCTTGACGTAGATGCAAACCAGGAATTTGCTGCAAAATACGGTGTGAGAAACATTCCTACTGTATTGATCTTTAAAGATGGTGAAGTAGTGGGAAGACAGGTAGGAGTTGCTCCTAAAAATACTTATGCCGAAGCGCTGGATCAACTGCTATAGTAGATCACAAGTTTAGATATAAAGAGATCCGGGGGGTTCCCCGGATTTTTTTATGCCTTATAATTTGTACCTTGGATAGAAATTTTCAGAAATGCAGTTAGAGCAGGAGATTCACCATTCCGGAAAATTTGTTAACCTGGAATTACTGGCCAGGCAGGTTGTGGAAGGATTTATTTCGGGGCTTCACAAAAGTCCTTTTCATGGGTATTCTTCAGAATTTGCAGAGCATAAGGTTTATAATCCCGGCGAGAGTACCAGGCATATAGACTGGAAGCTTTTTGCAAAGACCGATAAGCTCTTTACCAGGCGATATGAGGAAGAAACCAATCTACGGTGCCATTTGATACTGGATAACTCTGCTTCCATGCATTTTCCGGAGAAAAGGGTTCAAAGCCTTTCTAACCTCAATAAAATAGGTTTTTCTGTTTTAGCATCGGCATGTCTAATGCAAATACTCAAAAAGCAGCGGGACTCTGTAGGCCTTAGTATATACAGCGATGCATACGAATATTACGCACCCGAAAAAGGAGGCGACAGGCACCGCCGTATGCTGCTACATGTGCTTGAAGAGACCCTAAGCCGCCCCGTGGGCAATAAGAGTACAGCCACGTACACCTACTTGCATCAAATAGCCGAAAAAATGAAGAGGCGGTCGCTCATCTTCTTCTTTTCTGATATGTTCCAGGAAGAAGTGGAGGAGGAGAAGCTTTTTGAAGCGCTAAGGCATTTAAAATACAACAAGCATGAACTGGTTTTGTTTCATGTTCTGGACAGGGAAAAGGAGTTCAGTTTTAATTTTGGAGAAGAGCCTCATCGCTTCACAGATGTTGAATCGGGCGAGAAAATAGACCTTTATGCTGATAATGTGAGAGATAGCTATTTGCAGGAGGTGAACACCTATTTTAGCAGGCTTAAGCTGAAGTGTGCGCAGTATGGAATTAAATACGTACAGGCCGATACTAATGAAAATTTTGAAAAAATTTTACTTACGTATTTAGTTGAACGTCAGAAGTTTGTTTAGGTGGGTAAAAAATACTTTCAAAATATTTTAAAAAACGTTTGTAGAACTGAAAATGTGCTGTATATTTGCACTCGCAATAAAGCAACGGTCTGGTAGTTCAGTTGGTTAGAATACCTGCCTGTCACGCAGGGGGTCGCGAGTTCGAGTCTCGTCCAGACCGCTAGGAGAAATCCAAAACCACCCTAAAAGCCTCAAAATCAATGATTTTGAGGCTTTTTCTTTTTAATTCATTTCATTTAATGGCAAATAAATGCAATTAATTGGTGCTCAATTCGGTGCGTCTTTTTGCTCTTAAAAAAGACGCACCGAATTATTTGTAAAGTATTGTTAACAAAGGCTTTGCGAGGTTCCTTTAACATTTTTTATACCCCTATTTTAGTACCTTTCAGGTGAGCATTTTAAAAGACGCACCTATGTCAAAGTTACTTAGCATCCTATTCTTTCCTAAAAAAGGGAGATCTTCAACTGGTGATTACGCCGTGTTGTACGCCAGGATTACCTATAATGGTCATCGGGTTGAGTTCAGTACGAGCCGAAAAGTTCATTTAAAAAACTGGAGCAGTAAAAGTGGAAAGGCAAAAGGCAACTCTGCGGAATCACAATCTATTTCCAGATTTATTGATTCTATCCGAGCAGCCTTATATGATATTCATGATCGTCTTTTGAGAGAGAGTAGGCCAATTTCTGCTGCAATTATTAAAGATATTTATTCAGGCAAAAGGGAAAAACAATATATGCTGCTGGAGATTTTCCAGGATCATAATGATCAGATGGAAAAATTGATCGGAAAAGGATTTACAAAGGGCACACTGCAGCGATACAATGCTTGCAAAAAACACATTGAAGATTATTTGGCCGCCAGAGGAAAAAGAAGAGATATTCCCGTGGAAGATGTGGATCATAAGTTTATAACCGGATTTGACCACTTTTTAAGATCAGAGAGAGATTGTGCTCATAATACTGCTCAAAAGTATATTGTTAACTTTAAGAAGATCATTCGTATCGCCTATGCAAATCAGTGGATAGATAAAGATCCATTCTTTCACTGGAAAGGGAGTTGGAAAACCTCCGATCGGGAATATCTGACTGATTCCGAGCTCCAGGAAATGGCTGATAAAGAATTTGATATTCCTCGTTTAGAACTGGTGAGGGATATATTTCTCTTTTGCTGTTATACGGGCTTGGCCTTTGCCGACGTAAAAAAGCTTTCTTCAGATGATATAGTAATTAACATTAGCGGCAAAAAATGGATTAAAACCAAACGGCAAAAAACGAAATCATTAAGTAGTATTCCTCTACTAGATATTCCAAAAGCCATTCTGGACAAATATGCGGCACATCCCCATGTTCAAGCCGGAAAAGGCGTCTTGCCGGTGTTGACAAACCAAAAATCAAATGCTTATTTAAAGGAAATAGCGGATCTATGCGGCATCAAAAAAAATCTAACTACGCATTTGGCCAGACATACCTTTGCAACCACTGTAACTCTTTCTAAAGGAGTTCCTATTGAAAGTGTAGGGAAGATGTTAGGGCATAGGTCTTTAAAAACAACGCAGATCTATGCTAAAGTACTGGATGAAAAAGTGGAAAGAGATATGGAGTTATTGCAACAAAATTTTAAACTTTCATCAAAATGAAGATGATGAAAAAATGGACAATGTTTTTTAATTTGTAAGAATTTAAGGGTGAAGTATCCTCAGCACATTCCCCTCCGCTTTGCTTCGGGAAAAGAGCTTGGGAAAGGAACTTGAACACCTGGCACCAGGACTCCCTCCATTTCGCTCCTGGGAAAATCCAGTCGCTCCATTACAGTAAAAAAGATCAGGTCCAGGAAAACCTTCATTTCCTATTTCGACCTTTTGCTGGATAAAGGCGGTGTGTGAGATTTTCGGTTTTAGAGAGGTTTCTTCTAAAACCTATATTAATCTCTGCTCCTTTTTCAGACTGTAAGATATACCACATTTCAGTTTTCCCAAAAGAGTTGTGCCTCCTTTTAACAATATTGTCGTGGGGATGTAATTGTCCAGAAAGTTCATTTTCACCATCAATGAATATAATTAAAAGGGGAAATTCAGCACCAAATTTTTTAAAGTTGCTTTTTCCCAGTAATTTATCTTTACACTTCTGTATAATTGAACTTCAAGTTTTTCCTATTAATGCACCATTTTCAACTACTGAAATATTATTTTTTACTCCGGGGATTTCCCAGCTTTCCCCTAATATTTTAGAATCTGATTCTCTATTGAGAAGTTTCTTTAGCTTGTCACAACCCAAATTTTTTTCCTTCAATAAGGGTTCAAAACGGATAGGGGTATTTTACCATAACACGAAATTTTATTTAAACTACCTCATTCTCTATTAATAAAAAATTAGGATATATAATTAAATGTTCATATGTTTGGACATACTAATTTTATTTATCCATATGTGTCTAAATATTAAAGAATTACTTTTTTTGGCTTCTTTTACTATATCGATTTCGTTATCCGCTCAGGATATTAATGTGGCTAAAGATGCCAAAATAACAGCATCCAGTATTCTTAATAAAAACACTCCTGCTGATTTAGTTGCTGACGGTGTTATTGGTGTAGATGGATTAGGGGAATGGGTGTGTGAAGGAATACGAACCAGCTGGGGATATATTGAACTCCCTTGGATTCAAATGGATTGGGATAATCCTCAAAAAGTAAATAGGATCATAGTATATGACCGTCCTACAGAAAAGGAGGATGTAGCTAGCTTGAAACTGAGCTTTAGTGATGGATCAATTCATTATATGCGTAGGATTCCAGGAAACGGGAATGGTCATGAAATTAAATTTGATACGAAAACGATTGATTGGGTTAAAATACAAGTGACAGATGCCGAAGGAAAAGATGTTGGGCTTTCTGAAATCGAAGTTTTAGCGGCTCCGCAGCATACGGATGATCCTATTGCCTGGGTTGATCCCTATATTGAATCCAGTAGGGGTCGCTATATTTTCTTTATTACTGGTTCGAGACCATTTGGAATGGCCTCCGCGGCTCCAATGACCCGGAACAAGAATCAATACGGGGGAGGGTATAACTATAATTCTGAATACATTTTAGGGTTTCACCAAATCCATAGCTGGATGATCGGTGGTCTTGAAGTCATGCCCGCGCCAGGGAGCATCGACCCCACAGGTGGGCACAAAAGCTGGAGATCCCGCTTTAGCCATGAGGACGAAATCGTTGCTCCTGGATTCCACAGAGTTTTCCTTCGGGACCATAATATATGGGTCGAAAATACCACAACAGACCGGGTGAGCTTCTATAAATACAACTTCACAGAAGACATGGAAGCTCAGATCATCACGAACCTTGGAGGGGTAATTAATAATAACACCATGACTAATGCCAAGGTCAATAAAGTAAGTCCGACAGAAATAGAAGGATCTTTTAGCACTGTTGATCGCTTCTGGGGAGGTCCAAAAGATGTAAAGATCTTCTTTGTAGCCGCTTTTGATAAGGCTTTTAAGCAGATGGATGCCTGGGAGGATGAGCAACGTTTCCAAAATGTTAACGAGATCGTTGGAGACAGCGCCGGAGTATCCAACATTTTTGACGTAAAAGCAGGTGAAGAGCTTAAGATGAAGATTGCTATTTCTTATACAAGTATTGAAAATGCGCGTAATAATATGGAGCAGGAGCTCCCGCACTGGGATTTTAAGAAGGTAAAGGACGAATCCCGTTTGGTATGGAACGACTGGCTAGGCAAGATCAAAGTCAAGGGGGGTAGCTTTGACCTAAAAGTAAAACTGTATACTGATCTTTGGCATGTCCTGCTAGGAAGACAAAAGATCAACGACATTTCAGGTGATTATCCCGACAGAACTACAGGAGTGAGAGATGGAAATTTTACAGATGCTGAATTTAAGATAAGAACACTGCCCAAGGACAAGTATGGGAAAGTTAAATTCAATATGTATAATTCTGATGCCTGGTGGTTATCCCAGTGGAATTTAAATATTCTATGGGGTCTGGCCTGGCCGGAAGTAATGGATGAAATGTCCTCTTCCATGGTGCAGTTTGCTGAGAATGGCTATTTACTCCCCAGAGGACCTTCAGGAGGAGGCTATTCCTATATTATGACAAGTTCTCCAGCCACAAATCTGATTGCAGCAACTTTTCAAAAAGGCCTTTTAACCAAAGTCGATGCGGACCTTGCATATAATAAGGTAAAGCAAAATCTACTACCTGGGGGCATGTTAGGGGATGCGGAGGATATTAATTTCTACACTGAAAATGGTTACTGGCCCGGCAATGCAGGAATCACATTAGAGGCGGCTTTTCAGGATTATGCACTTGCACAATGGGCGGAAAAGACAGGCCGAGATGAAGATGCAGCCTTTTTTGGTAAACGTTCTATGGGCTGGACAACCCTTTTTAATGAAAAACACGACCTGGTCTTTCCGAAGGACAGAGCGGGAGAATTCCTTCATACAGATCCACTTTCCGGTGCCGGCTGGGTGGAGGCCAATGCGTGGCAAGCTACCTGGTCTGTATCTCATGCCATAGACGAACTGGCAGAGCTCATCGGCAGTGAGGAAGCCTTGTGTGATAAATTAAATCATGCTTTTGAAATGGCTGAGGACGACGATTTTGTATTTGGATATAGCGAAGGCTATTTGAGTTATGCAAATCAACCTGGCTGTTCCAATGCTCATGTTTTCAACTACGCTGGCAAACCCTGGTTGACCCAATATTGGGTGCGCAGAGTGAAAGAGCAGGCATACGGTGGTACTACCCCTGAACTAGGGTATGGAGGTCATGATGAAGATCAGGGACAAATGGGAGGCGTTAGTACCCTCATGGCTATCGGGTTGTTCAGTTTGAAAGGCAACGTGGATGCAACACCGGTATATGATATTACCAGTCCAATTTTTGACGAAGTGGTCATTGAACTGGATCCGAAATATTACCCAGGAAAAACTTTTACTATTAAAACATATAACAACTCCAAAGAAAATATGTACATCCAGAGCGCCAAACTCAATGGTAAGAACCATAACCAATACTGGTTTCCTCACGAAACCTTTGCCAAAGGAGGAACGTTGGAATTATATCTTGGGCCTGAACCTAATAAGTCCTGGGGAGTTGATTGATAATAAAAACTTTTAACCTAAAGAGAAGAATAAGTCGATCTTCTATTTCTAAAAAACAGACTAAACATTAAATTAATTATTAACAACTAAAATTTTTTATATGGAAGTCCTTCGTTATCAAAAGGCTTGGCTGTTTCCGGTGTTCCTGTTCTGCTTTAGCTTTAGTGTCCAAGCATTTACGTCAGTCACCACGGCGATAGTCCAACAAGAGATCCCCATAACGGGTACTGTTACTTCTACCAATGGGGATATCCTTCCGGGAGTAAATGTACTTCTAAAAGGCACCTCGGTAGGCACCATGACTGATTTTGACGGGAATTATGAAATTAATGTCCCTGGAGAGCAAGCCGTACTGGTCTTTTCCTACCTGGGATATGAGACGCAAGAGGTAGTGGTGGGGGGCCAGAGAGAGATCAATATTCAACTCGCACCTGAGACAGGAGAGCTTGCTGAGGTGGTTCTTATCGGGTATGGAGGTCAGAGAAGATCAGATCTTACCGGTGCTATTTCCTCGGTAAGTTCCGAAGAATTACAAAATGTTGCTGCCACCACATTTGAACAAGCATTACAGGGGAGGGCTTCCGGAGTTGAGGTAACTCAGGCTTCCGGAGTTCCAGGAGGTGAAACTAATATCCGCATCAGGGGAACGAGTTCTGTTAATGCCAGCAGTGAACCTCTTTATGTGATTGATGGTATGTTGGTGAACAGCAATGGAAATGAAACGGCTGTGGGGGCTCGTGGGCCCAGAGTAGGACCTTTAGCCACCATTAATCCAAATGATATCGAGTCCATAGAAATATTAAAAGATGCGTCTGCAACTGCTATTTATGGTTCCCGGGGAGCAAATGGAGTTATTCTTATAACCACAAAAAAGGGGAAATCTGGTGCAGGTACGGTCAATTTTAATGCTTATTATGGAGTCCAGCAAGTAAGCAATGAGTTGGAGCTGTTGAATGCTACCCAATATGCAGATTTGGTGAATGATGCTCAGATGAATTTCGGAAGAAACCCTGTTTATGTTAATCCATCCACCTTAGGAGAAGGTACTGATTGGCAGGAGGAATTATTCCGTCTAGCACCCGTATCCGATTACCAGCTTTCCTTCTCAGGAGGTGATGATAAGACAAATTACTCTATATCAGGAGGATATTTCACACAAGATGGAATTGTCATTGGTTCAAACTTTGAAAGGTACTCATTCAGAGTGAATCTAGAGAGGGACCTTAATGAACGTCTCAATGTAGGGACAAATTTGTCATATGCCAGAATAAACTCCAATGGTGTACTGACCGGAGCGGGTAGTTTAAATCAAGGGGTCATTTCCAATGCCCTTCAAATGAATCCAATTCTTCCAGTTTACAACCCAAATATTCCCGGGGGATATACATATGAACACGATAGAAAGGAAGGAATTGCTAATCCTGTTGCAGAAGCTCTGGAATATGTGGCAGTAACTAATACCTCAAGACTTCTTGGGAATGTTTTTGCAGAATATGAATTGATTACGGATTTAAAATTCAGAACAAGCTTAGGAATTGATGCAGTCACCTCAAAGGCCAGTACTTTTGGGCCAAATTTCCTCAAACAGGCGGAGAGTAGCAATGGAGAAGCCTCTATCAGCGATTTACAGGCTCTGACCTGGCTTAACGAAAACACGCTTACTTTCAATCATTCGTTTAATGATACCGATCGATTGACTGTTCTTGCTGGTTTCACAATGCAGGAATTTAAGAACGAATCTCTTTTTGCACTCGCTTTCGGATTTCCTGATGGCCGTACAGGATACCATAATTTAGGAGCGGCTGAAAATCCTCAAAATCCAGCCAACAGCGAATCTGAATGGTCATTATTGTCTTATCTCGGAAGAATTAACTACGCATTGATGGACCGATACATTTTTACAGTTTCAGGACGGGCAGATGGTTCTTCAAAGTTTGCTGAAGGAAATAAATTCGGTTTCTTTCCATCAGGGGCATTTGCTTGGAGAATTTCCAACGAACCTTTTATGCAGGACCAGGATATATTTGACCAGTTGAAACTCCGTTTAAGCTACGGTATAACTGGTAATCAGTCTATAGGGCCTTATAATTCCTTGGCATTGATTGCACCATTTGGAGAAGGGGTGTTTAACTACGGTCCTGAAGGAACAGTGTTTTTTGGACAGGAACCTACAGGATACCCAAACCGTGATCTGAAATGGGAAACAACCCGTCAAGCAAACATAGGAATAGATGCTACCTTCTGGGACGGTAGATTTTCAGCTACAGCGGATTTTTATGATAAAAGAACATCTGACCTTTTATTAGGAACTCCAATACCATACACAAGCGGCTTCCAAACCACCCTGCTGAATGTTGGGAATGTCAATAACCGCGGATTTGGTCTGGAACTCAGTGCTGATATATTCACCGGAGAATTTAGTTGGAATACCTCGGGTAATATTTCGGTAAACCGTAACGAAATTACTAATCTCTCAAGGGATGAAGATATTAATCTCCTTGTTGGAGGAAGTATTCTAAGAGAAGGATATCCTATTGGTACTTTTGAAGGATATGTCTTCGACGGAATTTTTCAATCAGATGCAGAGGCTTCATCAGGACCAAAGCTCAGAGGAGAAACACCTCAGGCCGGTGATCGGAGATACAGAGACATAAGTGGTCCTGAGGGACAACCTGATGGATTTGTAGACGAATTCGACAGAACCGTTTTAGGTACTGCAGAAGCAGATTTTACTTGGGGCTTCAGCAATGATTTCTCTTATAAGAACTTTAATTTGAATATCTTCTTTCAGGGCTCGCAGGGCAATGAAATGGTGAACCTGAACAAGGTAAACCTTGAGAACCTAAACGGACAGCAAAATGTGTTGGCTGAAGCTGGATTGAACAGATGGACCCCGGAGAATCCGAGTAACTTATATCCTCGTGCCAACGCTGGCGATGTATTTAATTCGGTATTTTCATCCAGATTCGTTGAAGACGCTTCCTATTTGAGGTTAAAGAACATCACTTTAGGTTACGAACTACCGGCAGATGCCATAGCTCGAATAGGGGTCAGCAGGTTACGCATCTATGGGGGAGCAACCAATCTGTTCACCATAACTGATTACAGTGGCTATGATCCTGAGAGTAACGCTTATGCAGGGTCTACTAATATTGTAGGTATCGACAGTGGAACATATCCACTGGCTAAAACTTACACTGTAGGAATAAACTTAGGATTTTAAAAATAAAAAAAAGAAGATATGAAAAGTTTACGATCAAAATCTTTAAAGGTCATTTTTGGGATCTTTCTTCTTGGGAGCTTTTCTTCCTGTAGTGACTTTCTGGAAGAAGACCCTCAAAATCAGGTTGCGACAAGCAACTACTACACCACTCAGCAAGATGCAATTGCTGCTGTTAATTCAATTTATGCTTATCTGGGTTCGTACAATGCTGGCAACACGGCTGGGGTTTATCACAGTACTTTTTGGGTGACCATGGGATTAGCTTCGGACGAGATGCTTTCTAATCAACTCGGAACTCCTCAGTTCGACCAGCTTGCTAACTTCAGCCATAATGCAGAAAATGCAGCTGTCCTGGAGATTTGGCAAATGCATTATAAGACCATTTACTTAGCAAATATTGCTATAGACAGGGTTCCTCAAATCGATATGGATGAGGAGCTCAGAGCCCGTCTGGTGAACGAAGCAAAATTCTTACGAGGACTACTTTATTTCAACCTGGTGAGGATGTTCGGAGAAGTACCTCTTCTGGTCTCGGAAGAAACACCGCTTAATCCTGAAGTATCTTCCGTTGATGAAATTTATGCACAGATCGTCCAGGACTTGAGAGATGCCAAAGACCTGCCTAAAGATGGTGAAATTCAACAAGGGAGGGCTACAAGTGGAGCTGCCACAGCTCTGTTGGCGAAAGTATATCTGACCATGGGAGAATACCAATTGGCATCTGAAGAAGCGATGGAAGTAATTAATGAACATCCTTACGACTTATGGGAGGATTTCTCGGATAATTTTAGAATGACTAACAGAGGTGGCCAAGAAGCTATATTTTCCGTAGGTTTTGGAAACGGAGGCGGTGCTATTTCTTTCTGGGAGGTGGGACAATTCAATGTAAGACTTTTGCCTTCTGTGTTAAGTTCTGAAGCTGGTATTACTAATGCCCAGGGTTGGCAATATGCTACTAATGATCTATATGAGACTTTTTCAGAAGAAGACGAGCGCAGGGAAGCTACCTTCCTAACTGAATTCCAGGCCAATGACGGAACCACAGTGAATCTGGATCGCGTATGGATTGATAAGTACTGGGACAGAATCGCCGAGCCGACTGCAGGAGATTCCTTCCAGGATTTTCCAGTGCTCCGATATTCTGATGTACTGTTAATCTATGCAGAAGCACAAGCAAGACTAGGAAATTTTGAAGAAGCCAATGAGTACCTGAATATTGTACGGAAACGTGCTGGCCTGGAAGAGGTAGAAGCTTCTGATATTGAAGGCTTCATAGACTTGATAGTAGCCGAAAGAGGAAGAGAATTTGTCGCTGAAGGCAAGCGCTGGTTTGATCTGGTCCGTTTAGGCAGATTAGAAGAAGCGGTAATGGATGCCAAAGGTGTCCAGGTCTCAAACACTCACTACTTGTTTCCAATACCACAAAGGGAACGAGATGTTAACCCAAATCTGCCACAGAACGACGGTTATTAATTCAGGAAATAATTTAATAATGTAAGCAATGAAAAAATTTAAAATATTTAGGATTGGTCTTATGCTTTGTCTGCCACTGGTGCTAAGCTGTGAAGCGGATGACGCCCAGGGACCAGAAGATTATTTCGACCAGGGAGACTTTATCATCGAACTTGATGCACAGAAGAGTCCAGGGAAAGGACAGTACCGCACGGTACTTCAGTCAGATGAGACCCTTACTGTTTCTGTTCACGTAAAGACCGATCAGGATCTTGAAAGTCTTAAGATCAAAAAGACCGTTAACCTGGAAGTTGATGAAAGCTTTGGCAATGGAGGCACATTGGAAGTTCAGGCCTCCGGCACAAGCTTTGATTATCAGTTCGCTTACGAACCTACCGTAGCAGATGTGGATGAACTTGTGGGCTTTACATTCACAGCCGTCACGGATGCAGGCAAAACCCAGACTAGTGATCTCACGACGGTAGTAACTTTATCTCCTTTGGACAATCTGGTTACTAAAAAATGGGTATGGACATCAATAAAGCATGTTAATGAAGATAATGAGGAGGTGATCAATGATTGTGAAAAGGACAACGCGTTCTTATTTAATGCTGATGGCACCATGAGCATAGACTACGGTGCAATTACAGGAACCGGTAATTGTGGATTTGATGGTTTAACACCTTATGCTAACTGGTACATTACGGAGGATGGTGAATTCTTTGTTATGGAAAAATATAATGTCTTTACGCCGGATATTATTCAGGAAGAACGGTATGAAATAGTGACTCTCAGTGTAGACCAACTTCAACTCTCATTAGAGATTGATCTGACAGTTCTTGGTTTGGGAATCGAGACCTTTCTCTACACCTTTAAACCGGAACCAAAAGATTAAATATCAAAAGAATAATTTTAATCACAGCAGTAGTCCAGGCCATACCAAGCCTCCACTGAGCTGCTGGATATTTTTAATCAATACCTGGGGTTTTCCTTAAACCGGGTGTGAAAACTAGAAAATTATGTACCAACTATCCAAGGGTAAATCTTTAATTCGCCTACTATTTTTTTCCACTCTGTTGTGGTCATGTAATTCCGATAAGGAACAGAAAAAAGAAGTTCCGGATGAACCTGACACCAACCTCGAGTTTTCAGTTGCTCCGGCACCCGAGTGGAGTGCCGTATTTAAAAGGGACTCGGGCTGGTTCGGAGGTGATGGAATATTTGCCATTCCTTACTCAGGCGATGATACTTCAACAGCTTCGGACAGTATATTGTTTCTTTTCAGCGATACAATGTTCGGAGAGATCCGAGATGGAAAACTAGAACCCGGATACCTGATGGTCCATAACTCCGTAGGACTATATAAAAAGGGACAGGATCCTTCCACAACCGAATTCTTTTTATCCGAGGATACCTCTGGAAATAAAACGACCATGTTTACGCCAGATACCCAGGATGATGAATACTATTGGCTTGGAGATGGCTTTGTAAATCCGGCAAATGACAATTTATACATATTTGCGTACCAAATTAGAGACACCCACGACGGAAGTCCTTTTCCTTTTGAAGAAGTTGGGAATGATTTGTTGGTATTTGAAAATAAAAACCAGCTACCTCTGGATCCCCAAAGACAGTTGAACATTCCTCATTCCCGAAAAGAACTCTCGGGGCCACCAATTTCGTATGGTGCAGGAGTGTATATAGAAGGAGAGAAGGTATATATCTACGGAGTGAGAGGACCAAATAAGGAACTGGTAGTTGCAAGAACTAATGCTGGAACTATTGAGGATTTCAGTACCTGGGAATTTAAAGCAGCAGATACCTGGACCAAAGATCACAACATCATGGAAGTCCTTGCTGAACAGGTATCGAATGAACTCAGTGTATCAAAATTGCAAAATGGTCAATATGCTTTGATCTATCAGGGAGGCGGAATTAATCCAAATATTTATATGCAGCTGGCGGATTCACCCGTCGGACCTTTTGGTGATAAACAGGAAATCTGGAATACCTCTGAGGAGGTTAATGATCCGGACCTTTTTACCTATAATGCCAAAGCACATCCTGCCATTTCTAAACCTGGAGAATTATTGATAAGCTATAACGTCAACAGTTTTAAATTCTTTGACATCATTGAGGACAAACCTAATCTTTACAGACCTCGCTTTGTAAAAATTCAATTTAATAAGTAGCCTCTTAAAAACTGAAACATGCCAACAGCACAGATTTCGAAGAAATACATCATCAAATTAACCGTTGTAGCTGCCCTGGGCGGATTGCTCTTCGGGTATGACACTGCCGTGATTGCAGGAGCAATCGGTTTTTTACAGGAAAAATTTGACCTGAGTCCGGCAATGGTTGGCTGGGCAGCCAGTAGCGCTATCTGGGGCTGCGTCCTGGGAGCTATGGTAGCGGGTTACGCAAGTGACAGATGGGGTCGTAAGAAGATCCTCCTGGTTACTGCGCTCCTATTTTCCATCTCTGCCGTTTGTTCGGCCATGGCAAATGACCTTACTTTTTTTATTGTAGCCAGGTTTATTGGAGGTGTAGGTGTGGGAGCTGCTTCTATGTTGTCCCCCTTATATATTTCAGAATCGGCCCCTGCAAAGATTCGAGGTACCCTGGTTAGTGTTTATCAATTGGCCATCGTGCTGGGAATAAATGTCATATACATAGTGAACTATCTGATTTCTGTCTCTGGTGATACCCAGTGGAATGTAGAATATGGATGGAGGTGGATGCTGGGGTCAGAGATTATCCCTGCAGGAATCTTTTTCTTTCTTTTGTTTTTGGTCCCTGAAAGCCCCAGATGGCTTTTGGCTAATGGTCAGGATGAGAAAGCCCGGGATGTGTTGGTCAGGATCAACGGTTCTGAGGCTCCCGCTATCGAAAATGAAATAAAGTCAACTTTAAATGAGGAGCGAGGCACCTTTAGAGAGCTTTTTGGCAAGAAGTATAGGATGGCCCTGATAGTAGGGGTGGTGCTGGCACTTTTCTCTCAAATCACCGGAATCAATGCAATCATTTATTTTGCTCCTGAGATCTTCAAGAGTATTGGAATGGGTGTAGAGTCTGCCTTTTTTCAAACTATTTTAATAGGGATTATTAACACTGTTTTTACTTTTGTGGCCATCTGGCTCATCGACAAAGCGGGAAGAAGGAAGTTACTCCTCGGCGGTGTGACCGGAATGATCCTGTGTCTTCTTGGTACTGGACTGTGTTTTCAATATGAGATCTTTGGAGGCCCCTGGTTGCTATTGTTCATCCTGGGATTTATTGCAAGTTTTGCAACCTCTTTGGGACCTATTCCCTGGGTGCTTATTTCGGAGATTTTCCCAACAAAAACCAGGGGTGTGGCCATGTCATTCTGTACCCTAATTTTATGGATAGGTGTAATTTTGATCACCCAACTCACTCCTATGGCGCTGGACAATCTTGGAGGTGCAACCACCTTTTTTATCTTCATGGGGAACGCAATCTTTCTGCTCATCTTTACCTGGTTCTATATTCCTGAGACCAAACAGAGAAGTTTGGAGGAAATTGAAAAAAGCTGGAGATCCCCTGAGAAGTTGGCTGAAATGGAAGTTAAATCTGAGGAAGGATGATAATTGGGAGATTCAATTGATAATAAGCGGAAAATTAATGGGCCTGGCCTGTAGGTTCAGGTAAAAGAAAAGAATTTGAAGGAAGTATTTTTAGGGATCGATATGGGGGGAACCCGTATTAAAATGGCCTTACTGGATCAACATGGGGAAATAGTGCGTGCCACCATTCTGGATGCCAAAGCACACATGAGTATGGAGTATAGGCTGGAGGAGTTGGTAGCAGATATTAACCAGCTCAAGAGGGCGGACTATGTCTTAAAAGGAATCGGCATTGCATTTCCTGGAATAATAGATTTTAAGAACAAACAGATAATTTCCAGATACGTGAAGTATCCCGATGCCCACACAGCAGACATTTGTGGATGGGCTGAAAAACATTGGCAGGTGCCGTTACTTATAGAAAATGATGCAAGAGCAGCTTTGGTCGGGGAATGGCAGCATGGCGCGGGAAAGGGATATAATAATTTGCTAATGGTGACTTTGGGGACTGGAATGGGATCGGCCGTGCTCCTGGAAGGACATCTGCTCCGAGGCCGTAATTATCTGGCGGGAAATCTCGGAGGGCATATGTCCATAGATTTTGAAGGAGAATTTTGTAATTGTGGTAATAAAGGCTGTGTGGAAACTGCGGGATCTACCTGGGCACTTTCAAAGAATTTGGAGAAGATCCCAGACTATCAGGATAGCAGCCTGTTCAAAGCGAAAGACTTGAGTTTTAAAAATATTTTTACGGCAGCTGCACAAGGCGACACCACAGCGGAAGCATTAAAATTGAAAAGTATGGAAGCCTGGTCGGCAGCGATAATCAATTTATTACACGCTTACGATCCGGATAAGCTTATACTCGGAGGGGGTATCATGGAGAGCAAAGCAGAGATTATACCTTTTATTGAAAAACGAATTAGGGAGCGCTCCTGGTTACCTGAAACTGGAATCCAAATAACCGCCGCAGTACAGACCAAATATGCGGGTCTACAGGGAATGTGGCAATTATTTAAGATGGAACATACTTCATTTAACTAGAATGATTTTTAATACAACCCAAGGAAAAATGAAAGGACTTTTAAAAAGTTGCACTTTAGGACTGTTCTTGTAACAGGGCAGTCTTCCAATAATAGATAAGGAAAATTTAAAAACTATAGCAGGAAATTCTATTTGTATTAGTTTTTGATCAAGTATAACTTATAAAATAATTCGGCCCTTAAGGCCAAAGAAAAAAGAAAATCAAAATGAAATCGAATTACGATAAAACTCCAAAGATAAAAATTAGCGAAAGTGAAGATGAAATCTTTGTGGGTTGGGAAAATATATTTAAACAAATAAGCGAAAAACTCAGTGTCGTTTCCGGACCATCTGTTACAACTTTGGTGATTGACACTTATCAGGGCGTGGATGATTCCGAGGTGCAAACGGCCATTAAACAATACTTAGGCCCCCACAGTAGCTATAAGTCTACTGCTGGTTTTAAGGATGAAAACAGCATATCCGAAATGGTCTTTCCATATGTTACAGATGACCGAATTTTCGGTTACATGACGGACCTTGAAATGAATGATTTTTTTGATCCTTCAAGGCTAAGGGAGCTCAAGGTTCAGATCGAAAAGGATTCAAGTCCTTTAAAAGTGATCTATGGTCCCGGGGCTAGGTTATGTGCCGATGCTGATGTTCTAGTTTATATAGATATGTCGCGCTGGGAAATCCAACAACGCATGCGAAGCAATGAATTGGGGAATATTGGGGTGTCTAATAACAACATTGATGTTGCACGGCGCTATAAGCAGTCTTACTTCGTGGATTGGCGGATGCTGGATCGCCATAAAATGGCTATTTTCGAACAGGTCGATATTTTTATCGATGCCAATAAAAAACAGCAACCTAAGGGAATTTCCGGAGAGGTCCTGACACAGGCACTAGAGCAGGTAAACAAGCAGCCCTTTCGGGTGGTGCCTTTCTTCGATCCGGGACCCTGGGGGGGACAATGGATGAAAGAGGTGATGGACCTTGACCGCTCTACTGTTAATTATGCCTGGAGTTTCGACTGTGTGCCGGAAGAAAACAGCATCCTGCTCAGTTTTGGGGAAGAGACTTTTGAAACGCCTGCCATCAATCTTACGCTAAGAGAGCCTACTGATTTGTTAGGAAGCTATGTCACCGACAAATTTGGTGCTGAATTCCCGATCCGTTTCGATTTCCTCGACACGATGAAAGGAGGGAACCTAAGTCTGCAGGTTCACCCAAGTAAGGAATATATAAAAGAAAAGTTTGGAATGCCATATACTCAGGACGAGAGCTACTATATGATGGCGGCTGAGGAAGGTGCCGTGGTATACCTGGGTTTTAAAGATGATGTCCAGCCTGAGAAATTTATCTCCCAGCTAAAGGAGGCCCAGGAAACCGGCGGCCACTTTGATGCTGATAAATATGTTGCCAAATATGTAATTAAGAAACACGACCATATCCTCATTCCTAACGGTACCGTTCACTGTTCGGGAGAAGACAGCGTTGTATTGGAGATCAGCGCAACTCCCTATATCTTCACCTTTAAGCTCTGGGATTGGGGACGAATGGGTCTGGATGGGTTGCCACGTCCGATCAATATTGAGCACGGGGAGAAGGTGATCGACTGGTCGCGGAAAGAAGACTTTAGTAAGAGGGAATTGATCAATAAGATCGAAAAGGTGGCCGAAGGAGATGGCTGGATAGAAGAAAGTACAGGTCTGTCTCCGACGGTCCATATAGAGACCCGCCGCCATTGGTTTACCGGTACTGCTCCACACAACACCGGGGGAGGGGTCAACGTTCTGAACCTGGTGGAAGGAAGGGAGGCCATCGTGGAAAGTCCTACGGGGGCGTTTGAGCCATTTATAGTTCATTATGCAGAGACCTTTATCGTTCCGGCTGCTGTGGGTGATTATACCATTCGCCCCTATGGAGCTTCAGAAGGACAGAAATGTGCCACGATCAAGGCTTATGTGCGGAAGTAAGATTGCGCCACCCAGAGGAAAATGAAATTGGGCTAACTTAATCAGGCAAACTGGCTAATAAGAGTACCTATGAAAAATGCATTAAGTTTCATCAAGCAGATTCCTTTCCCCGCGAAGGGGATCTGCTTTTTTATTTTGGTTTTATCGAGCTTCTCATTAAGGGCGCAGGAATTTTTTCAACTCGGCTCCCTTTTTACCGATGAGATGGTGTTGCAACGAGAGATGCCCATAGCTGTCTGGGGGACAGCCTCCCCCGGAACAAAAGTGGCCGTGAGTATGAAAGGCAAAAAAGTATCCTCCAGGGCTAATGCAGATGGCCAATGGCGGGTAGAGCTTCCGGCACTAAAAGAAAAAGGGCCTTATACCATTGAGATCTCCTCCGGAAACTACAAGGAGGAGCTAAAGGATGTGCTCGTCGGGGATGTGTGGATCGCCTCGGGCCAATCCAATATGGAATGGCCGATACGTAGCACCGATTTCAGGGAGACCGATACGGCATGGATCGGGAAGGCAGAGATCCGTCTGCTCAAGGTTCAGCCGGAAATGGATTATATGCCGCGACGGGAAGCTGTCAACTATGGATGGCAGAGGCTAACCCCGGAGAACATTGAAAATTTTTCGGCGGTTGCCTACCACTTTGGAAAATCTGTCCACAAAAATACCGGGGTTCCCATCGGACTGATCTCAGCAAATCTTGGTGCCACGGCAATAGAAACCTGGATGAGCAATGAAGTCCTCGAAGAATTCCCACAGTTTAACTTGAAACAAACCAAAAGTTTTGAGGAGCTGAGGCAGGCATTTGAGAGTGGGTCCGAGTCCTGGTCCAAAGAAGACTATTATACAGGTCCCGGAATGCAGGAAAAATGGTATCAGTCTTCAGTAAAAGCTTCTTCTGAATGGAAACCTGTCGAGGTAGCAGGTAACACCTGGGAGTCAATGGAAGACCTCAGGAATTTCGACGGGGCCGTATGGTTTCGCAAGAATTTTGATCTGCCGGAAAACTTCAAAGGCGATTCCTTAGATTTACAATTGCTACAGATCGATGATTATGATATTACCTGGGTTAATGGAAAAAAGGTTGGTGAAACCTTTGGAAGACATAATCATAGAAACTACAAAGTGGCAGCGAGCCTGCTTAAGGAGCGGGATAATCTTCTTGTAGTGAGGGTTTTTGATGCCGGAGGTATTGGAGGCTTTACGACCAATGCCTTCTGGGGCAATGAAGTGCTCTGGGGAACCTGGGAGTACCGTAAGGGTAAGGGGATTTCCCCTACCGAATTTGATGCCCCCAAATTGCCGAATGCTTCCCCTTTTTCCTCCCCCAGCGTCCTTTTTAACGGCACCATTGCCCCTTTGACAGCACTTGGCATCAAAGGCGTCATCTGGTATCAGGGAGAGTCAAATGAACTACGGGCTGCTGAGTATGGCGATCTATTTCCTGCTCTCATCAGGGATTGGAGAAAGCAGTTTGCGCAAGGCGATTTTCCTTTCCTCTTTGTCCAGCTGGCAAACTACCGGGAGGAAACAGAGCAACCTCAGGAATCGACGTGGGCGGAGCTAAGGGAAGCACAGACGTTGGCCCTGCAGGAACCGAATACAGGTATGGGGGTAGCCATTGACCTTGGAGAAGCCGGAGATATCCATCCCCAAAACAAGGAAGATGTTGGAAAACGCCTTGGCATGCTGGCTCTTGCACAAGCCTATGACCGAGACGTGCTGGCGAGGAGTCCACAGTACAAGGATATGGAGCTTCAGGGGGGCAAAATACTTCTCCATTTCAATTTTGTGGGGGAAGGATTGCAAACTACCGACAGGTATGGGTATATCAGAGGCTTTCAGATCGCCGGTGCCGATAAGAAGTTCTATTGGGCCCAGGCTTGCCTGCAAGGAGATCAGATTATGGTTGCCGCTCCAGAAGTTAAAGTTCCCGTAGCTGTTCGCTATGCGTGGAGCGACAATCCAGGAGAACTTGACCTGTACAATTCGGCCGGCCTCCCCCTGGCTCCCTTCCGTACTGATGACTGGAGCCTGTCGACGGTGGGAAAGGTATTTGAAGATGTGCCGAGGTTTTAAGGGGATAATATTCCTTCCTGGAACCTAAAGCTGGAGATGCCTAGTAGTGAGTCAACAGGAAAAAAATATTAACCGCACAATATTCGTATTTTTACTAATTAACATTACCCCAATAAAAATGACAACAACCTCTGAAGAAGTGCCAAAAGAGATAGAATTCAAATTGGATCACAGCAGCAGTCTTCCACTACATTACCAAGTGGAACAACTGCTGCGGGAGATCATAAAGAAGCCTGAGTATCAGGAGGGAAAACTATTGCCGAAAGAAGTAGACTTGGCCAAAATTCTCGGTATTTCCCGAAATACCGTCCGACAGGCTACCAATAAGCTAGAGCACGAAAACCTGTTGGTACGAAAAAAAGGGGTGGGCACCCGTGCCGTAAAAGAAACTGTCAGCACCAAATTGAGCAACTGGGCGAGTTTCAGCGAGGAAATGTACAGCCAGGGGGTGGAGTTTGTCAACTATGTAATCAAGGTATCTTGGGAAAAAGCTTCCACCACGGTGGCTCATCTTCTGCAGATAGACGAAGGAAAAGAAGTGCTTAAGCTGGAGCGCCACAGGGGGCTTAATGATGGACCTTTCGTCAGGTTCGTCTC